>CAYMRQ010000270.1:0-5820 GCA_964392845.1 uncultured Rhizobium sp.
GTCATCTCCGGCGCGGCGCTTGCCGCCGAACCGGCGGAGCCTGCCGGCCCGCCGCTATCGGCCGCGCCGCCGCGCGCTGCGTCGCCCCAAAGGCCGCGCTCGGCTGATGCCGATGCCGCGACTTATGAGCGCTGCCTGAAGCTCGCCAAGGAGGACCCGGCCGCCGCGCGGGACCTGGCCGAGAGCTGGCAGGATCGTGGCGGCGCCCATCCCGCCGATCACTGTTTCGCCGTCTCGCTGATCGGGCTCAAACAATACAAGGAGGCCGCCAGGCGCCTCGAAAAGCTGGCGCAGGCGATGGTCCGTGCGCCCCCCTGGCTGCGCGCCGAGGTGTTCGGCCAGGCCGCGCAGGGGTGGCTCCTCGCCGGCGACCCGGCGCGCGCCTATGCGACCGACGGCGCCGCTCTCGGGCTGCGCCCCGAGGCTGGCGATCTGCTGGTCGCCGAGTTGCTGGTGGATCGGGCCGCGGCGGCGGGCGCGGCCGGCTGGTTCGACAAGGCGATCGCCGATCTCGACCGCGTGCTCAAAGCCGACCCCGCCCGCCTCGACGCGCTGATCTACCGCGCCTCGGCCTATCGCGCGCAGGGTCGCCTCGACCCGGCGCTGGCCGACATCGACAAGGCGCTGACCCTGGCCCCCGATTCGGTGTCGGCCCTGCTGGAGCGCGGCAATATCCGCAGGCTCGGCGGCGACATTGACGGCGCGCGCCAGGATTGGCTGCTTGTGGCGATGCTGGCGCCCGGCAGCGCCGCCGAGGCCGCGGCCCAGGCGAATATCGAGCGCCTCGACATCAAGGACGATGCGGCGCCGCAGACCAAGACCGACGGCACCCGCTGAGGCCCAAGATCCTGTCGCGTCCCGCCACCCGGGTGCGGTATTTTCGCGCGACACGGGGAGAATACGGGGATGCGGATCGCCATTCCGAGCATGCCGGAAAGCCTCAGCTATTCGGTCGTCGCCGCGATCGGGATCACGGCGCTCGCCGCGCTGGTCCTGGTCAGCGGCTCGGGCAATCTTGTCGCCGCGATACTGGTCCTCGCGATCGCTGCCGGCATCTATTGGCTGATCGGCCGCAATCTGGCGACGATCGTGACGGCCAAGGAGGCCGCTGCGACGATTGCGATGCTGCTCGTGCTGTGCGCGCTCGGCGACCTCGTCACCGGCTATCCCTATCAGGCGGTGCTGTTCCTGCTCGCGGCGGGCGCTCTCGGTTTCGCGTTCCTCTTGTTGCAGCAGGGGACGGTCCCGGTCGAGCTGCGGTTTGGCGGCGTGCTGGCGGTTGCCGCACCGGGTGGGGGCATTCATCTGCGCATGCTCGAAGCGCTGCGCGATGCCGGGATCCTCTCCGCCGACGAATTTGCCGCGAAGCGGCTGCTGATCGAGCCGTGACGAGGCTTTGCGGCGCGCCTAAAAATCGAGATCGTCGTAATGCTTCGGCGGCGGCGCGCCGGGCACGTGATCGGCGAGGATCTGGCGAAAGCTCGGCCGCGACTTGATCCGGGCATACCATTCCTTTGCCGCCTCGTGCGCCTCCCACGGCACGTCGCCGAGGTAATCCAGGCTGGAGAGATGCGCCGCCGCGGCGATGTCGGCGACCGAGAAATGATCGCCGGCGAGCCAGCGCCGCCGCTCGACCAGATAGCCGATGTAATCGAGGTGATAGGGCAGATTGGCGTGCCCGGCGCGAATCGCCTGCGAGTTCGGCTGCCCCTGCCCCTCGATGCGCCGCATCATCTTCTGGCCGAGCAGGTTTTCGGTGACCTCGAAATTCATCTTGATGTCGAACCAGGCGGTGAGGCGGCGCACCTCGGCGCGGTCGACCGGGTTGATGCCGATCAGCAGCTTCTCGCGATAGGCTTCGTCGAGATATTCGACGATCGCCTCGGTGCCGGCGAGCACGGTGCCGTCCGGCTCGATCAGCACCGGCACCTCGCCGGCCGGGTTGAGGGCGAGAAATTCCGGCCGCCGTTCCCACACCTTTTCGAGCTTCAAGGTGAAGTCGAGGTTCTTTTCGGCGAGCACGATGCGCAGCTTGCGCGCAAAGGGCGACAAGGTGAGGTGATAGAGGATCCGCATGTCGCCGATTGTACCGGCCGCAACGCCGGCTGAACATTGTTGACGACGCGGACCCGATGACCGCGGCGGCAGTGGCGCTACCGCTCGCCGTCCTCGCCGCGCTTCCTCGGCCCCATGAAGGCGGTGATGACGCCGTGCAGGGTGCGCAACTCCTGCTCGGTGCAGCCGGCGCGCTGAAACAGATTGCGCAGATTGCGCGTCATGCTCGGGCGCTTGTCGGGTTGGCGCAGGAAGCCGCTCGCGTCGAGCGCCTCCTCGAAATGCTCGAAGAAGCGTAGCAGCTCCGCCTTGTTGGCGGGCCGGCTGTGGCCGGTATGCAGGATCTCCGGCTTTGGCTCGGTGCGCGCGGTGAACCACTCGTAGCCGATGATCAGCACCGCCTGGGCGAGGTTGAGCGAGGAAAAAGCCGGGTTGAGCGGTACGCTCAAGACCGTGTCGGCGAGCGCGATGTGGTCGTTGACAAGGCCGGTCCGCTCCGGCCCGAACAACACCCCGCAGGCTTCGCCCGAATCGAGAAAGCCGCGCATCTCCGCGGCGGCGCGGCGCGGCGTCAGCTCGCGCTTGACCATGTAGCGGTCGCGCGCGGTCGCGGCATAGACATGCACGAGATCGGCGATCGCCGCCTCGACGCTTGGGAAAAGCCGCGCCTTGTCGAGCACCGCATCGGCGCCGCTCGCCGCCGCCACCGCCTTGTCCGACGGCCAGCCGTCGCGTGGGCGCACGAGGCGCAGATCGCCCAGCCCGCAATTTGCCATCGCCCGCGCCGCGGTGCCGATATTCTCGCCGAGCTGCGGCTCAACCAGGATGATCGCCGGCCCGCCGCTCGCCGCCGGCCGGCTATGGTCGGTCCCGGCCATGGTTAGACCGCCAATAAAGATTCTGTCATCCCGGCGAAAGCCGGGACCCATCCCCGCCATGGATACCGGCTTGCGCCGGTATGACAAAAAAGTAAAAGCGCACGCGCTAGATTCATGCTCACGCTCGGCGCCACTCGGTCGTGCCGTCCGGCTTGTCTTCGAGGATGATGCCGCCGGCCGCAAGCTCATCGCGAATGCGATCAGCATCGGCAAAGCGACGTTCTTTCCGAGCACGCGCACGGGCAGCAATACGCTCCTTGATCCGCTCCTCGATACCTTCCGAGGCCGCGGAGTCGGCCACACCTTTGCCTGAGGCCGAGCCTATATCGCTGACGATGACCGTTGGGGCATATGTGGATATCTTAAGCCTAGACGCGCGCCGGTGAAACCATTTGTCTGGCTCATCTGTCAGGAGCCCCATGAGCCTGCCGCCAACGAGGAGTTCCTGCCGGAGTCGCGTCCGCTCGGCTTCCTCCTCGGCGCGGTGGAACGCGCCGGCGAGTTCGTGCAAATGCGCAATTGCTCTCGGCGTGTTGAGATCGTCTTGGAGGGCATCTATCGCTGGAGACGGAGGTACACCGGGATCGTCCTCGCTGGACCCCATCCGCACCCTGTAGAGCCGGTCGAGCGTCTGCTGCGCTTGCCGCAGCTTTTCTTCGGTCCAGTCGAGTGGGTCGCGGTAATGGGTGCCGAGCAGCGCGAGGCGGATCACCTCGCCCGGCCACTTCTCCAACAATTCGTGGGCGGTGACGAAATTGCCGAGCGATTTCGACATTTTCTCGCCGTTGACCGAGAGGAAGCCGTTGTGCACCCAGAAGTTGACGAACTTGCGGCCGTCATGGGCGCACACGCTCTGGGCGATCTCGTTCTCGTGGTGCGGGAAAATGAGGTCGAGTCCGCCGCCGTGGATGTCGAAGGTCGGCCCAAGCGTCTCTTCGCTCATCGCCGAGCATTCGATGTGCCAGCCCGGCCGGCCGCTTCCCCACGGGCTCGGCCAACCCGGCTGGTCCGGGGTCGAGGGTTTCCACAGCACAAAGTCGCCGGGGTCCTCCTTGTAGGGCGCGACCTCGACGCGGGCGCCGGCGATCATGTCGGCGCGGCTGCGCCGCGACAGCGCGCCGTATTTGGCGTAGGAGGCGACGCGGAACAGCGCATGGCCTTCGGCGGCATAGGCATGGCCCGAGGCGATCAGCCGCTCGATCATAAGGATCATCTGCGGGATGTATTCGGTGGCGCGCGGCTCGACATCGGGCGGCAGGTTGCCGAGCGCTGCCATGTCCTCGTGGAAGATCGCGGTGGTGCGCCGGGTCAGGGCGTCGATCGGCTCGCCGGTCTCGCGCGCCGCGGCGATGATCTTGTCCTCGACATCGGTGATGTTGCGGACATAGCGCACGTGGTCGGCGCCGTATTCATGGCGCAGCACCCGGTAGAGCACGTCGAACGCCACGACCGCGCGGGCGTTGCCGATATGCGCGAGGTCGTAGACCGTCGGCCCGCAGACGTACATCCGGACATTGAGCCGATCGATCGGCTCGAACGGTTCCTTGCGGCGGGTCAGCGAATTGTAGAGGACGAGCGGCATAGGCAAGCAGCTGCTTTCTTCCGGATGCGAGCGACACTTCGTACTAAATTACCTCGCGCCGGCCTATGGCAAGGGCTGCCTCGCGCCAGGCCGAATCGAGGGAGATGCGCCATGACTTCCGCCGCCAATCCGTTCGACGCGTTGCGCCTGGACGGCAAGGTCGCAATCGTCACCGGCGGCGCGCGCGGGATCGGCCGCGCCGCCGTCACGGCCCTGGCCGCGGCGGGGGCCACCGTCGCGATCCTCGACCGCGACGCCGCAATGGCCGAGACGACGGCGAAGGCGATCGCCGCAGACAGACCGGCGATCTCCGTCCATGCCGCCGATGTGACCGAGGAGGCCGCGCTCGAACGGGCCTTCGGCACGGTCGTGCAGCACCATGGCGGAGTCGACATCCTGGTCAACAGCGCCGGCATCGGCTTGCGCCACGCGGCGGTCGATCACCCGCTCGCCGACTGGAACAAGGTCGTCGCAGTCAATTTGACCGGGGTGTTTCTGTGCTCGCGGTTGGCGGCGCGCAGCATGATGTCGCGCGGCGGCGGCGCCATCGTCAACCTCGCCTCGATCATGGGGTTTTCCGGCGGCGGAGTTTATCCAAACGTGTCCTACCAGGCGACCAAGGGCGCCGTCGTCAACATGACCCGGGCGCTGGCCGTCGAATGGGCGCAATCGGGCATCCGGGTCAACGCGGTGGCGCCGACCTGGGTGCGCACCGACCTGACCGCGGGGTTGCTCGACCAGGCCGGGGTGCTCGACCGCATCGCCGCGCTGACGCCGCTGCGCCGCCTCGCCACGCCCGAGGAGGTGGCCCTCGCCATCCTTTTCCTGGCGAGCCCCGCCGCGGCGATGATCACCGGCCATACCCTGCCGGTCGATGGCGGCTTTCTCGCGCAATAATCGGCAGCGCCGGGACCGGCGCTGTGCGTCCTTCGAGACGCCCGCTGCGCGGGCTCCTCAGGATGAGGTTTTTCTTAATACCATCATAGATTTAACCTCATCCTGAGGAGGCGCGAAGCGCCGTCTCGAAGGACGCCGATTTTGTCATGCAGGACCGTTTCCAGCACTCTGCGATTATTTCATCGCCTCAGAAACAAGCGGTCCAAATCGAGCTTATCCCCCGCCCGCCGCCGCGTCGGCGCCCTCGATCCGCTGCGCCAGGGCGGCGGCGAGGAAACGATCGATGTCGCCGTCGAGCACCGCGGCGGGATTGCCGGTTTCGACCCCGGTGCGCAGATCCTTCACCATCTGGTAGGGCTGCAGCACGTAGGAGCGGATCTGGTGGCCCCAGCCGATATCGGTCTTGGT
>CAYMRQ010000271.1:0-5709 GCA_964392845.1 uncultured Rhizobium sp.
TCAACACCTGCCCGGTCGGCATCGCGACGCAGGACCCGGTGCTGCGCCAGCGCTTCACCGGCCAGCCCGAGCACGTCATCAACTTCTTCTTCTTCGTCGCCGAGGAAGTGCGCGAACTGATGGCGCAACTGGGCTTCCGCACCTTCGACGAGATGATCGGCCGGGTCGACAAGCTCGACATGGTCCCGGCGATCAACCACTGGAAGGCGAAGGGGATCGACCTCTCCCGCCTGCTCTACCAGGAGCCGGCCCAGCCCGGGGTCGCGATCTACCATTGCGAGCGGCAGTACCACGGCCTCGACAAGGCGCTCGACATCGACCTGATCGGCGCGGCAATGCCGGCCCTCGACAAGCGCGAGAAGGTGCGCATCGAGCTGCCGATCCGCAACGTACACCGCACCGTCGGCGCGATGCTGTCGGGCGAGGTGGCGCGGCGCTACGGCCATGCGGGCCTCCCCGAGGACACGATCCGGATACGCTTCGAGGGCACCGCCGGGCAGAGCTTCGGCGCCTTCCTCGCGCATGGCGTCACGCTCGAACTCCATGGCGACGCCAATGATTACGTCGGCAAGGGCCTCTCGGGCGGGCGGCTGATCGTGCGCCAGCCGCCGGAGGCGCGGCGCGAGCCGACCGAAAACATCATCGTCGGCAACACCGTGCTTTATGGGGCGATCGCCGGCGAAGCCTATTTCGAGGGGGTCGCCGGCGAGCGCTTCGCGGTCAGGAATTCCGGCGCGGTCGCGGTCGTCGAAGGCACCGGCGACCATGGCTGCGAATACATGACCGGCGGGGTCGTCGTCGTGCTCGGCAAGACCGGCCGCAATTTCGCCGCCGGCATGTCGGGCGGCATCGCCTATGTCTATGACCCGAAGGGCCGCTTTGCCAGCCTGTGCAATCATGCCGGGGTCGATCTCGAAGCCATCGCGGCGGCCGAGCCGGATGCCGATGATGATGCCAATGGCGATCAGCGCCCGCGCCAGCGCCCGGTCAGCGTCGTCGACAGCGGCATGGGCGACCTCATGCATTTCGACGCGCAGCGCCTGCGCATCGTGATCGAGCGCCACCACCTCTTGACCGGCAGCGCCCGCGCCCGCCACCTCCTCGAAGACTGGGATACGACACTCGCCGCCTTCGTCAAGATCATGCCGAAGGACTACCGGCGCGCCCTCCTCGAGCTCAAGGCCGAGCGCGACGCCGAAGCCGCGCGTATGGCCGCCGCCGAGTGAGGTGAACTGTTGCGATGACGGCTCGAACCAAAATCACGACCTCGCTTCAAGCTGAAGAGCTCGACGAGCTTGATCGCGTTCGCGAACGGCAAAATCTGAGCCGCTCGCAAGCCCTGCGACAGGCAGTGCGCTGGTACGTCGGTGCGATGCGCCGCTTGCCGCCGGCCGAAGAGCCGCTGCCGGATGAGCTTGAAGCCCTGCGCGAGGCCGACGAAGAATTCGCCCGCGGCGGCGGACGGCCGCTGCGCGATGTGCTGCGTGACCTGGACCGTCGCACTAAGCAGCCGGGCTGAGCGCGCCCTCGCTCGGATACCGGCCCGGGATCGGCAGCGGGTTGCGCAGGTGTTGCTAAGCATGGAGCAGGAGCCGCTGTCTGGCGATGTTACCCCTCTGAAAGGGCCGTACGAGGGATCGTATCGGCGCCGCGTTGGTGCTTTTCGCATCATCTTTACCCTGAAGGCGGATGATGCGGTCGTAGCCGTTGCCGATATCATCCGCCGCACATCGACGACATATTGAGCCGTTCAATGCCGGTTAGCCCGCTCCTCGCCCGCGCCGACGAGGTGATCGAATGAGACGCCGCGATTTGCTGCTTCTGCTCGGCGGTGCGGTGGTGCTGCGGCCGCTCGCCGCGTCTGCTCAAAAACCGGACCGGGTACGGCGGGTCGGGGTTGCGATCACCAAAGCCGCCGAAACTGCCGCCAGGATTGCCGCCTTCGAAGACGCGCTACGCGCGCTCGGCTGGAGGGAGGACGGCGGTCTTCGTATCGACTATCGCGAATCCGTGGCGGATCGAGAGCGCATGCGCTCTGCAGCGACCGAGATCGTCGCGCTCAATCCGGAAGTCATCCTCGCACAATCGACGCCGCTGACCGATGAACTGCTCCGGCTAACTCGCACCGTTCCGGTGGTGTTTGTGCATGTCTCCGACCCGGTTGGCGCCGGTTTCGTTGCGAGCCTCGCGCGACCGGGAGGAAACGTCACGGGCTTTACCGATATCGAGGCGTCCTTGGGGAGCAAGTGGCCGCAATTGCTTAAGGAGGTCGCACCCGCGGTAAGGCGCGCCGCATTGCTCTTCAATCCCGATACGGCGCCCGGTCGCGGCATCGTCTTTTTCGATCCGTTCAAGGCTGCCGCGCCGGCCCTGGGCCTGACGGCCGTGCCGGCCGCGGTGCACGATCTGCACGAGATCGAAGCGGCGATAGCCGCGTTGGCTCCGGAGGGTGGCCTGGTCGTCACGCCGGAGTCCTTCACCGGCAGGTACAGCGCTGAGATCATCGCGCTCGCCGAGCGCTTCCGGGTGCCGGCGGTTTATCCCTATCGCACTTACGTCGCGAGAGGCGGCCTGATGTCCTACGGCGTCGATAGCGTGGACCTGTACCGGCGGGCCGCCGTCTACGTCGACAAAATCCTGAAGGGCGCCAAGCCGGCCGATCTGCCGGTGCAGCAGCCCACCCGGTTCGAGCTGGTCATCAACCTGAAGACCGCGAGCGCGCTCGGCCTCACCGTGCCGCAAGCGCTGCTCGCCCGCGCCGACGAGGTGATCGAATGAGGCGGCGGGGATTCATCGCGCTCGCGGGCGGCGCGGCGGTTGCGTGGCCGCTGCCCGCCCGCGCGCAGCAGAAGGCGATGCCGGTGATCGGGTATCTCGGCACCCGGTCGCCCGGCGATGTTGCCTCGCTTGTGGCCGCGTTCCGCCAGGGACTGGGCGACACCGGCTACGTCGAGGGACAGAATTTGGCGATCGAATACCGCTGGGCGGAGGGCCACTATGATCGGCTGCCCGCATTGGCCGCCGATCTCGTCGGCCGCAAGGTCGATTTGATCGCAGCAGGCGGCGACCCTTCGGCTCTCGCGGCAAAAAATGCGACCTCGACGATTCCGATCGTCTTCAACGTCGGCGATCCACTGGGGCTCGGCTTGGTCGCCAGTCTCGCCCGGCCGCAAGGCAACCTCACGGGGGTCAGCTTCTTCACCGTCGAGCTGCATCCCAAGCGGCTCGAACTGCTTTGCGAGCTGGTTCCCCAGGCCAAGGTAATCGCCCTGCTCGTAAACCCGAACCTTCCGCAGACCGAGCGCATCATCAGAGACGTGCAGGCAGCGGCGCGCACGAAGGGGGTGCAGCTTCAGATCCTGGAGGCCGGCAACGAAAGCGAGATCGACACCGCCTTTGCCTCCCTTGTCCAACTGCATGCCGGCGCACTTGTCGTCAGCGCCGATCCGTTCTTCACCAGCCGGCGTGAGCAGCTCCTGGCGCTGGCATCACGCGCTGCCGTTCCAGCGATCTATCAATGGCGGGAGTTCGCGGCGGCCGGCGGCCTGATCAGCTATGGAACCAGCCTCACCGCTGTCTTTCGTCAGGCCGGCATTTACGTCGGGAAGATCCTCAAAGGCGCAAAGCCCGCCGACCTACCGGTCCAGCAGCCGACCCGGTTCGAGCTCGTCATCAACCTGAAGACCGCCAAGGCGCTCGGCCTCACGGTCCCGCAATCGCTCCTCGCCCGCGCCGACGAGGTGATCGAATGAAGCGGCGTGATCTCCTAACCCTTCTCGGGGGCGCGGCGGCCCTGTGGCCGCTTGCCGGTGCGGCGCAGCAACCGAAGATTCCGACGATCGGCGTGCTGGCTGTTGGTGATCCCACGCCGTTTTTGAGTCTCTTTCGCGAGGGGCTGCGTGACCGCGGCTACGTCGAAGGCCGAAATATTCAACTCGAAGTCCGGTCGGCCGGGGGAAAGGAAGATCTCCTTTCCGACCTGGCGGCGGAGCTGACCCGTCGCAATGTCGATGTCATCGTTGCGATACTGACCCCGGCGGTCCGGGCGGCGAAACGGGCGACGCAGACGATCCCGATCGTGATGGCGATGGCCGGTGCGCCCGTCGAAACGGGCCTGATCGCCAGCATTGCCCGCCCCGGGGGAAACATCACCGGGCTGTCCGCGACCAGCGCCGAATTGGGTGGCAAACGCGTCGAGCTGATCTACGAGACATTGCCATCGGTGCGCCGCATCGCCGTTCTGGCAAATGCGACCGACGCGTTCACCAAGCCCTTTGTCGATGAAATCGAGCGTGCCGGCCGAACCATCGGCTTGCAGATCCGCCCGATTATGGTCACCGGCAGCAGCGAATTCGAGGCGGCTTTCGCGGCCATGGACAAGGAGCGGGCCGACGCCGTCATCATGCAGGCCAGCATTCCGGCCAAACCGGCTATCGAGCTTGCGCTGAAGCACCGTATCCCGCCTTTCTCGACCACTAGGTTGTCTGTCGTCGAGGCGGGAGCTTTGATGTCGTATTCCGCGCGGTTTTCGGACGCATATCGCGAAGCCGCCGTCTACGTCGACAAAATCTTGAAGGGCGCCAAGCCGGCCGATCTGCCAGTCCAGCAACCGACTCGGTTCGAGCTGGTCATCAACCTCCAGACCGCCAAGGCGCTCGGCCTCACCATCCCGCCATCAATCCTCGCCCGCGCCGACGAGGTCATCGAATAAGGCCGTCGCCGTAGGGCGGAAAAGCGCAGCGCATTCCGCCGCCGCTCGCGATGCCGCGCAAAACGCGGCGGAATACGCTGCGCTATTCCGCCCTACGCGGGGCGCGGCCCTTTACGCTATCGTTGATGCTTGTCCCCGAGTGAGGCAATATCGAGATAAGACAGCAATCTTGACCGGCTTCGGCCGGAGCGGGGGTCGAAGGGCAGCTCAGTGGGCAAGCCGACCGGGTTCTTGGAGGTCGAGCGCGTCGAGCGCGGCTATGACAAGCCGGCGGTGCGCAAGAAAAGCTGGCGGGAGTTCGTCAAGCCCCTGCCGGGGCCGCTGCTGCGCGCCCAGGCCTCGCGCTGCATGGATTGCGGCATCCCGTTCTGCCACGACGGCTGCCCGGTCAATAATCTGATCCCGGACTGGAACAATCTGGTCTATCGCGACCAGTGGCGCAACGCGCTGGTGACCCTGCACTCGACCAACAACTTCCCGGAATTCACCGGGCGCATCTGCCCAGCGCCGTGCGAGGCGGCGTGCACGCTGAATATCGACGACAACCCGGTGACGATCAAGACGATCGAATGCGCCATCGTCGACCGCGGCTGGGAGGAAGGCTGGATCACGCCGCAAATCCCGGCGCGCCGGACCGGCAAGCGGGTCGCGGTCGTCGGATCGGGGCCGTCGGGGTTGGCCTGCGCCCAGCAACTGGCGCGCGCCGGCCATAGGGTGACCCTGTTCGAGAAGAACGACCGCGTCGGCGGGCTGCTGCGCTACGGCATCCCCGATTTCAAGATGGAGAAATCGCTGATCGACCGCCGCGTCGCGCAGATGGCGGCGGAGGGCGTCGAGTTTCAGCCTTCGGTCGAAATCGGCGTCACCCTCAGCGTGGCGGCGCTGCTCCAGCAATACGACGCGCTGGCGCTGACCAGCGGGGCCGAGCTGCCGCGCGACCTCGAAGTGCCCGGCCGCGCGCTCGACGGCATCCACTACGCGATGGATTTTCTGCCGCA
>CAYMRQ010000272.1:0-5665 GCA_964392845.1 uncultured Rhizobium sp.
CGCGCCGATCGGGCCCTGCATCGTCACCGCCGACGAGATCAAGGATCCGCACAAATTGCAGATCCGGCTGTGGAACAACGGCCAGCTGATGCAGAACTTCAACACCGACGACATGGGGCACAAGATCCCGCGCTGCATCGAGTGGCTCTCGTCGATCCACACGCTGGAGCCCGGCGACATCATCGCCAGCGGCACCAACCACCGCGGCCTCAACCCGTTCCAGGACGGCGACAAGGTCGAGATCGAGACCGAGGGGCTCGGGCGGCTCACCTTCAACATCAAGGACGAGCTGAAGCGCAAATGGGAGCGCCGGACGCGCCTCCAGATGCATGAGGCGGCGGCGCAGAAGACCGCGGGCGCCTACCCGGACTTCACCCCGCAGGTCGCCGGCAAATACGTGAAATAGGCTGTCTGAAAAACCCTCTCCCGCAACGCGGGAGAGGGGCTTTGTTGCCGCAGGCGCACGTAGCTCAGTGCCGCGATGCGGAGCAAATCCCGTAGGGTGGGTTGAGCGGAGCGAAACCCACCGTTCGTTGCGGAAAGCCGGCGGGCTTCGCTCAGCTCAGCCCATCCTACAGCGTGCTGACCGCCCCCTCCCATTCCCTCCCCCGCCGGCGGGGGAGGGAATGGGAGGGGGCGAGCGCGAGCGCGAGCGCGCTACTCCCGCCGGAAGGTGACGACGAGCACGTCGCGATGCCCACCTCGCGCCGGATCGAGCGGGGTTACCGGGGTGACCCCGTGATGGACGCGGTTGTCGTCGGTCACCGCCGCGTCGAGCGGATCGGTCAGTGTGAAGCTGCCGAGCGGACGCTTGGCGAGGTCGCCGATGCTGGTCTCGCCCTCTGAGATGTTGACCCGGCTGACCAGGAGGACCAGCACCCAGTCGACGCCGTCGCGATGCATCCCTTCCGGGGTCGGCCGGCCTTCCTGGCCCGAGCGCGCCTCGATCCGGAACTGATGAATTTCGACATGCCACGATGAGGGGCGCACCGCCGGCGGGGTCAGCCGGTCGAACAGCGTGTGGCAGGTTAGGAGGATCGCGCGCAGCGCGGGATGCACGCCGATCGCATGTGTTACCGGCTCGAACCAGCGCTGGATGCCGCCATTGAGCGGGTTGTAGTCGCGGCTCTGGTAATGCGGCTGGTGCGGCTTCCTGACAATCCCCTCGGGACCCGCGCGAAAACAAGCAAAGCGGCGGCGGCGGTAACGCCCGCCATCGGCCATGTACGCGTCGACCCCGAGATCATCCCAGCTCCGGGCGAAACACTCCCAATCGGAGAGCCCCGCTGCTTCCAGCACCGCGCGCATCGCGGGAGCCCGCACCAGCGCAAAACCGCCGTCGGCGACGGTTTGGGCGATTGCGGCGAGCCGGTCGGTCATCCCGGTTATCTATGCCCTGTAATCAAGACGATCCCTGCTCAGACCCCGTAGGGCGGGTGAGCGCAGCGTAACCCGCCATGGCGCCGCTCAAACAGATCGCGGCGGGTTGCGCTGCGCTCCACCCGCCCGACGCGCAGGCTCAGCACAGGGTCGAGGCGGGCTTTTCGTTGATGCAGCGCAACAGCCGCCAGTAGCCGAACAGATTGCTCGGCCGGATCTCGCGGACCGCCAGCGCGCTCTCGCGCAGGAAGGCCTCAAGCGGGAAATCGGCATGGAACCCGATATGGCGGGCGAGATGCGCCAGCCGCTTTTCCATGAACCGCGCCGCCCAGTTTTCGCTGGTGAAGTGGTTGACCAGAACGATCGTGCCGCCGGGAATGCACACCCGGCGCATCTCCGCGGCAAACCGCGCCGGGCTCGGCACGACCGAGGCGACATAGAGCGCCAGCACCGCGTCGAACGAGTTGTCCTCGAAATCGAGGTGCTCGGCATCCATGACACGAAGCTCGTCGACATGGGCAAGCCGCTCGCGCTCGACCCGGCGCCGTGCCTTCGCCAGCATCTCCTCTGAGATGTCGATCCCCGTCAGGTGCGAATCGGCCCGGAAATACGGCAGCGACAGACCGGTACCGACCCCGACTTCGAGGATGCGCTGGCCCGGCCGGTCATTGGCGATGCGCACGGCTTCCTTGCGCCCGGGATGAAAGACCGGCCCAAAAACAATGTCGTAAGACCCGGAAAACAGCCGATAAGTCCGGACCGTGTCGCGCAGATCCATCGGATCGCTTCTCGTAGCTGTCGACAAGAGTGCACCGGCCATCTGCCAGCAACCGCCACGGTGCCCCCTGCGGTCACGTTTGTCTACCTCTAGTAGCCCCCTTCGGCGGCCGGGGCAGCGGCGACCCGTCGCAGGGCCGCGCCCATGCAACTGCGCCCGCGCTCTGCAGCACGGCTAATGCCGCGCCGGGCCGCCGTGCCGGCTGGGCGCCATCCGGCCGCGTAAACCGTCACGAAATAAGGGTGATGCGGTCGGCTTCGAGGCCTTTCTTGCCGTCGACGACATCGACCCGCACCCGCTGCCCGGGCCCCAGCGTGTCGACGCCGCTGCGGCGCAGGGCGGTGATATGGATGAAAACGTCCTTGCCGCCGCCATCGGGGGAAATGAACCCGTAGCCTTTTTCCGGTTCAAACCATTTCACCGCGCCTTCGACCGAGGTCGACGGGCGCGGTGGGCGATCGGCCTCGCCGGAATGCGGCGGCACGACGGTGCTGGTGTCGACGTTCAGCACATTGGTGACGAGCGGCCCCTTGGCGCCGGCGCTGACTTCGCAGGTGATCAGGGCGCCCTCGCGAACGTCCTCATAACCGGCGCGGCGCAGGGTCGCCATCGGCAGAAAGGCGTCCTGCGTGCCGTCGGACAGGGTGACGAAACCAAATCCTTTGCTGGCGTTGAACCATTTCACCGTCGCGTCGACGCGGCGGCCGGGAGGCATGTCTTCGCGGAAGAAGTCGGGGCGACGGTCGGACATAGAGCCTCTAAACGTGCGATTGAATGCGACGGGCGCGTTTAACGCCGAATCATAGCGTAAAAGTGTCGCATTGCGCCAGCGTTCACATCGCCCGTTCGCCCGGGTGCCCCGGCCTCTTATTGCGGGTAAAGCGAGGCCACCTCCGGCCGGCGCTGCCCTACCCGTTAGGGGGTGCCGGGCAGCAACGCCGCCCCTCGCCGGGCTGGTCAGCCCCGGTAGGCGACGAGCCGAGAGTTCTGCTCGCCGAGGCCCTCGACCGCGACCCGCATCGTGTCGCCGGGCTTGAGGAAGCGAGGCGGCTTGAAGCCCATCGCGACCCCCGACGGCGTGCCGGTCGGGATCACGTCGCCCGGCAGGAGCGTCATGAACTGGCTGACATAGCTGACGATGTGATCGATGCCGAAGATCAGATCGGCGGTGTTGCTGTTCTGTCGCCGCTCGCCGTTGACATCGGTCGTTACCTGGAGCTTGCCGGCGTCGCCCGCCTCGTCGGCGGTCACCAGCCAGGGGCCGAGCGGGCAGAACGTGTCGCAGCTCTTGCCCTTGGTCCATTGCCCGCCGCGCTCCATCTGGAATTCGCGCTCGGAGACGTCGTTGACGACGCAATAGCCGGCGATGTGGTTTTTGGCATCCTTGAAGTCGACGTAGCTGGCGCGGGTGCCGATGACGATGCCGAGCTCGACCTCGTAATCGGTCTTTTGCGAGCCCTTGGGGATGATCACGTCGTCATTGGGGCCGCAGATGCTGCTGGTTGCCTTCATGAAGAAGATCGGCTCCGTTGGGATCGGCATGCCGGCCTCCTGCGCGTGCAGGCGGTAATTGAGCCCGATCGCCACGATTTTCGGGACCGAGCCGACGCAGGGCCCCAGCCGCGGCGTGCCGGCGACCAGCGGCAATGTCGCCGGGTCGATGGCGCGCAGCCGCGCCAGGCTTGAGGGCGAAAGACTGGTGCCGTCGATGTCGCGCACCGCGCCGGAGAGATCGCGGATCTTGCCGTCGCGGTCGAGCAGACCGGGTTTTTCCTGACCGGATGGTCCGTAGCGTAAAAGTTTCATCGGGGGATCCTCCTGGCAGAGATGGAGCGAAATCTAGCAGAAGGTACCGCCCGGACAAGCGCGCGCTGATCGCCGGCTCTCCGCTGTTGCCGCTGGTTGCTGCGGGAAATGTACCACGCCCGCCTCCGCCACGCGGCGGCCGATATGTCCGATGAATGGAGCAAAACAGCGGGGCATGGCGCGCCGCGGAGTTCCTGGGTTATTTGGCGGCGGGCCGGCATTTAGCAGCAAGTTTAGCAGCAACAGTTGTGAATGACATGAAGCGAAACGGGTTTCCCACGGGCGGGGCGGCACCCGCTCCGGTTACCGCGAAAGCCCGCATCATACGATACAAATGTGATAAATTTAGCGTTGCTATAACAGAAACACCCCGGTGCGAGCGCTCGCCCGCGGCGCGCGCGCCGCTCCCTTCACGCAGCGTTGGCTCCGCCTTGCCGACAGATGAAATGCGCGTCGATTGGGGTTCAGTTTATTTAGAAAACTGTCATCGCGACCCTTCGGGCTAATCGTCCTCGACGAGCGCGTGGCGCTTGGCGTCGGCGATGTTGAGCGCACCGGGAAGGCGCTCGCCGGGATCGTCGGGAAACGGCATCTGTACCGGGACTCAGCAGGCTCCGCTGATCGCACGGTCGCCTGCACTCCCGGTCGACAGGACAGGCGCCGCCGTTGCAGGATGGCGCCACCAACCACCCCTGCGAAGGAAACCCGACATGCCCGAAACGCCAACCTTTGGCCGCTACGCCGAGATCCCCTATGACCAGATGACGCCGGAGCAGCAGGAGGGTTATCGCTTTCTCGTCGAGGCCCGCGGCGCCGCCGGCGGGCCGAGCAAGATCTGGGTGCATAATCCCAAGCTGACGAAGGCTGCGGCACCGCTCGGCGCCCATTTCCACCCCGGCCATTACTCGCTCTCCGAGCGCGAACGCGAGATCGCCGTCATCATCATCAACAGCAAATGGCATTCGGCCTACCCGACCAACGCGCATGAGCGGCGCGGCAAGGAAGTCGGGCTGCCGGCCGACACAGTCGAAGCGCTGCTCAGCGGCCTGCCGGCGTCATTCGCCGACGTGCGCGAGCAGATCGTCTACGAGATGGCGATTTGCCTGTCAAATGCGCGCTGGGTCCCGCGCGGGCTTTACGACCGGGCGGTCAAGGCGCTCGGCCATGTCGGCATCACCGACGTGATCACCCTGATGGGCTACTACACCAGCGTCTCGATGACCCTCGCCTTCTACGACGTCCCGGCCGGGGCGCCGGGCATGGCGCGCTGAGAATGCACGCTCGCTGCAACGGTAGGGTGGGTTGAGCAACGCGAAACCCACCACCCGCGCGACCTGCCGCAGCAATGATGGGTTTCGCTCCGCTCAACCCATCCTCCAAAACCTGCGCGAGAGAGATTTGCTGCGACCAGGGCGGCCTCGGACCCCGGCCGGGTCAGTACAAATGGCAGGCGACGCTGTGCCCTGGGGCGACCTCCTTGCGCACCGGCGCTTCGACCGAGCAACGCGCCATCGCGTGCGGGCAGCGCGGATGGAAGCGGCAGCCCGACGGCGGATCGAGGGCACTCGGCACCTCGCCCGCAATCGTCAGCCTTTGGCGCTTCTCGTCGGGATGCGCTGGCAAGGCGGCGGTGAACAGCGCCTGGGTGTAGGGGTGGAGCGGCTTGTTGCACAGCTCGAGCGCGTCGGCGAGCTCGACGAT
>CAYMRQ010000273.1:0-5662 GCA_964392845.1 uncultured Rhizobium sp.
CAAGGCTGGTTTCACTGGCAGGCTTTCATGCGGGGTCCAGCGGTCAGGGCGCGAGTCATTGGGTGAATTGGATCTCGACCCGCCCCGCCTTGGCGCCGGCGGCGGGCGCCGCCTCGGTCTGGATCCTGCTCGCGGGGATGCCGGCTTCGGCCAGGGCCTTGGCGACCGCCTGGGCGCGGTCGAGGGCGGCGCGGTAGCTGTCGAGCGGGTCGCCCCCGCCGGAAGCAGCCGCGGCATAGGCGACAACCCGCACCGTGCCCGGGTTGTCCCGGTAGAGCGCCGCCACCCGCGCGATCTGCGCCCGGTCCTGGCCGCCCGGCTCGCCAGCGGCTCCGGGGATTTGGAGCGTCGCGACGGTGGTGGCGGCGGGCGGGCGTTTCGGCCCGGTGCTGCTTTGCGAGTCGGGCTTTGCGGCAGCAGGCGGCGGGGCAACCGGGGCCAATACCGGCTCGGGCGGGGCTGGTTGCGGCATCGCGGCAGCGGCCGCAGCGGCGGGCAGCGGGTCGGCCACGGCCACCGGCCGCGGAACCGAAGGCAAGGCTGGCGGGGGCGGCGGCGGCCGCATCGCCTCGGGCTCGGGGACCGAGCGGATCTGCGGCATTTGCAGGCTCGAATCGAGCGAGCCAGGCTCGGGCGGCTCGCCCGCCGCGCGGCGGCCCGATGGGACTGAATTCAACAGGGTTCTGGGACGCGGTGACGTGGCGGGCGCGGCAGCAACCGCGGCGGCGGCCGGTTCTGCCGCGAGGGTCGCCGCCGGCAACCCTGGCGCCGGTTTCGCCGCGGCCGCCGGGCGAGGCGGAAGCGGCCCGGCTAGCGCGGCCGTCGCATCGCGATCGGCGATCAGGCTTTGCACGAGCTTCTGCCGCTCGGCCGTATTCGTCGCGCGAACCGGCGGCGGCGGGACGCTGGCGAGGTTCGGATAGGGGGCGGCTTCGCCGGCGGCGAGATTGCCGGAAAACGGCGCGGTCTGCGGGTCGGGATCGTTCTTGCTGGCGCCGCTCAGCGAGCGCCACGCCTCGACCGGGCCGCTGCATCCCCCAAGGGCGATAACCAGGGCGATAACCGGGGCGATCACGAAAACGATACCGAGCGCCAGGCCGGCGAGCCCCGCTTTCGGCCGATCGGGCCGGCCAGGCAGAAACCGGGCTGTGCGCAACGCCATCCGCCAGATCCCGCTACCTCGCCGCTCGCCGCTGCCCGGTCCACAGCGCCGATGGCGGGAAGTGGCGGCAGGAAGCGGCGGCACAATTGGATCGCTGTGTATTAGATCCGCGCCCGCGCGTCACTACATTTGATCCGGCCATTTGATCCGCCCGGCAGGGGTGAGGACACCGACATGAGCGACACGGAGAGCGGCGCCCGCGCCGCCGGCGGCAAGCCCGGGGAGGGCTCGCCCGACCCGGCCGAGCCGGCGCGCCGGATGGCCGATCACATGGCCGAGATCGCCGAGAAGAGCCAGCGCCTTGTCGCCGATTTCCTGGCCCGCCAGGGCGGGCAGGCCGGCGGCGATGACGGCATCGGCCTGGCCAACCCGACGGCGATCGGCGCCGCGTTTTTCGAGATGACCGCGCGCATGATGTCCGACCCGGCGCGGCTGGTCGAGGCGCAGGTCACGCTGTGGAACGACTATATGCATCTGTGGCAGCAGACCGCGCAGCGCCTTGCCGGCGGCGCGGCCGAGCCGGTCATCGAGGCCCCGCCCGACGATCGCCGCTTCCGCGACCAGGCGTGGAGCGACAACACGCTCTTCGACTTCATCAAGCAGAGCTATCTGTTGACCGCCCGCTGGCTGCAGGGTGCGGTCGGACACGTCGAGGGGCTCGACGAGCGCACCGCCCGCAAGGTCGATTTCTATACCAGGCAATTCGTCGACGCGATCGCCCCGTCGAATTTCGTCCTGACCAACCCCGAAGTGCTGCGCGCGACAATCGAAAGCCGCGGCGAGAACCTGGCGAACGGCCTGAAGAACCTGCTCGATGATCTGGAGCGCGGCAAGGGCCGCCTGGCGATCAGCATGACCGATCGCGCGGCGTTCAAGATCGGCGACAATGTCGCCGCGACGCCGGGCAAGATCGTCTACCAGAACGATTTGATGCAATTGATCCAGTACGCGCCGACGACGCAGACGGTAAAGCGGCGGCCGCTCTTAATCATTCCGCCCTGGATCAACAAGTTTTACATTCTCGATTTGCGCCCGAGGAATTCGTTCATCGGCTGGGCGGTGGCCCAGGGCCACACGGTTTTCGTGATCTCCTGGGTCAACCCCGACGAGCGGCTCGCCGCCAAGACCTTCGAGGACTACCTGCGCGAGGGGCCGCTCGCCGCGCTCGATGCGATGGAGGAGGCGACCGGCGAGCGCACCGCCAATGTCATCGGCTATTGCCTCGGCGGCACCCTCCTCGCCGCGACGCTCGCCTACATGGCCGCCAAGCGCGACGCCAGGGTCAAGAGCGCGACCTATTTTGTGACGATGGTCGATTTCACCGAGACCGGCGAATTGTCGGTCTTCATCGACGAGGAGCAGATCAAGGCGCTCGAACAGCGCATGAGCAAGAAGGGCTATCTCGAAGCCCGCGACATGCACACGACCTTCAACATGCTGCGCGCCAACGATTTGATCTGGTCGTTCGTCGTCAACAATTACCTGCTCGGCAAATCGCCGTTGCCGTTCGATCTCTTGTACTGGAACGCCGATTCGACGCGCATGCCGGCCGCGATGCACAGCTTTTACCTGCGCACGATGTATCAGCAGAACCTCCTGGTAAAACCGGGCGGCATCACCCTCGGCGGGGTGCCGATCGATCTCCGCCGGATCAAGACCCCGGCGTTTCTGCTGTCGACCCGCGAGGACCATATCGCGCCGTGGCGCTCGACCTACGCGGCGACGCAGATCTATGCCGGCCCGACTAAGTTCGTGCTGTCGGCCTCGGGCCATATCGCCGGGGTGGTCAATCCGCCCGGCAGCAAATACGGCCACTATGAAAACGACGCCAACCCGCCGACCCCGGAAGAATGGCTCGCCGGCGCGACAACGCACGAGGGTTCGTGGTGGCCGGTGTGGCAGCGCTGGGTCGCCCGCTACGCCGGCGGCGAGGTGGCGGCGCGAACGCCCGGCGACGGCAAACTAACCCCGATCGAGGACGCGCCGGGCTCGTATGTGAAGGTGCGGGCGGAGGATTGAGCCGGCCAAGTCGTTGGTAGGATGGGTTGAGCGCGGCGAAACCCATCACTATGCGCCGTGCCGAAGACGATGGGTTTCGCCGCGCTCAACCCATCCTACGCATGCTGCCCCTCTAGCGCGAAGGTGCCGCCTTGAGTGACGAGAAGAAAGCGTATATCCGGCTCAAGCTCCACGACCTCACGATTATAGATCAGTTTATATGTTACTCGGAATATGGTATCGAAACGGCGCCGGTCCACAGAGTTTTGGTCAATGCGAAAGGCGAATACGATTCTCGGAGTGATAAGCTGGAACTCAACGGGCAAGAACTCGATTTGGAGCACATTCAAATCACTGCGGTTTCCACAAGAGAGGACTGCCTCAAGAATTTTGCGCACCGAAACCATATCTCGATACGAATGATCGATAATGTGTTTGCGCCATTTGTTGAACTTCTTAGAAAAAATACCCACACCGGCGAAATTGTGATGACTCTCGACGCTCAGCAACATCAGGAATTCGCGGATATGGTTCGCTTATCATTTGATGGAATTGACGTAACCCGCAGTGCTGGCGCGGCGATCAAAGATCAGATGCTACGGGATAGCCTACTATCACAGTTAGCGTATCGTATGAGGAGAAGCGAAAGGTTGCTATTTGCAATTACGGTGATCGCCGGCCTTATATTTCTTCACTTTGTGTTCAGGTAACGGTATGCCCCGGCAAGGGCGATCATCTATTTCCAAAAGACAGTAGGGCATCGACATTCCGGCGAAAATTTCCTTTGGGATCAGGGTTGCTGTCAAACGCTATGTAATGATGATAGGCTTGTAGCTCGTTTTCCTGACCACTGGCGGAACGATAATTATACCACGCCCTGTCAAAGGCCCGCCGTCGCCAGCGAGGCACGAACGGGCGAAACTGCGCGACGGTGGCTTGCAGCGCAGGAAAAGCGCTACGCAGAAAATGATCGATATTATCCGGCCACTTAACCGGCAATGGATACACGCCGTTCAGCACCGCAAGCACAGCAGCCCGGAAATTCGCAGCAGCGTTCCGCTTCGCCGCTTTGCGATCCCGGCGACTACTGAAGATGTGCGTAAGCACGCTCCCGATCACGACGCCCACCAGCCCGACGATGAGAGTGTCAAAATTCATAGCGTTTACTTAGAGCGGTTCGCAGCGATTTTCCAGAAGCCGGTTCTGCGACACTTGACGACCGCCGCATGGCGAGCCCTCACGCTCGCGCCCGATACTCTTCCGCCAGCTCGCGGTAGTGCGCCGTCACCCAGCGCATGTATTCCTGTTCCTCGGGCTTTAGCAGGCGGGCGAACCGCGCCGGGGTGCCGGCCCACAATTCGCCTGCCTTGACGCGCTTCCTCGGTGTCACGACGGCGCCGGCGGCGACCATCGCGCCCGATTCGACGATCGCGCGGTCCATCACGCAGGCCTTCATCCCGACAAAGGCGCCGGGTTCGAGCCGGCAGGCGTGCAACAGCGCCATGTGGCCGATCGCGGCCTCCTCGCCGATGACGCACTCGATGTGTTCGCCGGCGTCGAACGTGACATGCACGATCGTCCCGTCCTGGATGTTGGCGCCGGCGCCGATGCGGATCGGCGCGTCATCGCCGCGAATGACGCAGTTGAACCAGATATTGGCGCGCGGCCCGATCTCCACGTCGCCGATGACGATCGCCCCCGGCGCGATGAAAGCGCTGGGATCGATCCGCGGCAGGATGTTGCGGTACGGCAGGATCACCGGCCCCATCGTTGCGCCTCCCCCCATCTCTGCGCATCGCCTGTCCCGAGCCGGCCCGCTCGGCCCGGCTGGTGCGCGACCTCAGTCCGCCGCCGCGGGCAGCTGGCGCAGATCGGCGACATCGGGCTCGTCGTCGACCACCAGGATGCTGACGCTCATGCCGCGGCACCGGTGCCGGTCGCCTGCCGGTCGCGCGGCAGGCGGATGGTGAATTCGGTAAACTCGCCGACCCGGGTGTCCACCACGATCGTCCCGCCATGCTGTTGGGTCACGATGTCGTAGCTGATCGAGAGGCCGAGCCCGGTGCCTTCCCCGGTCGGCTTGGTGGTGAAGAACGGCTGGAACAATTTGTCCCTGATCTCGGCTGAAATGCCGATGCCGTTGTCGCGCACGCGGATCTCGACGGCATCGCCGAGATCGCGCGTCGTCACCGTCACGGTCGGCTTGAACCTTGAATCGTCGGCCTGCATCCGGCGTTTGGTGGCGGCGTAGAAGCTGTTGCCGAACAGGTTGAGGAACACCCGCGTCACGTCCTGCGGCACCAGCTCGACCGGCGCGATCGACGCGCCGAGATCGCGCTCCAGCGTGATGTTGAAGCTCTGGTCCTGGGCGCGGGCGCCGTGATAGGCGAGGTTGAGCGCCTCCTCGACCAGGCTGTTGAGGTCGACGCTGCGGCGCTCGCCGCTGCCGCCGCGCGAATGCTCCAGCATGCTGCGGACGATGCCGTCGGCGCGCCTGCCGTG
>CAYMRQ010000274.1:0-5550 GCA_964392845.1 uncultured Rhizobium sp.
CGATCTGTCCGGCGCGTGCCGTAGGGGCGGCCATCGTCATGCCCTGGATCAGCAGAGATGCATGCTGTGATGCTTGGAACGGGTTCGTTGGCGATGTCGCCCGCATCACCTCAATAACCACCCGGGATTGGATATCGGTCAAAACTTAGGGCGGTTGGTATAAGACGCGATCCGCGAAAATTGTTTCGATGCCGTCTACCCAGGCGCCGAGCCGATCGGCTGCGACCGGATCGGTCCGGCGCCGCGCCGCAACCCCTTTGCGCAACTCGCCCAACGTCAGCACGCTGATGAACAATCCCGCTTCGTCGGCCGCCCCGAGGAATGCGGTCACAGCGGGATCGGCTCTGGTCTTGCGGGTTTCGGAGACGACATTGGTATCGAGAAGCTAACCCGCGGCCATGATCAGAACTCGATAGCGCGCCCGGTGTCACGCTCGCGCTCGATCGAGAAGTCGTCGACTTTCGGCCCGCCGAGCAAATATTCCTTGAAGTCGGGCTTGTGTGCGGTCAAGGCGCGGTACTCCTCGATCGACAGAACTACAGCTCGCTCGGCGCCATGGCGGGTGATCGTTTGGGGGCCCTCGCTGCGGCGAGATCGATCACCTCGCTCAGCCGGGCTTTTGCATGCTGGATCTGCCAAACCGCCATCACGGCCCCCAGTTCTGTATAAACTGACTAGATTATGGAGTATTCTAGTCTGAGTTAAATGGCCGGCATTCGCCCAGCCGCGGCGACACATTTGTCGGAGGTACTCTGGCGTGCGCGATCGGGTCCCACCGTATTATCGAGATCCTAAACATCCGCCGCCGCATCACCGCGGACACGGCGCGCGTTTTGCATCGGATTCTGGAACAGTCGGGGATTCTGGATGAACCTGCAGGCGCATTATGATCTGAAGATTGCTTACCGCAACCTGCCGCCCGCCAAGGCCGGCCCCCATCAGGGCGCGGTGAGCAGCGTGACGCTCCCGGTTGGCGGCGTGGAAGCCGGCCGGTGGCGCTCCGGGTGGCTCGTTGCTGCATCGCCGGTTCTGACTATATAGGAACCGCTGAACCTAAAAGGCGAACTGCCCGAGCGATGCCCGCGACCCGCCGTCTCACGACGATCTTTGCCGCCGATGTGGCGGGCTATTCGCGCCTGATCGGGGCAGACGAGGAACGCACCCTCGACCGCCTCAAGGCGCATCGCCGCGAGTTGATCGACCCCAAAATTCGCGAGCATCAGGGCCGTATTGTCAAGACCACCGGCGACGGCTTGTTGGCTGAATTCGCCAGCGTCGTCGATGCGATGCGCTGTGCCGCCGAAATCCAGCGCGGCATGCTCGACCGCGACACCGATCTCGACTCCGACCGGCGCATCCGGTTTCGCATCGGCATCAATCTCGGCGACGTGATCGCCGAAGATGGCGACATTCTCGGCGACGGCGTCAATATCGCGGCGCGGCTCGAAGGGTTGGCCGAACCCGGCGGGATCTGCATCTCGCGCACCGTCCACGACCAGATTCGCGACCGCTTGCCGTTCAAGCTCGACGACCTGGGCGAGCAGAGTGTGCACAACATCGCCCGCCCGATACGCGCTTATGCGCTCGGCCCGGCCGCCATCGCCCGGCTGCCGCCGCCGAGCCTTGCCGCCGCGCCGTCGCCGGGTCACTGGCGGACAACCGTCATTGCCGCTGGATCAGCGGCGCTGATTGTCACGATCGCGACCTGGTGGCTGTGGCCGGACGCGGTTCCCTCGCCTCCCGCCAGGCCCCCCGCCATCGCAACCGCACCGCTCGCCACAAAGCCGCGCTTGTCGATCGCCGTGCTGCCGTTTGCCAATTTGAGCGACGATCCGGGTCAGGAATACCTCGCCGACGGCATTACCGAGGATCTGACCACCGATCTGTCGCGGGTCGAGGACAGCTTCGTGATCGCCCGCAACACCGCGTTCACCTACAAAGGCAAGCCCGTCGAGGCCAAACAGGTCGGCCGCCAGCTTGGCGTGCGCTATGTCCTCGAGGGCAGTGTGCGCCGATTGGGCAACCAGGTACGGATCAACGTCCAGCTCGTCGATGCCGAGACCGGCGCGCATTTGTGGGCCGAGCGGTTCGACCGCGATGCGCAGGAGCTGCTCGGGTTAGAGACCGAGATCACCGGCAGAATCGCGCGTATCGTCCGATCGCGGATGGTGGCTGCCGAGGCCGGCCGCATGACCGACCATCCGGACGCACAGGATTATATCTTGCGCGGGCGGGCGGCGCTGACCAAGCCGGTGGCGCCCGCCACCTCCGACGAGGCGATCGGTTACTTCGAGCGCGCCCTGGTGCTCGACCCTAATGCGTTCCGGGCACAGATCGGCCTAGCCAGCGCCCTGATCAGCCGGGTTCTCGACGAGTTCAGCACCTCGCCCGCGACCGATCTGCAGCGGGCCGAAGGGCTGCTGGAGCGGGCACTCGTGGCGGCGCCGACCACCGCCTGGCCGCATTACGTCAAGGGGCAGTTGTTGCGCGCGCAAGGGCGTTGCAACGACGCCATTCCGGAATACGAGGCGGCGATCGCGCTCGATCGCAATTCCGCCCCGTCCTATGCCTGGCTCGGCTGGTGCAAATTTCTGGCCGGGGAGGTCGACAAGACGATACCGCTCGAACTGCAGGCGATCCGCCTCAGCCCGCAGGATCGGGCCATCGCCGCGTGGTATGGCCGGATCGGCATGGTGCACCTGCTCGAAGGGCGCACGCAGGAGGCCATCGGCTGGCTGGAGAAGGCGCGGGCGAGCTATTCGCAGCAGAACCGCGAGCCGATCTATATCAACGCTTGGTTGGCGGCGGCGCATGCCCTCAACGGCGAGCACGAGCTGGCTCGGACCGAACTCGAGGAGGCCTGGAAGCGCGGCTTCCGCCGCACGATGGCCGGGCTCAGTGAAGACCCCTGGTACGCCAGTCCCAAGATCCGGGCACTCGCCGAGGCAACCTATTTCGTCGGGCTGCGCAAAGCCGGCATGCCGGAGGGATGAGCGGGGATGAGCGGAGGGTTTCGCCCGGTATCGTCAGTCGCTGTCGCCGGGCCGGCCGGCTCCGAGGCTGCGCCCGATCACCGCATAAAGCGGCTGGCCGCCGCCCGGCGGGGTGCGGTCGAGACAGCGGATATCCGCCCAGTTGCCGGCCCCGGCGAAATGTTGCGCGACGAGGCAGAGGTGGCCGGCCTCGTCGAGCAGGCACCAGCAGGCGATCGGCCTGGTCGCGACACAACGGTTCGAAAAGGTGACGATCAGCGGCGCCCCTGGTCGCAATACGCGGGCAATCTCGCGGATCACCTCGCCGGGGCGCGCCAGATGCTGGATCGCGACGCAAATCGTCGCGCCGTCGAACTCGCCAGGGGCAAAGGGCAGGATCGGGTTGCTGTCGAGATCCTGAAGCCGCCACTCGTCGAGAAACGGGTTTTCTGCGAGCGCGCGCCGCTCGATACCGATCCCGACGACGCGGCGATAGGGCGCCTCGGGCGGCAGGTGCGAGACCCAGCCCGACATCACGTCGAGGATCGCACCGCCGGGCGGCAATACCTCGCGATAGAGGTTGGTGACGGCGGCAATAGCGGCGCCGTCGATGCGCGCGAACGGCGCTTCCGGCGCGAATGCCGGATCAGACACCGGATCGGCCGCCGCATGAGCGGCCGCCTGGAACTGCGCCATGATCCCTTCGCGAGCCATCTCCGGTCAAATAGGAACCGGCGCGCGAGCCCTCAAGCCCGGCGCAGGCCAAAGATTCGCACAGCCCGGCATCCCTACGCCCGCCCCACCGGGATCAATCGGTCAGGGCGCGCTCGGCCGCAGTCAGCGGCAGCCCCAGATCATGCGCGACCGCGGGATGCGTCAGGAGGCCCCGGCTGGCATTGAGCCCGTTGCGCAAATGCGGATCGTCGGACAATGCCCGCCGCCAACCGCGATCGGCGATCGCCAGGACGAACGGCAAGGTCGCGTTGTTGAGCGCCACCGTGGAGGTGCGGGCGACCGCGCCGGGCATGTTGGTCACGCAGTAATGGACGACTCCTTCCTCGATGAAGGTCGGCGCGGCATGGGTGGTCGGCCGGCTGGTTTCGATGCAGCCGCCCTGATCGATCGAGATATCGACGATGACCGAGCCGGGCTTCATCGCGCGCACCAGCTCGCGGCTCACCAGCCTGGGCGCCGCCGCGCCCGGTACCAAGACCGCGCCGATTACCAGGTCGGCGGCGACCACCTCGCGCTCGATCGTCTCGACCGTCGAGAACAGCGTATGCAGCTGCGACCCGAATTGCATGTCGAGCTCGTAAAGGCGCGGCAGCGAGCGGTCGATGACGGTGACATAGGCTTCCATCCCCATCGCCACGCGCGCCGCGTTGGTGCCGGAAACCCCGCCGCCGAGGATCACCACCTTGGCCGCCGGCACGCCGGGCACGCCGCCCAGGAGGATCCCCATGCCGCCCTGTTCCTTTTCCAGGCAATGGGCGCCGACCTGCACCGACATCCGCCCCGCCACCTCGCTCATCGGCGCAAGCAGTGGCAGCCCGCCGCTTTTGTCGGTGACGGTCTCATAGGCGATCGCAACCGCGCCCGACCGCAGCAGCCCTTCGGCGAGCGCGCGATCGGCCGCGAGGTGGAGATAGGTAAAGAGGATCTGGTCTTCGCGCAGCGCGCGGACTTCCTCGGGCTGGGGTTCCTTGACCTTGACGATCAGCTCGGCCGCGGCGAAGACGTCCGCCGCCCGCGTCAGGATCTCCGCGCCGGAGTTCTCATAGGCAGGATCGTCGAAGCCGATACCGACACCGGCCCCGCTCTCGACGACCACCTTGTGACCGTGATGGACCAGTTCGCGCACGCTCGCCGGAACGAGACCGACGCGGTATTCGTGGGTCTTCATCTCTTTCGGAACGCCGATCAGCATCGCCGCAAACCTCACCCGGTCGGACCGCTGCCGCGATGATAGCGCCGGGCGAGCCCGATCGGCACTCCTTAGAGGCGGTCGTGCAATGTACCGTACCTCCCGCCCACCAGCGCGGCATAATGTCGCGCCGACGGCGCGCGGGCGCGGAATTAACCGAACAGCTCGGTGGCGCTGCGCAGCACGATACGCGCCTCGCCGACCCGCCGGGTGACGCCGATCGCATCGAGATACTCCAGCACCTCGATCGTCAGGTTGCGGCCGATGCCGGAGCGGTCCTTGAAGCCGGCGGCGGTGAAGCGTTGCTCGGGCGATTCTTCGGCGAGCGCGGCGGCCAGATCGGCGAGGCGGGCGATCGTCGCCGGCAGGAAGAAGCGGTTGGCGACAACCGGCGCGACCCGGCCAAAGCGCTCGGCGCGTTTCAGAAACCGGGTGAGCGGCTCGGGCTCGAGGCCGAGCGAAGCGGCCAGTTCGCGCACCCGCGGCGGGCGCAACGCTGCGGCGGCGAGGAGCGGGCGCACGCGTTCCCACAGGCGCTCGTCTTCCCGGGTGAGGCGGGGCTGGTGCTCGGGCAGCCGCAGCGCCGCGCCGTCGCGGACCACGCGCCCTGCCGCGAGCAGCGCGGCGAGCGCGGCGTCGAGCGCGGCCTCCGGC
>CAYMRQ010000275.1:0-1815 GCA_964392845.1 uncultured Rhizobium sp.
GCAGAATTCCGTATTTCGGGCCGTACATGCTCGCGACACTGCGGATAACTTTGGTCGAAAGAATCGAAAACCGGTAGGACAACCGCCGCTCGAGATCGAGCGCCGTTCCCCCGGGCAATGCTGATTTTTTCTGGTCACGAGCGGTGGCGTCCTTCACAGAGATCCGGTTTCGTCTGCACGTTTGCATCAGTTGCTTCGCGCCCCCGTCCGCCGGATGACTTCACCCCAGCGCTTGATCTCGCTCTCCATATGCCGCTGCATTTCCTCGGGAGAGCTTGCCCATGCCAAGATCGGCGAATCGCGCCTGCACGTCCGGCAACTTCGCGACCTTCACCAGCTCCTCGTGCCACTTGCGCGCAATGTCCGGCGGCGTGCCGGCCGGCGCGGCGAAGCTCATCCATGTCGCAGATACGAAATCGGGCAGTCCCGCCTCCATCATCGTGGGCGTGTTGGGCAGCCCGAAAAAGCGCGTTGAGCTTGCCACCGCGAGCGCTCTCACTCTTCCCTCCCGCATTTGCGGCAATACGTTGCTCGCGTCGGCAAAAGCAAAATCGAGGCGCGCGCCGAGCAAGTCGGCGAGGACCGGCGGAAAACCCTTATACGGCACGTGAACGATTTCTATCCCCGCCGCGAGCGCGAGCATCGCGCCGGTCAGGTGCGGCGTCGATCCGACGCCCTGCGACCCGTAGCTGAGTTTGCCGGGATTGGCCTTGGCCCAGGCAATGAACTCGCCGACGTCCTTGGCGGCCACACGCGGTCCCACGATCAGGATATTAGGCATCACCGCCAACACCGAAACCGGCGCGAACGCCGTGCGCGGATCGAAGGCCATCTGTTGGTACAGGAATAAGTTGATGCCCAGGGGCGGCGGCGGCGTGAACATCAGCGTGTAACCGTCAGGCGCCGCATTCGCCACGACTTCGGCGCCGACGTTTCCGCCCGCTCCGGCACGGTTGTCGACGATCACCGACTGACCCCATGCTGCGGACAGTTTCGGCGCGACCATGCGCGCCAGCATATCCGCCGAGCCGCCCGCGAGGAACGTCACCACGACGCGGATCGGCTTCGACGGATACTGCGCCGACGCCGGCGCGGACGCCGTGGCCAAGGCCGCGATCAGGATTGCTTCGCAAACACGACCCGCTTTCCAAAAACCAATGAGACCCATGTGATCCTCCTTCGTGGCAGGGTCCGACCGGCACCGGATCCCACAATGCGAATCCTACCTTAACTCGTGGCCGACCCCTTCATCACTGGACCAATCGCCGGCAAATTTATTTGCGGTTCGCAAATAAAAAGTGTAGATTAATTTGGCGATCCTTGCAACCAGCGTCGGCATGAACGATGACCGCAGTCAGCCGCTACACTCGGGATATGATCAGCGCCTATGTCGAGGCGGGCCATTGGACGCCGGCCTCGACAGTCGATTATTGGGACCGAAACGCCCGGTCGCGCCCCGACCAGACCGCGCTTGCCGACGGCCGCGCGGCGTACACCTGGTCCGCGGGCGCACGCGCAATAGATGCGATTGCAGCCGGACTGGTTGCCGCCGGTGTGCCGCGTGACGGTGTGCTCCTCGTTCATGCGGCCAACTCGGCGCTCTTCGTGCTGTTTCGCCTGGCCTGCGAAAAGGCGGGGGTCATCCCCGCGTTCTTGCATGCCGGCTTTCGCCGCTCCGAGATCGAAGCGGTGGCAAGGAAGGTCAATCCGGCAGGCGCGGTAATCGCCGCGGGCGGCAAAGTCGACCTCCTGCCGCTCTATGAAAGTCTCCGGTCGGCGCTGTCTCTGCGGTACTTGTTTACGCTCGAGCCCAAT
>CAYMRQ010000275.1:1825-5542 GCA_964392845.1 uncultured Rhizobium sp.
CCGGCTCGCCGACACCACGGCGAACGCGGACTTCGCCCTGCGGCGCATCCGCCCCTACGAGATGAGCGGCATCGTCACCTCCAGCGGCACAACGGGCCCGCCGAAATGCATCGAGTATTCCTGCTGGCCGCGCCTCGCGAGCGGCCGCGTGTACATCGAGCGCCTGAAGATCACCGAGCGCGACGTCATCCTGACGTGCATCCCGTTCTACACCGGCGGCGGGGATATGCAGTTCCACACGACCCCGCAGATCGAGGCGAAGTTTATCGTGCCGCCGCAGTTCACGCCCCAGACGACTTGCGCCCTGATCGAGCGCGAGGCGGTTACTGGCGCCGTAATGGTGCCGACCATGATTGCGCGCGTGGCCGGGCTGGCGAACCTTGGGGACTACGACTTCTCGAGCCTGCGCTGGGTGGTCAGCGGCGGCGGCATGCTACCCTACGATGTCGGCGCGCGCTTCGAGGACGCAACGGGCGCGAAAATAATCCAGGGTTACGGCCTCATGGATTACGGTGCACTCTCCAGCCACGCTATCGACGATCCCCGTGAAATGCGGCTGCGCTCGAACGGTCGGCTCATGCCGGGCACCGAGTTTCGCGTGCTTGACGAGGCCGGCCGCACGCTGCCGCCAGGGGCGACAGGGGAGATCCATGCCCGCGGGCCCCACTGTAACGGCGGTTACATCGGCGACCCCGGTGGCATGCGCGCCGCCTGGCGCGACGGGTTCTTCCACACCGGTGATATCGGGCGCCTCACACCGGACGGCTACGTGCTGCTCGAAGGCCGCTCGAAGGACATTATCATCCGCGGCGGTCAGAACATCTCCGCACCCGAAGTCGAGACGATCCTGTGCCAGCATCCGGCAGTCGCCGACGCGGCGCTGGTACGAATGCCCGACCGAGAGATGGGTGAGCGCGCCTGCGCTTTCGTCGTGCTGCGGCCCGGCGCGAGCTTGGACTTCGCCGGGATGGTCACGTTCATGAAATTGCAGGAAGTGGCGACCTATAAGATTCCCGAGCGGTTGGAAATCGCCTCTGATTTTCCGATGACGGCGGCCGGCAACAAAGTGGACAAGCGCGCGCTGGAAACCGGGCTTCGCGATGGTGCGACGCAGGCTGACGGCTGATTGCAGCAATCAAGCAGGAGGACAAACGATGTTGACGCCCATGCTGTTCGAGCCGATCACGATTGGCGGTCTTCACGTCAAGAACCGCCTCAACATGCCGCCGATGCACACCAATCTCGGCAACGAAGACGAGGGCATCACGGATTCAGGCATCGACTTCTACGTTGCGCGCGCGAAGGGCGGCTTTGGTCTGATCGGCATCGGCATCATCGATGCCTATTTTGTCCATGGCGCCGGCAGCCCGCTTGAATTCTTTCTCGAGAATGACCGTCACATCGCGAACTACGCTCGCTGCGTGAAGGAGATCGAGAAGTACGGCGCGGTGCCGTACGCGCAGGTCGGGGTACGGCGGCTCTTTCCGGTGCAGGTGATGCACCGCGAAAACCGCCCCACCCTGCACGATCTCCCCGTCGAGCAAATCGAGGCGATGATCCAGGCGGTGGTCGACTGCGCGGTGCGGGCGGCCAAAGCAGGATTTCCCGCCGTGGACATTCTCGGCATCGGCGGCAGCGCGCACAGCATCTTTCTTTCCCAGGTGTTCAACGACCGCGCCGACAAATGGGGCGGCAGCCCGGAGAATCGCCTGCGCTTTTCCGTGGAAACCGTCCGCGGAATCAAGCAAGCCTTAGGCGAGGATTTCCCGGTCTTCTACCGCCATCATGGGAGCGAATTCCTGAAGGGCGGCTACGGTGTCGAACGCGCTGTGGAAAACGCCATGGCGCTCGCGTCGGCGGGGGTCGGCTACTTCAACGTGAGCGGTGGCGGCCATGCCACCTCGATTCCTCAATTGACGCCCAACGTTCCGCATGACGCTTATTCGTTCCTCGCCGCAGAAATCAAGAAAGCGGTCGGGGTCCCCGTGGCCGCTTCCAACCGCAACAACCGTCCAATCGAGGCGGAGGCCATCCTGAGAAAGGGCTGGGCGGACATGATCAGCCTGGGACGGCAGTCGCTTGCAGATCCGGAATGGCCGAACAAGGTAGCGCGCGGCGAATTCGGAGATCTCCGCCTGTGCATTGCGTGCAATGAATGCCTCGACATCACGGTCATCCATAACCAGCCGGTGCATTGCCTCGTCAATCCCCGCCAGGGGGTCGTCTCCGAAGTGCAGGATCTGGCCAAAGCCAAGCGGGCGAAGAAGGTGGTGGTGATCGGCGGCGGTGTCACGGGATTGCAGGTGGCGCTGACGTGCGCCGATCGCGGGCACAAGACGGTGCTGTTCGAAAAGAAGCCCTATCTGGGAGGCATGTGGCATCACGCCTCCTACCCTCCCGGCCGCGAAGAGCTGTTCAAGTTCCTCGAATGGCTCGTGCACAGCGTCAAACAGGCAGGCGTGGAACTCCGCCTTGGCACGGAAGCGACCGAGCAGCTCATCAGAGATGAAAAACCCGATGCGATCGTCGTGTCGGCCGGCAGCGAACCCATAGTCCCGGACATTCCCGGGGTGGACCGTCCAAACGTGATGCCGGCCATCAAGGCTCTGGAAGGCGGCGCCGATATCGGCGAGAAAGTGGTGATTATCGGTGGCGGCGGCATCGGCGCGGAAATTGCCCCTTACTTGGCCAAGCGCTGGACGCTGCGGCCGGACGTAATGGAGTTTCTCGAGGACTACGGCGCGCTCGACCCGGCGAGCCCGTATTTCACGAAGCGCGGCCACGACGTCACGCTCATCACCCGCCAGAATCGACCCGGCGGCTCCATCGGCGGCTCGACCCGATGGGTAGTCGTGAAGGAGCTCGAGCACGCGGGCGTGAGAACCCTGTGCGGCGTTGTGGCGCGATGCATCACCGAAAAGGGAGTGGTGATCTCGCGCCGCGGCGAGGAGGAACTGGTTGAAGCCGACACGGTACTCATCGCCGCGGGCCTCAGGCCCAACCTCGAGCTGTTTGATTCACTGAAAGACAAAATGCTCGCGCCCGAGATCTACTCGGTCGGAGATCCCCAGCTCGCGACTCATGCGATCCACACGGTGAAGGAAGCGTTCAAGTTGGCAATGCGGATCTGATTGACCGATGCGGCGTCGCGCGGCCACGACAAGCGCGTTTCCCGCAGGATCGAGGCAATCGAACATATGGATCGAGCCCCGGACGGCGTTCCATCGGCCGTCCGATCAGCGCTATCCGGGCACTCCGCAACCGGCGTTACGGAAAATCATGCACTCGACGCACGAGCGTGTCGCGCGACAATCCCTTGGTACTCAGGATGCCCTCCAGCGCCGCCCTGGCGTGCACCTGCCGGCCGGCGTCGAACTTCCGCCAGCGGTCGAAGGCCCGCGCGACGCGCGCGGCGACCTGGGGGTTGAGGGCGTCCAGCTCGATGATCCTGCCGGCGGCGAATTCGTAGCCCGCGCCGCCGGCAGCGCGACAAAGCGCCCATCGGCAAGGAAGGTTTCGCCTGACACGGAGCTGGATCAACTCGATGTCGGGCCGCACTTCGACCAGTCTATGGAATGTACTGCTTGTCTTGGTGAAACCACTCGAACGGCGCCTTCACTCCGAGGCCGCGCTCCAGGGCCAGGTCGTAAAGCCGCCGGCCGACGGCCGCGAACTGCAAGCCTTCCCCCTGATTCATGAAGGCGATGATCTCGCTCT
>CAYMRQ010000276.1:0-256 GCA_964392845.1 uncultured Rhizobium sp.
GGCGATGCCGCCGCCGGTGCCGCCCAGGGTGAAGGATGGCCGGACGATCGCCGGCAAGCCAACGATTGCCAAGGCCTCGAGAGCGGCGTCGAGCGAGCCGGCGAGCCGGCTCTTCGGCGAAACGAGGCCGATCCTGTCCATCGCCTGGCGGAACAGCTGGCGGTCCTCGGCCTTGGCGATCGCCGCTTCGCTGGCGCCGATCAGCTCGACCCCGTAGCGCGCCAGGACGCCCGAGCGGGCGAGCGCCATCGCGGTG
>CAYMRQ010000276.1:266-5524 GCA_964392845.1 uncultured Rhizobium sp.
AGCTGATCCGCGCTGGTGGGAGTCCGGGCGGTTCGGCAGCCTGGCGTATCAGGTCGCGGATTGCTTGGTAGACGCACAGCATTGCCCAGAACTCCTGCTCGACCATGTCGGGGGTGATCGGCTCGATATAGGTCGCGTCGGCCAATTCCGGGTCGGTCATGATCGTCGCCGGGTTCGAATTGACCAGCACGATCCGGTAGCCTTCGGCCTTCAGCGCCTTGCACGCCTGCGCCCCGGAATAATCGAACTCGCAGGCCTGCCCGATCACGATCGGCCCGGCGCCGATGATCAGAATGCTGTGAATATCGGTGCGCTTAGGCATCGCTCTTTACCGCAGTCCCGGCGAAAGCCGGGACCCACGGTACCGCTGCGCAGGCCTGTGCCGGTTTGGAAACGAGCGAACCGCTGATAGGTGGATCCCGGCTTTCGCCGGGAACGCGGGAAAAGGGGGCAAACAAACAATCATTTCCGGCCGGCCGCATTCGTCTCGCTCATCATCCCGACGAAGCGCTCGAACAGATAATGGCTGTCTTGTGGTCCGGGGCTCGCTTCGGGGTGGTGCTGCACCGAAAAGACCGGCAGCCCCGCAACCCGCAGCCCCTCATTGGTCTTGTCGAACAGCGAGACATGGGTCGGCGCGATCCCGGCCGGCAGGCTGGCGGGATCGACGACGAACCCATGGTTCTGGCTGGTGATTTCGACCTTGCCGGTGAGCGAATCCTTGACCGGATGGTTCGCGCCGCGGTGCCCGCGCGCCATCTTGTGCGTCCGCCCGCCGAGCGCCAGCGCCAACAGCTGATGGCCGAGGCAGATGCCGAAGATCGGCGTGCCTGTGGCGATCAGCTCGCGCAGCACCGGCACCGCATATTCGCCGGTCGCGGCCGGGTCGCCCGGCCCGTTCGACAGAAAGATGCCGTCGGGCTCGTGACGCATTATGTCTTCGGCCGATGCGGTCGCCGGCACGATGGTGACCCGGCAGCCATGGCCGGCGAGCATCCGCAGGATATTGCGCTTGGCGCCGTAATCGACGGCGACGACATGAAAGCGCGGGGCTTCCTGACAGCCGTACCCGGTTTCGCGTTGCCACACCGTCTCGCGCCATTCATAGCTCTGAGCGCAGGTGACCTCGCGGGCGAGGTCCATCCCTTCGAGCCCGGGCCAGGCCAGCGCCTCGTCGCGCAACGCGGCAATGTCGAGGCATCCCTCCGGCTGGTAGGCGATGACCCCATTGGGCGCGCCCCGGTCGCGGATCAGTCGGGTCAGCCGCCTGGTATCGACGCCGGAGAGCCCGACGATGCCGTGCGATTTGAGCCAGGCATCGAGCGATTGTTCGGCTCGGTAATTGGCCGGCTCGGTGATCGCGGTGCGCACCACGAGGCCGCGGGCAGCGGGAATCGTCGTCTCGACATCCTCGCGATTGGCCCCGACATTGCCGATATGCGGGAAAGTAAAATTGATGATCTGCCCGGCATAGGACGGGTCGGTCAAAATTTCCTGATACCCGGTGATCGAGGTGTTGAAGCAGACTTCGCCGACCGCGGTTCCCGCCGCCCCGATGCCCTGCCCCCAGAATACCGTGCCATCCGCCAGAACCAGGGCCGCGTTGCAGTCAGGCGGTCGCGGCGAGGGCCTGGCCGCGGTCGGATCTTCCATCGAAGTTATGTCCCAGAGGCGTGATCCCAACATACGCTCTGCTCGGTTTTTGTCAACCCACCTGCGATAGAACTTCACGCTTTTCCAAAGACTTAGAAATAGGCCCTGCGAAATTGCCGCAGCGCGCCAAACGGGGTAGGCTCTGTGGTAAGCCGCGACCGCGGGGAGGACGGAATGCTGCGCGAGGGCTTTACCGAGCGGCTCAAGGCGGCGATGCGGGCCAAGGACACCCGCACCCTGTCGACGGTGCGCCTCGTTCTTGCCGGCTTGAAGGAGCGGGACGTCGCGGCGCGCGGCGCCGGCAACCCCGCCGGCATCGCCGACCCCGAGATCCTGCGCATGCTGCAAGGCATGGTAAAGCAGCGCCGCGAATCGATCGCGCTCTACCGGCAGGGCAACCGCCCCGAGCTGGCGCAGCAGGAAGAGGAGGAAATCGCGATCATCGAAAGCTTCCTGCCGCGCCAGATGAGCGACGAGGAGATCGCCGCGGCGGCAAAGGCCGCGATCGCCGACACCGGGGCCGCAGGGCCGAAGGATATGGGCCGGGTGATGGCGACCTTGCGCGAGCGTCATGCCGGCGTCATCGACCTCGCCCGCGCCGGCGCGGCGGTGAAACAGCTGCTGGGCTGAGGCGGTGATCACTTTCTCGTACCGCGGGCGCCCGAGGCTGTGAAAAATCGCCGGAGTGTTGGAAACGAGTGCTGCATGACGAAATATGCGTCCTTCGAGACGGCGCTTTGCGCCTCCTCAGGATGAGGATAAGTCTATGATGGAATTAAGAAAAAATCTCATCCTGAGGAGCCCGCGCAGCGGGCGTCTCGAAGGACGCGCCTCACCGATCCAGCGGTCACGCCCGATAAATTCACGAGATCTCCCGCCCGCCCCCTCCCTCACCCTCCCACGCCTGCGGCGTGGGTCCCTCCCTCTCCCGCATTGCGGGAGAGGGGCTTAGAGCCCCGCGGCATGGCCTTCCCGCCGGGCTTTCTCGACGAGCTGCGCAGCCGGATCCCGCTCGGCGATCTGGTGGCGCGCCGCGTCCGGCTTACCCGGCGCGGTCGCGAGCAGGCCGGGCTCTGTCCGTTCCACAATGAAAAAACGCCGTCGTTTTATGTCGTCGAGGACAAGGGGTTCTTCCATTGCTTCGGCTGCGGCGCGCATGGCGACGCGATCGGGTTCATCATGCGCGCCGACAATCTCGACTTCATCGAGGCGGTCGAGCGGCTGGCCGGCGAGGCCGGGCTCGCGGTGCCGCAACAAACCCCGCAGGACCGCGAGCGGGCACAGCGGCAAAAGACGCTCATGGAGGCGCTCGCCGCCGCCGCCGATTTCTATGAGGCGCAGCTATGGGCTCCGGCCGGCGCCCGTGCTCGGGACTATCTGACGGCGCGCGGGCTCGACGAGGAGACGATCCGCCGCTTTCGTCTTGGCTGGGCGCCGGAAGACCGCCAATCCCTACGCCGCGCACTCGGCAAGGAATTTCCCGAGCCGCTGCTGCACGAGGCCGGCCTCTTGCGCATCCCCGAGGATGGCGCCAACCCCTACGATTATTTCCGCGGCAGGGTGATGTTTCCGATCGGCGACCGCGCCGGCCGGGTCATCGCCTTTGGCGCGCGCACGCTGGGCGGTCCCGGCGAAGGCCGGGATCAGCCGAAATATCTCAATTCGCCCGACACACCGGTGTTCGAGAAAGGCCGGGTGCTGTATGCCTGGGCGGCGGCGCGAGCCGCCCTCGCGCGGGAGCCGGAAGGCGCGGCCATCGTCGTCGAAGGGTATATGGACGTGATCGCGCTGCACCGCGCCGGGTTCGCGACCGCGGTGGCGCCGCTCGGCACCGCCTTGACCGAGATGCAGCTCCACGAGCTGTGGCGGCTCTCGCCGGAGCCGGTGCTGTGCTTCGATGGTGATACGGCAGGCCAGCGCGCCGCCGGGCGGGTGCTTGACCGTGCCCTGCCCCTGTTGCAGCCGGGCCGCAGCCTGCGCTTTGCGACATTGCCGCCGGACGAGGATCCGGATTCGCTAATCCGCAGCCATGGACAACCGGCATTTGCCGAAGTTCTGGCGTTAGCGTTGCCGCTGTCTGAAAAGCTGTGGGAGGAGGAGAGGACGATTGGGGCGCTCGACACGCCGGAACGGCGTGCCGAGCTCGAGGCTCGACTTATGGAGCAGGTCAATCGGATTGCAGAGCGCTCCGTACAGAACGAATACCGCCGTTTCGTGCGCGAGCGCTTGTTCGGAAGATCCGCCATCGACCGCCCGCTTGGTCGATCGCGCAAGCAGCAGCCGGCGAACGTCACCTATACGGTCTTACCGGGCGTTGTTCGCGAACATAAAACGCGACAGCCGCCTCCGCCGCCTCCGCCCTCGCCCGGCCGACGCAATCGCGAAATCTTTCTCGGCATCCTCCTGCGCTATCCGTCGCTGATCGACGAGTGGATCGACGATATCGCGGCGATCGACTTTCCCGAGCCGGCGCTAGACAGGCTGCGACGAGAGATTCTAGAGGTCGCCGCATCACATCCGGGGCTTGACGCCGACGGGCTTCGGCAACACTTAGCTCTTTGCGGCCACGCGGAAATTCTCGGCGCTTTGACGATCACCGTCGCAAGACACGCAGGGTTTGCTGCGCGCGGAGGAGACGATCCTGAGGTGATTAGGCTCGGCCTAACCGAGATGCTCCAACTGCTGCGCGCACAGCACCCAAGCGACCGGGAAGCCGCGTCGCGCGCGTTCGGAGCCGATGCGTCCGACGAGAACTGGCAACGGCTAAAGGCGCTGAAGGATCGCGAAGCGCAGGATGGCCCGGTTGGCGGATTCGAATAGCAGGCCCGCGGTGGCATCGCAAAGGACCGCGCACGGCGCGTGGCTGTGGCGGCGGTGTCACGGCAGACGGGCGTAACCCTCATCAAGCGTTAAGGGACGACGGCATGGCGAGCAAAGCGGCTACTGCGGCAGATACGGCTGAAACCCGCGAGGACGCGGCCGAAACCCCGCTCCTCGACACGATTGCCATCGCCATCAAGAAGATGGTGTTGAAGGGCAAGGAGCGCGGCTATCTGACCTATGACGAGCTGAACGCCGCGTTGCCGCAGGACCAGGTGTCTTCCGAGCAGATCGAAGACACGATGACGATGCTGTCCGAACTCGGCATCAACGTCATCGAGAGCGAGGAAAGCGAAGAGCCCGCCGAGGCCGAGGCCGAGGATGGCGAAAGCGAAGTGCGCGGCAATGTCGATGACGACGATATCGGCCGCACCGACGACCCCGTGCGCATGTACCTGCGCGAAATGGGCTCGGTCGAGCTGCTGTCGCGCGAGGGCGAGATCGCCATCGCCAAGCGCATCGAGGCCGGCCGCGAGGCCATGATCGCCGGCCTGTGCGAGAGCCCGCTCACCTTCCAGGCCATCATCATCTGGCGCGACGAGCTGAACGACGGCAAGATTCTGCTGCGCGACATCATCGATCTCGAAGCCACCTATCAGGGCCCCGACGCCAAGCCCGCGCCGTCCCAGCCACTGCCGGGCGAAGGCGCCAGTGGCGACGCCAACGGACAAGGCGTGAACGGACAAGGCGTGAACGGACAGAGCGCGCCAGGAGCGCAAGCGGCC
>CAYMRQ010000277.1:0-3126 GCA_964392845.1 uncultured Rhizobium sp.
GCTCGAGTCCATCCCGGGCCATGAGCCCGATGATGTTCTGCGCCGCGGACGAGGGATAGGTGTCCAGCGGCATCGTGGAGATCGACTGCGCTCCGCCGTCAGCTTTGAACAAGTGGAACAAGTGGGTGAAGCTCATGGCGAGCTTCTGGAGGGTGATCGGGACGAAGAGCCAGAGCGCCAGCCGGTAACCGTGGTAGCGATTGTCGATGCGTTCCGGGAGGATTCGATTCAGCACGCTCATCGCTTCGCCGGCGCGGCGACCCCTTTGATCAGCAGCCACAGCCCGAGCGGCACCTCGAACACAGCCATAGGTAATCAGATGAGCGAGGTGACGGGGCCGCAGAGGAATCCTGTGAGTTGCAGGGGAAGGCCCACCACGAGCAGGACCGACGCGACGACGCCCAGCCACGCCAGTGGGACGGGGACCCTCCGGCCGCGCACCTCGGTACTGGAGCAGCGATCTCTTGGGTAAGCTCGATCCGGGCCATGCTGTCGTGGGAGCTCCCTCGCGCAGGTCAGGCCTCATGTCCCCGTGGTCACGGGGTCGCCAACGTAATGCAGCCCATCTTGTCTGGATCCGCCCACTCTACCAAGGGGTGGCGATCATAGTACGCAGCGATCTCGAGTGGGGTGTTCCGGCTCCCGACGGGATACCGTAGCCTCCGATCCCCGATGATCGAGCCTTCAGGTCGTTCCCTCGTCCCGAGTCGCGCATTGAGGGCGGTAATGGCTTGTGCGGACGCATCGGAACGAAACTTTACGACCAATCGGTTCACGAGGGTGATGTCACAGCCCCCGCCCCTGGTTTGGTAGACGGAGCTTGCGAACGCGATACCTGTGGTCCGGCGAAGCGCTGCCGCCGCATCTTCCGCCTGGCGAATGCCGAGTCCAGGATGGAGCCAGACGAGCCAGTGATTTGCGGTGACGTAGAACCGCGTGATGGAGTCGACCCGAACGCCGAGCGGGCCGAGGCCGCTGCTGACGAGGGGAAGCGGCGCCTGGTCGGTTTCAATCGAAAGGCGAGTAGGCTTGACCTGGAGGTAGACCGGCATTCCACTCGCGTAGTAAAAAGGCTCGGCTTGGGTCGGGATAGAATCGTCGGGATCCAGGCACGCGCTGAGGATCAACGCAGCGCTCAAGACCCATCGGGGGGACGACGCCATAGCAGTCCTCTTCTACTACGATATGAGTCCGAACGCCTGTCTGTTCAGTCGATGCCGAAGCCACCGCTGCGACATGCTTGGCTTTGCAACCACCGTGCCGACCGTTCCGCTAACAAAGTGTCGCGTTCGCTTGGGGATAGGTTCCTTGGTGGAGCCTCTGTGTCTCATGGACACGAGCCCATTTGACACGAAATGAGACCTAACGCGTTGCGCCTTTCCTCGGCAAAAGCTCGTCGGCCGTCGGGCGCTCAAACAGCCGACTCACGGCGCCAATCGGGACGCGAGCCGTTCCTGCACCTCCGCCGAAGTAAGCACGGGCAAGACTTCGAAGTCCATCAGATCGGACCACTGCGCCATCCACTGCTCGAGCAAGCCGCGATCAGCGGCCTCCATGACCTGGTAACACCGAGTCAGGTCGTCGGTAATCCAGCTCGAGACGTAGCCGAGGCCCTCAGGCATCAACCGGCCCTGCGCCCGAAAACGCCGATAGACTGGGACTGGGTCCCGATCGCGAAAATGCTCGATGACGAGGAAGTGCACTGGCGATTACCCCCGCGGGGATTCCGTGGTCGTCGTGGAGGTTGAAATAGTGCGCCTCGCGATCAGGGCGAGCGAGGCAGCCATCTGCACGATGACCAGGGCGCTGCGCAGCCGCGACCGGCGATACCCGCTGCCCGCCGCGCCGTCGCTGAGCGCCCCGGCGAGATTCGGGCGCGTGGCGCCCAGCGCGGGAACCAGCCCGAACGCGAGCGCGGTACCCAGGGCCAGGGAAATCGTAAAGGCCAGCACCCGCGCATCGATCGCGATCCGGAAGGGAATCGCCAGGTACCACACGCGCAACGCGTCCAGCAGCCACCGCGCCAGCAGCACGCCGATCGCGCTCGCGGTAATCGCGAGCAACCCCGTCTCCACGAGCAGCTGGCGCACCACCCGCGAGCGGGTCGCCCCGAGCGAAAAGCGCACCGCGATCTCCCGGCGCCGATGAACGGCGCGCGCCAGCAGCTGATTGGCCAGGTTGGCGCAGGCCACCAGCAGGATGATCGCCGGCACCGCCATGGCAAACAGCAGGGCGCTGACGATGTCGGCGCTTTCGCTCGCGAGGTCTCCGCCGGCGCGCACCACGGCGAATGCTCCCTTGCGCTCTACCGGATACGCGGCGGCCAGGCGCACGGCGGCGGCGTTGGCCTGCGATTCGGCGGCGGCCAGCGTGGCGCCCGGACGCAGCCGGCCGAAGACGTGCAGCCAGCCGTCCTCGAGCGCAGTCGAGGGTGTGGGATTGCCGGAGCCGGTACGGAGGAACGCCGCGGCGAGCGGAATAAAGAGCTCCGGCGCCCCGACGTCCGGATCGATGATCTCGGCGGGGGACAGTCCGAAGAACCCCTCCGGCGCGACCCCGATGATCGAGAACGCGCGGGTCCCGATGGTCACGACCTGGCCGACGACGTCGGGCCGCGCGCCCAACGCCCGGGTCCAGAAGTCGTGGCTGACTACCACCACGCGTTCCAGGCTGCCTGGATCGTCGCTCGGCGCCATGAACCGGCCGGCGGCAGGGCGGGTGCCGAGCACGTCGAAGAAGTTGCTCGAGACCAGGTCGCCGCGAACCGCCCGCGGCTCGTCTCCGACCCGCACCGAGAGCTGCAGGTTGCCGGACGCGGCGATGCCGGAAAAGGCCGGCAAGCCTGGGCGCAACATTTCCCAGTCGAGCAGCGAGGCATATCCGGGGCTCGACCGTCCCCGGGCCGTTTCCCGGCCGATGAAAACGCCGGCGAGCTGGTCCTGGCGCACCACGCCCGGATAGTCGCGGAACAGCACCGCGTTCAGCAGGCTGAACGCCGCCGTGTTTACGCTGATGCCGATCGCGAGGCACAGCGCGAAGACCGCCGTCAGCGCGCGCGCGCCGGCGGCCATCCCTTCGGCGAGGAACAGCAGGACGCCGGTCACCAGGTCCAGCAGCATCGTCGCG
>CAYMRQ010000277.1:3136-4403 GCA_964392845.1 uncultured Rhizobium sp.
GCGAGGCACAGCATGGCGACGAGCGCGAAAGCCGGGGTTCGCCGCATCGAGCGCGCGGCGTAGCGCACATCATGCAGGAGCTGTTCGATCATCTCCTGGTTCCTCGCGGGCTAAGTGGCGGCGGGTCTTCCAAAACCCAAAATACGAAGGGCCACTCTTTTCGGTTTCGGGGCCAGATCTCCCGCCGGCGCATTGTGGTCAAGGCTTCGAGCCGGCAGGAAGAATCACGAGGACTCGTTCGGATCGCTACCTGGCAGCGAGTGGCGACGAGACTCCTAGCTTGAACCCGTCCGGATCGAGCACCTGAAACATCCGCACCCCCCAGGGCATGTCCGCCGGCTCCGACAGGAGGGTACCGCCCGCGGCCTTGATCCGGTCGGCAAAGTCATCCACCCGTTGATCGGTCGTAAACTGGAGTGAGCACCCCTGGCCCTTGACCCGGTCCCATCCCTTTGCGCCGTCGTCCTGGCCGATGCCGATCCGCGCGTCACCGGCTTTCAGTGCATAGCCCCTCACCTTCCCATCCCGCTCATACTTCCTTTCGATGGAAAAGCCCAGCATGTCGGTATACCAGGCGAAGCTCTTGTCGAGGTCTTTGACCGTGAGTGAGATGGAGAGGGGCTGGGAGCGAAGGGCTGCGGTCGAATTGGAGCTCATGGGGGATCCCGTAGAGGTGTCCCCCAAAATATCCCCGCAACGCCGTCCCCGCCCGCGGCTAAGGGCGGAGTGAGCCGGCATGCACAGGCATGTTTGAACCCGCCCAGCTCGCGAAATCCGTCGCACGCTTCCCGGCCACCTTATTTGCCAATGCGATCGGTTCGTCCGACTTTGCGCCGAGGTAGGTGTGCTTTTCGAAGTACTCGAACATCTCGGCCACTTCGGCGGCGCCGGGGAAGAAGCTGGCGAACACCTTCGCCGGCACTGGGTTGAAGGTGTAGTGGTGTCCCTGTCCGTTGAGCGTCACGACCACGTCGTTGAAACTCAGCAGGTCCCCGACCAGGGGTAGATACTCGCCGTTGCCGGCCAGCTCGGGATGCGCGAAAGCGCCGGCCACGATGTTGCCGAGCTCGGTGATGTCGCCCATGTGGATGCCGCGCGCATTGGGGTCGATCGGCAGCGTCCACCCCATCGAACCGTCCGGCTGCTGCTGGGGCTGAAGGGCGCCGATCAGGTTCTGATAGTAGAACGGCGGCACCACGAAGGTGTGGTGTTTGAAGCCGGCAGCCTCGACCGCCGCATCCACCCGGGCCTTGCCGGTGAAGTGGGC
>CAYMRQ010000277.1:4413-5151 GCA_964392845.1 uncultured Rhizobium sp.
ACATGGTACTTGCCCCCGCCGATCACTTCGACATTGGGAAGCGTCGACCACACGAAGTGCTGGACATCGGCGGCTTTCGCGGCCCGGATCACCGCCTTGGCCTGGGCCATCTCATCGGCGCCCGGCTCCCAGAAGTTTGTAACGGCAAAAACGCCGTAGGCGCCGTCGAGGGCGGGTCCGAGCGTCTCGGGGCGGTTCAGATCGGCTTCGACGACCTCATCGGCAAGGCCGCGATGTTTGGCGGGATCGCGGGTCAGAGCGCGGACCCGGAACTCGCCAGCGGCTTGAAGGGCACGAACCACACTCCCTCCCTGCTGTCCCGTTGCCCCGATGACGGCGATCAATTTCCTGGCGTTGGCTGACATGCTCTATATCCTTTCGGCGGTTGGTTCCTGCTGCTCGATTTTCGACTGCACTGATGTCCCGACCCGCTTGAGCAGCGCGGCGAGCGTTCGCGCTTCTGACTGCGTCAGCACGCTCATCGCCTCCTCCATGGCCTCGCTATGGCATGCGAAGGCTTTCTCGATCCGGGTCTTTCCCCGCGGCGTCAGCTTCACGACCCGGGACCGGCGATCGCCCGCGTCGAAGCTGCGAGCCACCAGGCCCTGCGCCTCGCTTCGATCGACCGCGGAGGTGATGGCGCCACTGGTCAGCCCGACTCGGCGGCCGATGTCGCTCACCTTCTGGGGTCCTTTGTGCAGCAGCATCTCGAGGATCACGAAGTCGGTCAGTCCGATG
>CAYMRQ010000277.1:5174-5460 GCA_964392845.1 uncultured Rhizobium sp.
ATCAGGATGAGCCAGGCATGGGTGCCCGGGGATCGGGTGGCCGGATTGGCGGAGCCTTTGGTTGCTGACATCGGGTCCTCGGTTCGGGTCCGTGGCGCGCCCCGCGGGCTTGCAAATAACTTAACGTCATGTATCTTGATGTCAAGGTATCGTGGTATCGATCACACATCCAGCGAGGTTGAAGTCAGGGTATGCAAGTCGGGATTGATAGTTTCGCAGCGGCGTTCGACGAAGCCAGCCGGGCCGAGAGCACCTCAGACCGGCTGCGGAATCTGGTGGACCAGAT
>CAYMRQ010000278.1:0-5438 GCA_964392845.1 uncultured Rhizobium sp.
CCCCCCCCGGGGGGGGGGGGGGGGGGGTGGGGGGGGGGGGGCCCGACCAGCGGACCCGGTGCGGGCACCCTCACCCGGCTCGCCCCTAAAATTCCACAAGCCTGCCTGGGCCAAGCCGCTTCCCCGCGGCGAGCGCCGGGCCTACAACAACGGCGGAAGAGAAGCGGGAGCAGACGCCGATGCCCGACACGCTGACGACGAATTCGCCGATCATCTCCGCCTACCGGGCCGCGACCCCGGGCTCGGCGGCCGACGCCCTGCGCGCCGCCGAATTGTTCCCCTCCGGGATCACCCATGATTCGCGCTATATCGAGCCGTACGGGCTCTACATCACCCGGGCCAAGGGCCCGCGCAAATGGGATGTCGACGGGCGCTGCTATGTCGATTATTTCGGCGGGCACGGCGCGCTCCTGCTCGGGCATTGCCACCCCGAGGTGATGGCTGCGGTGCATGCCCAGCTCGACCGCGGGACCCACTACGGCGCCAGCCACGAGCTCGAGATCGAATGGGCCGAGCGGGTCAAGGCGCTGATCCCGACGGCCGAGCGGGTGCGCTTCACCTCGTCGGGCACCGAGGCTACGCTGATGGCGGTGCGCCTGGCGCGCGCCTTCAGCGGCAAGCCCAAGCTGATCCGCTTCAATTATCACTTCCACGGCTGGCACGACCATATGACGTCGGGCCACAGCAACCATTTCGACGGCACGGCGACGACCGGGGTGCTCGATGCGGTCGCCGGCAATGTCCTCTTATGCGACCAGAACGACGAAGCCGCGCTCTCGCGCCTCCTCGAACAGCACGACGACATCGCCGCCGCGATCATCGAGCCGACCGGCGCCAATGGCGGCAAATTGCCGATCGACCCGGATTTCCTGCACGCGCTGCGCCGGCTGACCGCCGAGCACGGCGTCTTGTTGATCTTCGACGAGGTGGTCAACGGGTTTCGGGTCGCTCCCGGCGGGGCGCAGGAGGCCTATGGCATCCGGCCCGATCTGACCACCCTGGCAAAGATCCTCGCCGGAGGGTTGCCGGGCGGCGCCGTCACCGGGCGCAAGGACATCCTCGACCTCCTGGATTTCCAGGTCACCAAGGCGGCAGGCAAGGAAAAGATCGCCCATCCCGGCACCTTCAACGCCAACCCGCTCTCCGCATCGGCGGGGATCGCGACCCGCACCGAGACACTAGCCGACGCGCCGGGGTTTAGCGATACCTCAGCCGGCTCGACCTGCGCGCTCCAACCCGAAGGGGCTGCTATCCGGTTTGGCGAAACTCTGCGGCGGCGGCTCAACGAGGTGTTCGAGGAGGAGCGGGTGCCGTGGGCGGTCTATGGCACCTTCTCATCCTTCGAGCTGTTCACCAACCCGGAGCGCGTGGCGATCACCCCGACCGCATTCGACCCGCTGCAATATTCCGCCGCCAGCCTAAAGAGCGATCGCAACGCCGGGGTCGTCCACAAGCTGCGCCTCGGCATGATGATCCACGGCGTCGATCTGAGCAGCCACCCGGGCGGCGTCATCTCGGCGACGCATGGCGACTCCGAGCTCGAAGACACCGCCGCGGCGCTGCGCAACACATTGCGCATGCTGAAGGCGGAGGGCGAGCTGTAATCCGCAGCGCAAGCCGCGATTGACGTGAGTCAAGGTCTGGCACGCGCATCGCGCCTAAGAGGCGGGTCTCAACCCGCCAGGGAGATGCGTCCATGCCCGCCTTCACCTTTTCCGTCGAACAGCTGCGCTCGGCCCCGATCGAGGTGCGCCGCTGGGCTGTCAACGAGATCGCCCACGCGCTCGGCGTCGTCAGTGGGTCTCGACCCGAGGCGCCCGTGAACGAGCCGCGTCAGGCGGAACCGATGACTTTGGCGGCCTGCACCGCGCCGCAGGCGCTGCAGATATTCGAGGCCATCGCGAACGACGTGATCGCGGCGCGCGTGTTCTTCGAGCTGGCGCGCGAGAGCGCGATCGATAGCGGGGTGCCCGGGGTCCACGCATTGCGGGTGGCCGATCTGCTGCATCATGTCGGGCTCCCCGGCCCCGACAGCCTGATCGGCGGCCTTGCCGCGATCGATCGGGCCTTCCGGCAGCTCCATGGCGAGCGTGCCGGAAGCCTCTTCGGGTTCGATAATGCCGGCCACGTCTATCTCCACGAGACCACCCAGGCGAGTATTCGCCGGGTCTGGGAGGAACTGGTTCAGGCCCGCGCGGCGGCCGAGCGGGAGCCCGCCGTCGAACCCGTGCCGCGACCGGAGAATTTCATTCCGCAGCATGTCGGGCCGAGCGAAGACATCGCCGCGCATGCCGCTCACACACTGCACGGCGGCGCCCTTCCGTCCTGAGGCGGGCTCCCGCTCGCGCCGGGAAGCTGCAGGGCGAGATCAGCGCGAAGCTGTCGGCCAGTTGTTGAGCCGGGCGGCGTCGCTGACGATGCGGGCGATCGCGCCGCCGACCCGGGTGGCGGCGAGATTGACGTCGACGCCGCGCCGCGCCGACACCCCGACGATTGCATCGCGCGGGACCTGCCGCGAATCGAGGCGGATCTCGGTTATCCGCTGCGGCGCGGTCCCTTCCGTCTGGTAGTCGATCGCGGCATCGACGGCGATGCTCGGGTTCTCGGCGCCGACACGCCGGCGGCGGCCTTCGTCGATATGGCGGAAGCTGCCGGTGACGATCAATGCCCGGGCGCCGGGCTCCGGGGCGGCGGTGTCGGAGCGGATGGCGTCATAGCCGAGGTTGGTGAGCTGCTGCGTGATCGTGTCGGCGAGGCTGAACGCGGCGGCGCGTCCGACCCCGGCGGCGCGCTGGCGCGGCGGCACCCCCGGGGCGCCGCGATAGAGCGAGAAGCCAAAGCTCGGGTCGAGCGTCATGTCCCCGAGCGAAAACGCGAATTCGCGCACGATGATCGGATTGGGATGGACCGGGCTCCCGGCGCGCTCGGGAACGCATCCCGCGAGGGCGACAAGGAAGAGGGCCGCAGCCGCAGCAATCAGGGCCGAGCGCATGGGATCATTCGACGACAGAGACCGTTTGGCCAAACAGTTGCCGGCAAAATAGCCGGAAAGCGGCGGCCACCGATACCTCCCCCTGCGCGCAGCTCTCGGCGGATTGACAATCCGGCGCATGGCTGCTGTATGCGCGGCATGATTGGGGTGGCGCTGATCTGCCGGTTAAGCCTGATCGGGCTCGCGCTCGCGGTGCTGCCGCTCGGCGCGCGGGCCGAAGAAGCGCGGCTCCACATCTACAACTGGTCGGACTACATCGCCCCCGCCACGATCGCGAATTTCGCGAAGGAAACCGGGATTGCCGTTACCTACGATGTGTACGACGGCAACGAGGTGCTCGAAGCCAAGCTGCTCGCCGGCCATTCCGGGTATGACATCGTGGTGCCCTCGGCCAGCCCGTTCATGGCACGCCAGATCGTTGCCGGAGCCTATCTCCCGCTCGACAAGGCGAAGCTGCCCAACCTGCAGAACCTCGATCCGCGCCTCGTGGCGCTCGCCGCGACCGCCGACCCCGGCAACAGGCATGGCGTGCCCTATCTGTGGAGCGTGACCGGGATCGGCTACAATGTCGCGATGGTGGAGCGCGCGCTCGGAGGGCCGGGGGGAGGGCCCCAGCGAGGCGCGGTGCCGCGCGACAGCCTCGCCCTCCTGTTCGATCCGGAGCTGGCCGGCAAGCTCGCCGGCTGCGGCATCGAGCTGCTCGACACCCCGCAGGAGGTGATCCCGGCGGCGCTCGCCTATCTCGGCCTCGATCCGACGGGCCGCGATCTCGGTGATCTGGACCGGGCGGTGGCGCTCATCGGCCGGGTCCGACCCTATGTGCGCCGATTCCACTCCTCGCAATACATCAACGACCTCGCTTCGGGCGACATCTGCATCGCGCTCGGCTATTCGGGCGATGTGATCCAGGCACGCAACCGGGCGCGCGAGGCCGAGAGCGGCGTCGGGATCGCCTTCCGCGTGCCGCGCGAGGGCGCGCAGATGTCGATCGACATGCTCGGCATCCCGGCCGACGCACCGCACCCCGACAACGCGCATCGCTTCATCGACTACGTCCTGCGCCCTCAGGTCATCGCGGCGATCACGAACGCGGTTTCCTACCCGAACCCGAACCTCGCGGCGACCCGGTTTGTCATGCCGGAGATCCGCGACGACCCGGGAATCTATGCGCCCGATGCGGTGCGCCGGCTGTTCTATATCGACCGGCCGGCGCCGCGCGCCTACGTGCGGGCGCGGGTGCGGGCCTGGAACCGGATGAAGTCGGGCTGCTGAGCGGGCGATGGCGCTCTTGGAAATCATCACCGCCAGCAAGCGCTTCGCTACGACCGCAGCGGTCGATCAGGTGTCGCTGAGCGTGGAATCGGGCGAATTCTTCGCCCTCCTTGGCCCCTCCGGCTGCGGCAAGACGACGTTGTTGCGCCTGATTGCCGGCTTCGAGACGCCGGACAGCGGCCATATCCTGATCGACGGCGCCCTGATGAACGCCGTGCCGCCCTATGCGCGGCCGGTCAACATGATGTTCCAGTCCTACGCCCTCTTTCCCCATCTTGATGTCGCCGGCAACGTCGCGTTCGGGCTGAGGCAAGAGCGGATGGAGCGCCGCCGCCGCGACGCGCGGGTCAGGGATATGCTGGCGCTGGTACAGATGTCGGACTATGCGCGCCGCCAGCCGCACGAATTGTCCGGCGGGCAGAAGCAGCGCGTCGCGCTCGCCCGCGCGCTGGCGAAGATGCCAAAGCTCCTGCTGCTCGATGAGCCATTGGCCGCGCTCGACCGCAAATTGCGCGAGGAAACGAGGCTCGAGCTGACCGGCATCCAGGAACGGGTCGGCACCAGCTTTCTCGTCGTCACCCACGACCAGGAGGAGGCGCTCGGCATGGCCTCGCGCATCGCGGTGATGGACCGGGGCCGCCTGGTGCAGACCGGCCCGCCCTCCGAGATCTACGAGCGGCCGAATTCGCGCTTTGTCGCCGATTTTGTCGGCGCGGTGAATTTGTTCGAGGGCGAGATCGTCGCCGCCCCCGGAACGCCCGCCCTGGCGGGCGGCCGTCCGGGGGTCAACGCCCCGTGTCTGATGATTGCCGGCGCCGAACAGCCAATGCTGTTGCCCTTGCCGATCGAGCTGCCGGCGGGCGCGACGATCGCGCTGGGGCTGCGTCCGGAAAAATTGCGGCTGGCCCAGGAGCGCCCGGAAGGCTTCGCGCTCGCCGCGACAATTGCCTCGATCGGCTATCAGGGCGGGCAATCGACGATCCATCTGGTGACGCGATCGGGCCTGAAGTTGCGGGCGCACCTGCCGAGCGCAGCCGCCGCGGGGCTCGCCCGCGGCGGCGCGGTCTGGGCGAGCTGGGCGGCGGAAGACGCCGTGGTGCTCACCCGATGAACAGGAGCCGGGCTGCACCACGATCCCGCGTCCTTCGAGACGGCGCTTCGCGCCTCCTCAGGA
>CAYMRQ010000279.1:0-5437 GCA_964392845.1 uncultured Rhizobium sp.
CCAACTTCTTCGCAAACTCAGGTTATGCGCGGGCCTGAGCGGATTCCGCTCTAGGGCGGTTGGTATTATTCTTGACATCCGAGTCTTCAACGCCAGCACCAGCGGGGAGATCGACGCAGCCTTCGCAGTTTTCTCGAGCTGGCGGCCGGAGGCCCTGCTAGTGGGTCCGGACCCGCTCTTCAATACCGCGCGCGCTCAACTCGTAGCCCTGACAGCGCACCATGCGCTTCCCACGTCCTACTTCCAGCGCGATCATGTTGAAGCTGGCGGCCTGATGAGTTACGGACCCGACTTCGAGGATTTCTTTGTTCAGGCCGGCGCCTACGTCGGTCGGGTCCTAAAGGGTGCGAAACCAGAAGATTTGCCGGTGCAGCAGCCGACCAAATCCGAGCTGGTGATCAATCTCAAGACTGCGAAGGCGCTCGGACTCAACGTGCCGCACTCATTCCTCGCCCGGGCTGATGAGCTGATTGAGTAGGGCAGGCGAACGGCTGTTGTGGGTCGAGAGCGGTCGCCGCGGCCGCGTTTGCGACCATGAACCTAGCCGCTCATCACCAGCGTCTCCGCCAGGGCGCAGAATTCGGCGACCGACAGTTCTTCGGCCCGGGCGGTCGGCGCGATGCCGGTCGCGGCGAGCAGCGGTTCGACCGGAACCCCGAGCGCCTTGAGGCTTGAGCGCAGCATCTTGCGGCGCTGGCCGAAGGCGGCGGCGGTGACCCGTTCGAGCACGGGTTTCGAGGCTGGTGCCAGCGGCACGGCGCGCGGCATCAGGAGAACGACGCTGGAGGTCACCTTGGGCGGCGGCACGAAGGCGCGCGGCGGCAGGTCGAACAGAATCTTCGGCTCGGTCAGCCACTGCACCAGGACCGACAGCCTTCCGTAGGCGGGGCTGCGCGGCGCCGCCACCAGCCGCTCGGCGACCTCGCGCTGGAACATCAAGGTGAGGCTCTGATACTCGCCGATCCGGTCGAGCCAGCGTAAGAGGAGCGCGGTGGCGATGTTGTAAGGCAGGTTGGCGACGATCTTGCGCGGCTTCTCGGATAGCAGGGCCGGGTCGAGCGCCAGCGCATCGCCCGCCACCAATTCGAGCCGCCCGGGATAGCGGGAAGCGAGTTCGCCGAGCGCGGCAAGGCAGCGCGGATCGCGCTCGATCGCCACCACAAGGCGGGCGCCTTCGGCGAGCAATGCGCGGGTCAGCCCGCCCGGGCCCGGGCCGATCTCGATGATCGTGGCGTGGTCGAGAGGTCCGGCGGCGCGGGCGATGCGCCGGGTCAGGTTGAGATCGAGGATGAAGTTCTGCCCGAGGCTCTTCTTCGCCGCGATGCGATAGCGGGCGATGATTTCGCGCAGCGGCGGCAATCCGCTCGAATCGGCGGGCACCGCCGACCCGGAACCGGCGAGGTCAGGTCCCCGGCACGCCATCGCACCGCCGCGTCGCCATCGCCGCGGCCAGCCGGAGCGCGGCGATCAGGCTGTCGGCCCGGGCGACCCCGGTGCCGGCGATGTCAAAGGCGGTGCCGTGATCGGGCGAGGTGCGGATAAACGGGAGCCCGAGCGTGACATTGACCGCGCCATCGAAATCGATCGTCTTCACCGGGATCAGCGCCTGGTCGTGGTACATGCACAAGGCGGCGTCGTAGCCTCGCCGCGCCGCGGCATGGAACATCGTGTCGGCGGCCAAGGGCCCGCGCGCGTCGATGCCGGCGGCGCGCAGTTCGGCGATCGCCGGCATGATGATGTCGATGTCCTCGCGGCCGAGCGCGCCCGATTCGCCGGCATGCGGGTTGAGCCCGGCACAGGCAATGACCGGCGCGGCGATACCGAAATCGCGGACGAGCGCCTGATGGGTGACCCGCCCGGCATGGACGATCGCGGCGCCGGACAATTCTTCGATCGCCTGGCGCAGCGCGAGATGGATCGTCACCGGCACCACCCGCAATTCTTGGCACGCCAGCATCATCACCGCGCGCGCTCCGGTGCCGGCCAGCTCGGCGAGGTATTCGGTGTGGCCGGGATGACCGAAGCCGGCGCGATAGAGCGCGTCCTTGTTGATCGGGTTGGTCACCACCGCAACGGCTCGGCCACCGCGCACCTCAGCCACCGCGGTGTCGATCGCGCGGATCACCAGCGGCGCATCGGCGCGATCGGGGCGACCCGGCGCGGCGCGCGGCGAGCCGCCGATCGGCAGCACCGGCAGCGCCTCGGCGAACATCGCCGGGACATCGTGCGGGGCGGCGAGCGGGCTGATCGGCACGCTCCAGCCGAGGCGCCCGGCCAGCGCAGCGAGGCGGCCGGGGTCGTCGATCACATAGAACGGCGGCACCCCCTCGCCGCGCCGCAGCCACGCCATGAGGGCGATCTCGCCGCCGATCCCGGCCGGCTCGCCCATCGTCAGGGCGAGCGGAAGAATCATCCTCTCACACCCTCACATCGACATAGGCATTGCGCCGCAAGTCGCGCAGATAGCGCCGCGCCACGGTATCGAGGCGCTGACGCAGCAGCGTTTCGGTGACGTCGTCGCGGGTCGCCGCGCCGCCCGCGGTCGATTTCGCGCAAACCATGATCACGCCGACGCCGTTCCTCTGGACGATCGGCTCCGACGCCTGACCGATCGACAGCCGGTTCGCCAGATTGCGCATCTCCGGCGACATGCTGGCGGCCCGCAGCTTGCCTTCGCTGGATAATTGCGGCGCCTTCTCCTTGCCGATTTTTAAGAGGCTCGGGCAATCCTTCGCGGCCGCGCGCACGCTTGCCGCTTCGCTCATTGCGGCCCGCCGAGTCGCTTCGCTTGCCTGGGGCGGCAGCGGAAACACCACCTGGACGATATCGAAGACGGTGTCCTGTTCGCTCCCGATATTGCCGGTGCGACGGTCGACGACGAGCAGCAGGTAATAGCCGCCGCCAACTCGAACCGGCGCCGACAGCTCGCCGGGCCGCAGCTGCGACACCGCCTTGCCCAGTTCGGGCGAAAGCTGGTCGGGACGCACCCAGCCGATATCGCCGCCGACCGCCGCGGTCGCCGACTGGGAGAATTGCTGGGCAACGGCGGAGAACCGGGCACCCTGGCGCATCTGTTGCGTCAGGCGTTCGGCGAGACGCCGCACTTCGTCGTCCTGCGCCGGGTTGTCGACCGCGAGGAAGATTTCGGCGACCCGGCTTTGCGGCTCGCCGGCGTGCTCCTTGAGGCGTTTGACGGCCTCGTCGATCTCTTCGTCCGAGATTTCGGTGGTTTGCGCGGCCAGCCGCCGCACCAGCTTCGCCCAGACGATCCCGGCCGTCAGCTGATTGACCAGCGCCCCGCGGTCGATGCCGCGCGCCTTCATAAACTCGTTCAGCTGGCCGGGCTTCATATTGTTCTGTTTTTCGATCTGCTGCAGCCCGTGGTTGATCTCGCTGTCGGTCGCGCTGACGCTCTTGCGCTTGGCTTCCTGCAGTTCCAGCTTCTCGTCGATCAGCGAACGCAGGACCTGGGAACCGATGCGCTGGCGCGTCTCCGGCGTGTCGGCAATGTTTGACGAGGTCAACACCAGCCGCATCCGCGACACAAGGTCGAAAATCGAGATGACCTCGTCATTGACGACGGCGGCAATGCGCATCTCCGGCGCTTGGCCGGGGGGCGTGTTGCCGGGGGGCGGCTGGACCGCGGCCTGGCGTGCGCGCAGCTGCGCCGGGTATGCAGCGCCGGAGAACAGCGCCAGAGCGAGAACGAGTGCGCCCAACCAACGAAACGCCGTCATTGAAGGCCAATCCTATTGCCTCGACCGATCGGCCTAACCTACACCCTCGCCGTGGCGATGTCGCCGCTGCGCTGCTCGCCGCCGCGCTGCTTGCCGCCGTTTGGGCTCAGAGCGAACTGCCGGCCACCGACAGCACCGTACCGCCAATCTCGCCGAGATTTTTGAACACGACGCTGAACATGACCGACACGCCGGGGGTTACGTCGCCGCTGCGGATCCCCGACTGGGTGACCGAGCTGATAAACGCCATGCACTCGTCCTGGTAAACAGCGGCCAAGGTCGCATAAAGGCTCGTGTTGTTCGATTGCGGCGTCGGCACGCCATTGATCAGGTTGCTGGAATTCGTCAGGTTGAGGGTCTCGCTGCCGGCCAGCGACCAATACTGCGTGAGTTTGCCGGAAAGGCTTAGCGTGAGCTGCTCGCGCTTGCCGAACAGGACGCTCTGACCGGTCGCCGGGTTGGTGACGACATCGCTTTGCTGCTGCGGTGGTACCAGCAGATAGCTGACCCCGGCCCGCAGACTTTGCGGGCCGGCGCTGAGCCCGACTTCCTGGGTTCGATTGCTCAGGCTCTTTTTGTCGAAACGAAACCGGTAGATCAGGTCGAGATACGAGGTGGGCGAAAGGACGACGCGTCCGACCACGTCCGACAGGCGCTGCGCCGCACCGGATGCCGGCGGCAGAAACGTGTTGGTTTGGGCGCGCAGGCTCTGCCCGATCAGCATGCGGTAGTTGCCGCCATCCTTGTCGTAGAGGCCGAGCTTCAACCCGTAATCCACCCGCTGCCCGGTATCGAGCAGGTCATAGCCCGCCAGCCGGTCGGCTCGGAACAAATCGGAGTCGCGGAATTCATAGCCGAGGCTGTCTTCGTTCGGGATCCGCCGGCTGTTGCCGTTGGACGGACCGGCGAACACACCGGCGACCGGCTCGATGATCGCGGTCGTCTCCGCGCCGCGAAGGGCCAGCGGATAGCGCCAGGTCAGCCCGAGCTGCGGAAAAGCCCGCGCGTCGAAAGAATCGCTGCCGATGCGTTGCACCGGCAGCGCGCCGTTCACCGGGAAAAAAGCGCTCGGCAGGTCGGGGTTCGATTTGGCGCTCAAATCGCTGACCGAATAGCCGTCCCCGCGCAGGCTCGCGGTGAATTTGTATTCTCCGCCGATGCCGTCGCGGAAAGTCCTGTCCCACTGGCTGCCGAGCGAGATCCGGCGGGTTTGCGTCCCGACCTGGCGGACGATGTTGAGCAGATTGGCATTGAGCTTCAACACGCCGCCAAACCCATCGGGTTCGCTCTGCCAGGTGCGATTGGCGACCGGGAGCACGATGGGCTGCGTCGAGTCGCCGAGCCCCGGCAACAGCGGCTGGAATATGTAGGCATTGACGTCCGTCGCGCCGCGCGGATCGAAGCCTTCGAGATAGGCGCGGCTGATCATCGCGTTCAGCAGCGGGTTGCCGAAGCCGAAGCGCATCAGATAGGTCTGGTCGGACACCCGCTGCAGCGCGAACCCGGTCCGGTAGGTCTCGTCGATGTCCCAGACCCCGGAGGCGTTGACGTGGCCGCGCATTTGGCTTCCGGTTTTTGTATTACTGCCGGACCCGACATTGCTGTAATTCACGCTGCTAATTGCATCGAGCATGCCGTTGCCGAAGCGTTGCCGGTAATGCGCGGCGAGCAGCTCTCCGGCGCGGGTGGTGAAGCGGGGT
>CAYMRQ010000280.1:0-4617 GCA_964392845.1 uncultured Rhizobium sp.
TCCCCCCACAGGCGGTAGCCTCTCCACCGAGATTCTGCCATATGTCGACGAGTCGGGAGAATCCTACTTAGCTCAGGGCTTCGCCGTGCCGCCTGCTTCCGCCGGCCGGTGGCGCTTGACCGCCTCGGGGTTCGTTGAATCGGCGCCCATGTAGACGCCGCGCTCCCAGCTGCGCTTTAAGGGGTCGACGACGCTGAGCCGCATCCGGCCGACGCGCTCGACCTCGATCTCGACCACTTCGCCGTCCTGCAATGCGCCGAGCCCCTCGTGATTGGTGCCGCAGGCGATGAGGTCGCCCGAGTTCAGCGTCATGATCGAGGAGGCGAACTCGACAAGCTCGGGGACGCGGTGCTCCATGTCGTCGGTGTTGTAGTTGTGGCGCAACTGGCCGTCGTCCCAGAAACGGACGACGACGTTGTTGGGGTCGGGGATCTCGTCGGCCGTCGTAATGCACGGCCCGATGGGCGCGAAGGTGTCGAACGATTTGCCGAGCCAGCTGCCCGCCTTCCAGGTGCGCCTGCCCTCGCCGCGCGCCGACACATCGATGAGGCCGGTATAGCCGAAGACAGCCTGTCGCCAATCCTCCCGCCGGACCTTCTTGGCCGGCCCCTTGATGACGAGCGCCAGTTCCGCTTCGTGCATGAAGATCCAAGGCTCGGTCAGTTCCGGCAGCATGATCGTGTCGCCCGGCCCGACCACCGCCTCGGGGTTCTTCATGAACATGTTGAGCGCGCGCGGCTCGCGCTGCGCGTGCTCCCAGTAATTGCCGATGCAGCAGAGGATTTTTCCGGGCCGCGGCAATGGCGGGCACAAACGCACCGAGTCGAGCGGCCTGGCCTCGCCCTCGGCCGCCAGCTTTTCGAGCGCCGGACGCAGATGGTCGAAGCCGTCGATGATGCCCTGCATCGTCAATTGCGCCGTGTAGCTCTTGGCAACCGCACCGGAAACATCGACAACGCCGCGCTCGGTCAGCAGCCCTGGCGTCGGCTCGGTTTGGCCGGCAGCCTGAAACAGAACCAGCTTCATGCTATTCTCCTGCCTCGATCCGACCGATCTGCAGCGTAGCAAGTTCGTGATTATTGTGCCATCTCGACCGGATGAAGGCATTCTCGTACGCCCGTGATAGGGAACTCGCTTAACGCGGGACCGTAGAAATCGATGTCAGCACCGAGTCTGAAAAGACAGCAACAGGGATGGTCCACCATAGACAGGATTTTCGGGGATGCCGAAAATTTCTGGGTTGTGCACTACTCCTGCGAAAGCTTCTACGACCGGCCCGAGGGTCGGTCGCCACGAATCACGTCGATCGCAGTGAAAAAGTTTGACTCCGGTCAGACGGTCTCGTTTTCCATTCATCAGGTCGCAGAAAGACTGCATGTACTGTTCGGTGGTATAACGAATAGGTATGATGAGCTTGAGCGCCAAATGCTCGACGAATTCTTTGGGCATGTGGGGACACATCGAGGTATGCAATACCTTCATTGGAATATGCGTGACATAAGCTACGGCTTTGCTGCACTCGAACATCGGCACCGTGTTCTAGGAGGTGATCCATTCACAATCGATGACCAACATAAATTTGATTTAGCAAAGTTACTCATCGATATTTATGGTGCCGGTTACAGTGGGCATCCCCGACTCGTGAATATTTCGCAAATTAAAAGAATAGCACCATTAAATTTTTTAACCGGCCCACAGGAGGCCGAGGCTTTCGAGACTCAGAATTACGTAGGATTACATCAGTCGACCCTTCGGAAAGTCGATGTGATCGCGAATATCGCGGCGCACGTTTTTGACCGCAACCTCAGGACAAATACGAGTTGGTGGGAGATGCATGGTGGTCGTGTTCGCGCCCTCGTGAGTTGGGCCGTAGAGCATAAAGCAATCACGTTTATCGCGAGTCTGGCGAGCATCGGCGGTGCGGTCCTAACGATCGTGCTCGCCCCGTTAGTCCCGGCAATGCCGCCACCGCGGGGGCGGCGTGCAGAATAGCGAATTGTCAGCCGCGCCGTTCGCGTGTTGACTGCGCGGCCAGGGAGAGGCCCGCGCGCCGCGCGCGGGACGGGAGGCAACAGCGATGGTCGAGATTCGCCGCATGGGTCCGCAGATCGGCGTCGAGGTGCGCGGGGTCGATGTCAAGACGCTCGACGACAAGGAGTTTGCCCCGATCTACCAGGCGTGGCTCGACTGCAACATCCTGTGCGTGCGCGACCAGGAGCTGACCATCCCCGATTTTATCCGCTACAGCGAACGCTTTGGCCCGGTGACGCCGCACCCGTCGAAATCGACGCGGCACCCGGAATACGCGAAGATCACGATGCTCGGGATCAACAAGCGTGACGCCGGCGGCAAGCTGATCGACGCGATCTACCGCCGCGGCGCGGAGGGCTGGCATACCGACGGCGCCTACAATCAGGCCCCGTTCAAGGCGACGCAGCTTTACGCGCTGGCGATCCCGAGCCGCGGCGGCGACACCTTGTTCGCCAACGGCTATGCCGCCTATGACGCGTTGCCCGAGCGGCTGAAGCAGCGGCTCGACGGGGTGATCGGCGCGTTTTCCTATGGCGGCAAGCGCGGGAAATCGGCGCTCCTCAACCCGGAAGACCAGGATTGGACGCCGGTGTTTCATCCGATCATCCGCACCCATCCCGAGACCGGGCGCAGATCGCTGTTTTTCGACCCCGGCAAGATCGTCCGCATCGTCGGCGCCGATGACAATGAAAGCGATCAGCTGATCGCCGACCTCAAGGGCTGCATGATCCAGCCCGAGGCCGAGTACCATCACAAATGGCAGAAGGGCGACATCGTGATCTGGGACAACCGCTGTTCCTACCATCGCGCCGCCGGCGATTACCCGCCCGAGGAAGACCGCATCCACTGGCGCGTATCGATCAACGATTACGGCGTCGAAGCCCCGACTGAAACTGAAAAAGCAGTAGCGGAGTAGTGCGATGAGCATCACGGTCAACCCATTCGCAGCGGGGCTCGGCGCCGATATCGGCGGGGTCGATATCCGCGAAGAGCTCAGCCCCGCCGATCGCGACGCGATCCGCGCCGCGTGGCTTGACCATCTCGTATTGCGCTTTCGCGAGCAGCCGATGGATGATGCGCAGCACATGGCGTTCACCCGCCAGTTCGGCGAGCTCGAATTCAACCCCGGAGCGCTGATCGCAAAACAGTACGGCGTCGAGGACTACAGCTCCGGGCGCCGCGCCGAAATCCCGCCAGAGATTTCGGTGATCTCGAACATCATCGAAGACGGCAAGGCGATCGGCGGGCTCGGCGACGGCGAGGCGTTCTGGCACACCGACAGTTCCTTTGTCGACGTGCCGCCCGCGGCGAGCCTGTTGCGCTCGATCGAAGCACCGCCGCCGAGCGCCGGCGGCGCGACCGAGTTCCTCAACATGTACTCGGCCTACGAGACATTGCCCGCCAACGTGAAGACACGCATCGACGGGCTGACGATGATCCACGCCGCCACCCATAACAGCGGCGGCAAGGCGAACCGCGGGTTCGAGACCGTCACCGATGTTTCGAAGGTGCCGGGCGCGCGCCAGCCGATGGTGCGCACCCACCCTGAGACCGGCAGGAAGGCGCTGTTTCTCGGCCGCCGCATCAACGCCTATGTCGTCGGCCTGCCGGTCGCGGAGAGCGAGGCGCTCCTCGATTTCCTGTGGGAGCATACGATCCAGGAAAAATTCACCTGGCGCCAGGAATGGCGGGTCGGCGATCTGATCTGGTGGGACAACCGCTGTGCGATGCACCGCCGCGACGCGTTCGACTCGGCAAGCCGCCGCCTGATGCACCGGACGCAGCTCAAGGGGACAAGGCCGGTGTAGCCGATAATCCCCTCTCCCGCATCGCGGGAGAGGGTGGCCGCGGGCGTCAGCCCGCGGACGGGTGAGGGTGCATGCAACCGCAAAGACCCTCACCCATCCGGCCCTGCGGGCCGGACCCCCCCTCTCCCGCAATGCGGGAGAGGGAAATAACGCAAGGGAGGACGCCATGCCCCATCCGACACGCGTCGCGCTGATCACCGGCTGCGGCAAGCCGATCGGCATCGGCAACTCGACCGCGCGGGCGCTCGCCGCCAAGGGCGTCGCGGTCGTCGTCTCCGATGTGCGCCCGGCCGGGGTCGCTAACGAGCACAACGCGCCGGGCGATCTCGACGCCAATTGGGGCGGCGTCGACAGCCTCGTCGAGGCGATCACCAAGGCCGGCGGCACAGCTTCGGCGGTGCTCGGCGATGTCAGCCAGGAGGCGGATGCGAAGCGCATGGTCGAGGAGGTCCTGGCGCGCTATGGCCGCCTCGACATCCTGGTCAACAATGCCGGGGCGCCGCAGGGCGCCGATAGGAACGAGATCGAGAACGTGCCGGTCGCGGCCTGGGATCTGACGATGGGGGTCAACGCCAAGGGCGCCTTTCTGATGTCACGCGCCGCGGTGCCGGCGATGCGCAAGGCCGGCTTCGGCCGCATCGTCAGCGTGTCGTCGAAGGCGGCGTTCCGGCCGGGAAAGAGGCGCGCCACCTATGCCGCGTCGAAAGCGGCGATCGTCGGCTTCACCCGATCGCTGGCGCTCGACCTTGCGCCGCACGGGATCACCGTCAACGCGGTC
>CAYMRQ010000280.1:4627-5343 GCA_964392845.1 uncultured Rhizobium sp.
GCCCGGGGCCGATCCGCACCTCGCGCGCGATCAGCACCAACCGGCGCGAATACGGCGACGACCTCGAAGTGGGCTTCCGCGAGCGCGCCAAGGCGATCCCCGTCGGCCGCTTCGGCAGCCCCGACGAGGTCGCCTCGATGATCGCCTATCTCGCTTCCGACGAAGCCGGCTTCGTCACCGGCCAGGCAATCGGCGTCGACGGCGGGTGGTAGGCGCCGCCGGCTCGATCGAGGGCTCTCCGCTCCTCCCGCTCTTCAGGTCATACCGGCGAAAGCCGGTATCCACGGCAAGGATGGGTCCCGGCCTTCGCCCGGACGACGGCAGAAATTGCAGTCTGGAACGAAGCAGCGTGACGAGAACGGGAGCGTCGCGGATGATCCGCATCAACGAGCTTTCGCGCATTCCCGCTAAGCTCGCCCAATGCAGCGTCAAACCATCCCGGCCGGCGCGGCGATGATGTCGATCGCGCTGTTCGTGATCGCCTTTCTTGGCTGGACCCTCAGCTCGCTGTCGGGCGGCGGCGGCAGCCTGTTGTTCATCGCGGCGCTGAGCTATCTGCTCGGGGTCAAGGCGGTGGCGCCGATCGCCACGATCACCAGCTTTATCGCCAGCACGGCGCGCGTCAGCCTGTTCTGGCGACACATCGACTGGCAGTTGGTGCGCTAGAGCGGTATCCGGTCTGAAGGAATCGAGAATTGGGGATTCCGCTGGCGCTT
>CAYMRQ010000281.1:0-5329 GCA_964392845.1 uncultured Rhizobium sp.
CCGGGCTGCCGCCGTAAAGCTTGATGATGTCCATCGTCGCCATCGCCAGCCCGGCGCCGTTCACCATGCAGCCGATATTGCCGTCGAGCTTGACGTAATTGAGCGCATGCCTGCCAGCCTCGAGCTCGATCGGGTCCTCCTCGTCCGCGTCGCGCAGCGCCTCGATATCGGGGTGGCGGAAGAGGGCGTTGTCGTCGAACCCGATCTTGGCGTCGAGGGCAATCAGCTCGCCCGATCCGGTCACCACCAGCGGGTTGATCTCGACGAGCGCGGCGTCGAGCTCGGTGAAGGCGCGGTAGAGCGCCCCGACAAAACCGACCATCGCGCCGATCTGGGGGCCCGACAGGCCAAAGCCGAAGGCGAGCCGGCGGGCATGAAACGGCGACAATCCGGATGCCGGGTCGATCGCCAGCCGGAGGATCTTGTCCGGTGCGCGCGCCGCCAACTCCTCGATGTCCATGCCGCCTTCGGCCGCCCCGATCAGCGTCACTCGCCCGAGGCCGCGGTCGATCGACAGCGCCAGGTAAAGCTCGCGGGCGATGTCGCAGCCGGCTTCGACATAGACCCGCTTGACTTCGCGCCCCTCGGGCCCGGTCTGATGGGTCACCAGCGTGTGGCCGATCATCGCGCGGGCGGCCGCCGCGACCTCATCTTCCGAGCGCGCGAGCTTGACTCCGCCCGCCTTGCCGCGCCCGCCAGCATGGATCTGCGCCTTGACCGCCCAGGCATTGCCGCCGAGCCGCCGCGCCGCGTCGACCGCCTCCGCCGCGGTATAGGCGACCCTCCCCGGCGGGACGGCGACGCCTGACTTCGCCAGCAGCTCTTTCGCCTGATATTCGTGGATGTTCATTGGGCCGCCGCCGCGGTCTCGCGCATCTTGCGGGCGATGTCGACGAGCCCGCGAACCGCACCGCAAGACTGGTCGAACGCCGCCTTTTCGTCGCCATCGAGCGTGATCTCGACGATGCGCTCGACGCCGCCGGCGCCGATCACCACCGGCACGCCGACATAGAGGTCGCGGACGCCGTATTGCCCGGTCAGCCAGGCGGCGCAGGGCAACACCCGCTTCTTGTCGCGCAGATAGGATTCGGCCATCGAGATCGCCGCGCTCGCCGGGGCATAGAAGGCCGAGCCGGTCTTGAGGAAATTGACGATCTCGGCACCGCCGTCGCGGGTGCGCGCCACGATCGCGTCGAGCCGCTCCCTGGTGGTCCACCCCATCTTGACAAGATCGGGGAGCGGAATGCCGGCGACCGTCGAATAGCGAATCAGCGGCACCATCGTGTCGCCATGGCCGCCCAGCACAAAGGCGGTGACATCCTCGACCGAGACGTTGAATTCCTGCGCGAGGAAATAGCGGAAGCGGGCGCTATCCAGCACCCCGGCCATGCCGACCACCCGGTTCGCCGGCAGGCCGGTCGCCTCCTTCATCACCCAGACCATCGCGTCCAATGGGTTGGTGATGGTGATGACGAAAGCCTCCGGGCAATGCGTCCGGATCGCCGCGCCAACCTCGCCGACGATCTTGGTGTTGATGCCGATCAGATCGTCGCGGCTCATGCCGGGCTTTCTCGGCACTCCGGCGGTGACGATGACGACATCGGCGCCCTTGATGTCGGTATAGTCGTTGCTGCCGGTGATCGAGGCGTCGTAACCCTCGATCGAGGAACCCTGGATGATGTCGAGCGCCTTGCCTTGCGGCACGCCCTCAACGACGTCGAACATGACGACGTCGCCGAGCTGTTTGAGGCCGGCGAGCAAGGCCAAGGTGCCGCCGATCTGGCCGGCGCCAATCAGGGCGATCTTGCTGCGTGCCATGGGCATTTCCTCATCGTGGGGCGAAGGGCGCGAGACGCGCGGGTCTTAACGCGAAACCGACGAACCGGCAAGGCGGGCCGCCGATTACGACTTGTCGGGAACAGGCCGCTCGGCCTGTCGGCCGTGACGAATCTCCATGATCTCGATGTCACCATCTTTTTCTCGATAGACCACGACGTAAGGCGGGACGACGAGCCGCCTCCATCCCGGCGCCGTCCCAGGCGAGCCAATCCGCGGAAATTCGGATAATAGGCGTCGGGCTGTGCCTATCCTTTCCCGCAGCCGACCGATGCTGGCCGGACTGATGTCAGCGAGATACGCGAGTTCGGCGTGAAGCCAGCGTCTTGCCCGCGGGGCCAGAATGACGCGCGGCATCAGCCGGCCGCGCGCTTGGCCTCGGCCTTGGCAATGATTTCGTCCATCTCGGCCAGAACCTCATCGAGGGGGATTCCCTCACCCCGATCCAGCTCCTCGACTCCCTCTTGCACGTCGAGCACCTCCTGCCCTTCATCGGCGAGGTATTGCCGGATGGCGCGCAGGATGACCCAGGAGCGCGGGCGCTCCAGTACCGTCGCGATCTTGTCCAACGTCTCGATGACATCCGCTGGCACCCGGATCGAAACCGGGATCGCGTTCGTCCCCTCGGGCATCAGAATCTCCTATTTCGCTACAATGTAATGCGTCGTAAGTTGCGGAGACAATCCCGCCGCGAAGCGATGCGTCAAAATCCGACGGATCGGCTGCCTATTGTCCGGGAAAGCGCGGCAATCCCTTCGGTTGAATCAGGCCCGGTTGCCCTCGATACTCCGGTCTTGGGCCGAGGGGGATAATGAATTGCGGAAGGTCTCGAATGAACAAGCTGCAGTTTCTGCTGAACGGAAATATCCATCCATCGAGCATCATGCCGGCGATGGCGGTGGCGCTGTCGGCGCAGACCGACTCGACGGCGGTGCGGGCGGATTATTCGCTGCTGATCTCCGCCTTCGATTTTGTCTGCGCGTTGCGCGACATTGCCCGGGCCAACTTCCCGCAATGCCGGTGCCAGGTAAGGTCTGTCGCCGCCGGCGGATACGACGTCATCGTGCACCCGGGCTCGGAGGATGGCGCGATCTTTTACGCCTATGTCCGCTTCGACGAGGACAAGGACGTTTTCGTGCAGCGCCGGCTGCACTTTTCCGTGCAGTATTGGGGGGAGCACGAAGCCGTCGCCACCGTCGCGCGCGAAATGGGCGAGAAGTTCGGCCATTCCCGGCTCGCCACGGTCGAATGGTGGTACGAGACCAAAGACGGGGCCGACTACCGCAACATCACGATGCAGCCGCCGCCGCCGGTGCACGATTCTTACTATCCCTGGCTCGGAGAAGCAGTCGCGAGCTACTTTGCGCGATACCTGAAGGACAGCGCCTCGGTGCTGTTCATCATGGGCGAGCCGGGCACCGGCAAGACCTCGCTGCTGCGCCATTTCATCTACGAGCATCAGCTGAAGGCGGTGATCACCTACGAGGAAAAGCTGCTCAACTCCGATGAGATGTTCATCAACTTCCTGTCGATGGGCGACGAGGCCGTCATGGTGATCGAAGACGCGGAGTCGCTGGTCAACGCCCGCGAGGTCGGCGGCGGCACCACGCTGATGACGCGCTTTCTCAACGTTTCCGATGGGCTGGTTCATCTGGCGAGCCGGAAGATCATCTTCACCACCAACCAGAACGATTTCCGCGGCGTCGACCCGGCGCTGATCCGGCCGGGACGGTGTTTCGGCGCGATCAAGGCGCGCGCGCTGACCTATGAGGAGGCCGCTGTCGCGGCGCGCGACGCCGGATTGGGGCCGCCGGAAGAGACCGGCCGGCCGATCGTTCTCGCCGATTTGTTCAACCCCCCGCAATCGCAATCCGTCGAGCGTATCGGCATCGGCGTCGGCCGCTAAGGGTCTGTCGGGGAATTATCGAATCGCCTCGGTTGTACGCCAACCTTGGGACCGCGGCCGTCCCGGCCGCATGCGGGCCGGAGGCCCGCGGTCCAAATCGTGCGGTTATTCCCGTACGGGTCCTAAGGCAGGCAGGTAGGCGGAGGCGTCATTCCTCGATCGCATCGCGGCCAACATCCGGGCCCCAATCAAAAGCGACGGCGTAGGCCGCTCGCCATTCTTGCGGGCTTTTGCCTTCGAACAGCTCTGGCAAGGTGAAATGCGGCGCCGCGCGGCGGATCACGATGGCCCGATCACGCGCCTCGATGTCCACGCGCTCGCCATCGCCGATCCCGGCGGCCTTCACGACCTCGCCCGGGAGCCGGATCGCCAAGCTTTTGCCCCATCTGCCAACGATGGCTTGCGACATGATCTCCTCCAGCATCGGGGATATCCCTAGTGTACCGATTCCAACGCTTGCTTCGTTCTCGCGACCTTTTCGAGGATTTCGCCGGCGGACTTGGTCCAGATGAATGGCTTGGGGTTGGCATTGTGCTGGGCAAGATAGTCCATTATGGCGGTCTCCAGTTCGGCGACGCTCTTGAACACGCCGCAGCGGATGCGGTCCTCGGTGATCAAGGCAAAGAACCGCTCGACCATATTGAGCCAGGAAGCGGAGGTCGGCGTGAAGTGCAGGTTGAAGCGCGGATGCGCGGTGAGCCAGCGCCGAACCCGGGGCGTCTTGTGGGTGGCGTAGTTGTCGGCGATCAGGTGCAAGTCGAGTTCGGCCGGCGTCTCACGGTCGATGCGCTTGAGGAAGCGCGAGGCAACTCGCTCTGCCGGTGGTGCGGCATGCATTCGCCGATCACCGTCCCGTCCAGCATGTTAAGCGCGGCGAACAGGGTGGTGGTACCGGGCCGCTTGTAATCGTGCGTCATGGTGCCGGCGCGGCCCTTCTTGATCGGCAGGCCCGGCTGGGTGCGGTCGAGTGCCTGGATCTGCGATTTCTCGTCGAGCGCCAGGGGACCGACAGCACCAGCGCCTTGTCCGGCGGGTTGAGATAGAGCCCGACGATGTCCTCGACCTTCTCGCTAAAAGCGGGATCGCGCGACAGCTTGAAGGTCCGCGTGAGATGCGGCTTCAGCCCGTGCGCCTTCCAGATCGTGTGTACCGAGGAGGGCGCGATCCCGACCCGCGCCGCCATCGTCCGCTCGCTCCACCGGGTCCGCCCCGGCGGTACCTCGTGCAGGGTCAAATCAACCACCTGCTTGATCACCTCTGCCGACAATGGTGTTCGCCCGGGCGGACGGGTCGCGTCCTTCAACAAGCCGGGCACGCCCTTCTCCAAATACCGCCGGCGCCAGCGCCGCACGGTCAATTCGCTCTTGCCGAGCGCCGCGGCGATTGCCGGCGGACGCATCCCGCCAGCGCTCAACAACACGATCCGCGACCGCCACACCACCTTCTGCGGCGTGTTGCGGTCCCGGACCAGCTTTTCCAGCCGTTCCCGATCCGCCTCGGGCAGCCGAATAGGTGCGATCCTGCTCATCGCCGCAGAATCGCACGTTCAGGCCCCGTTGCGAATCGTCTGTTTCAACCGCAACACTA
>CAYMRQ010000282.1:0-5311 GCA_964392845.1 uncultured Rhizobium sp.
GCTTCGGTTCGCGCCGAGATGATCAGGGGCGGCAACGGGCCCCCATCGGGCAATTGGCCGGCGGATCGCGCCGCATCCGAACGCCGCGGCGGCGCGCTCAGGACCGCGTGCCCGTTGGTGCCGCCAAAGCCAAACGAGTTGACTCCGGCGCAGCTTCCGGCCGCGATTGGTTCGGGCGAACGGACGAGCCGCAGGTTGAGCGCGTCAAACGGGATGTTCGGGTTCGGCCTCTCGCAATGCAGCGTCGGCGGCATGATGCCGCGGTCGAGCGCCAGCGCCGCCTTGATCAGCCCGGCCATCCCCGAGGCCGGCTCCAAATGACCGATATTGGTCTTGACTGAGCCGATCGGCAGCGGGTCGCGCCGCGCCTGGCCAAGCGCGCGTCCGACGGCGGTGGCCTCGATCGGATCGCCGGCCGGCGTGCCGGTGCCGTGCATCTCGAAAAACGCCAGATCGTCGGGGGCCACGCCGGCGCGCGCGTAGACCGTGCGAATGAGGGCGGCCTGCGCCGCCTCGCTCGGCAGCGACAACCCGATGGTGCGGCCGTCGGAATTGACCCCGGTGCCGAGGATCACCGCGCGAATGCGGTCGCCATCGGCCAGCGCCTGGCGCAGCGGCTTCAAAATTATGGCGCCGCCGCCTTCGCCGCGCACATAACCGTCGGCGCGCTCGTCAAAGGCATAACAGCGGCCGAGGCGCGACAGCATCGAGGCGCGGCAGAATCCGAGAAACGGATAGGGTGCCAGCAGCAGGTTGATGCCGCCGACGATCGCGCTGGCAATGCGCTCGCCGCGAATCGCCTCGCACGCATGATGCAGCGCGACCAGCGACGACGAGCAGGCGGTGTCGACGGTCAGGCTTGGGCCGTGCAGGTCGAAGACATAGGAGATGCGGTTGGCGAGGATGCTGAGCGTCCCGCCGGTCATGAAATACGAATCGCCGCTCGCCGGGTCGCCGAGGCGCAGATCGCGGTAGTCGGTGGATGATGCGCCGATATACACCCCGGTCGCGCTGCCCGCGAGCTTGCTCGACGGGATGCCGGCATCCTCGGCGGCGTGCCAAATCAGCTCGAGCAGCAATCTTTGCTGCGGGTCCATCTGCGCCGCTTCGCGCGGTGAGATCCCGAAAAAAGCCGGCTCGAACAGATCGACACCGCTGATCAGGCCGGCCGACCAGGTGTAGCTCTTCGCCGGCTCGCCGTGAGTCGGGTGGTAGTAGAACCGGGTCGACCAGCGGCTCGCATCGACCTCAGAGATCGCATCGGTCCCCGAGGTGAGCAGCTCCCAGTACGCCTCCAGGCCGGATGCTCCCGGAAAGCGGCACGAGGCGCCAATGATCGCGATCGATCCGTCACTCATAGCGCTGAGGCAAATTTGAATCCGTGGCGAGGAAAGTGGGTGACGGCTGGCCGCGCGGCCTCCCCTTCATTACACGCCCCGAGCCGGAAAGACCAGTTGTGACGTTGTTTCGGGCGACAGCCCGGCACTGTCAAGCAACGGTGCCGGCCTGCTTGGCCGAGGCCATGCCGGCAGGCGCTGCCAGGATCGCACCGAGCCGGGTGGTTTCCCCGCTCCGCGGCCATGCCGGACGCGCCCGGACGCCGACCCCTGCCGCGCTGCGGGAATTTTCAACCCGGTCTCCGATTTGTCCCGACCGCCGCTCGTCCGCGCCGATCGCCTGCGACGCTCGTCACTCCCCACCCCCATCATCGGCCTCACAAAACAGCTCATGCCGGCCCATTTTGTTGCTCGATTGTTCGTGCCGCGCGACCTTAATCGACGGCGGTCGAACCCAATCGGAAAAACATTCCCGTTAAGATCAATCAGTAACAGCACAGGCGCGAAGGTTAACGGAGCCTGCCCCCGAATTCAACCACGGCTTTACCCGCCCATACCCGAGCCGAGGCCACCGGGTCGCCCCCCTCATGATGCCAACCCCCGGGCGGGTCCGGGACAGCCCATCGCCAAACGACCCATCGATCGTCACAGATCTAAACGGCTCCGTCGCGCACCGATAACGGAGCGCGAGTCATCCCGGCGGCAGGGATGCTACGCGGATTCGGCCAATATCACATAGACTCGCGGATCGGCGCGACCGGCCGCCGTTCAGAAAAACCGGCGCAGGTTGGCGCGGATGCGCGCGAGCACGGGCGTCTCCGGCTGGGACAGGGCAAAGCTTTCGCCGGTGACCGTCTCGAACACGCTGATATAGATCCGCGCGGCTTCGGCGATGATGTCGCGCGGGATCGGCGGGATCGGGTCGCGGTAGGGGTCGCAGCGCGCCGCGACCCAGCGCCGCAGGAAATCCTTGTCGAAGCTGTCGGGCGTCTCGCCGGCCGCGAATCGGCCGGGATAGCTCTCGGCGTACCAATAGCGGCTGCTGTCGGGGGTATGGATCTCGTCGGCGAGCAGGATGCGGCCGTCGCGGTCTGTCCCGAACTCGTATTTGGTGTCGACCAGGATGAGGCCGCGTTCGGCCGCGATGTCGCGACCCCGCGCGAACAGCGCCAGCGCCTTCGCCGAGACCTCCTGCCATTGCCGTGGGGTCAGCATGCCGCGATCGAGGATCTCGGCGGCGGTCACCGGCTCGTCATGCTCGCCGTCGCGTGCCTTGGTGGTCGGGGTGATGATCGTCTGCGGCAGTTTCTCGTTCTCGCGCAGCCCGTCCGGAAACGAGAGCCCATAAATCTCGCGCCGGCCCGCGCGGTACATCGACCACACCGAGGTCGCCGTCGTGCCGGCGAGATAATCGCGCACCACCACTTCGACCGGCAGGATGTCGAGTCGTTGGCAGAGGAGGACATTCGGGTCGGGATAGTCGATGACGTGGTTCGGGCACAAATCGGCGGTGCGGTCGAACCAGAACCGTGCGATCTGGGTCAGCACCTGCCCCTTGAACGGGATCGCCGCGATGTTGCGGTCGAAGGCGCTGAGCCGGTCGGTCGCGATGATCAGGCGCCGCCCGTCCGGCAAATCGTAATTGTCGCGCACCTTGCCGCGGTAGTGGTTGGGTAATTCGGGGATCGTCGCGTCGTCGAGGACGCGGTCGAGATGGCGGGCGAGAAAATCGGCATCGACCATGGGAGGGGCTCGTCAAGGAGAGGCGGGCATCGGAATGATACGGGAGGCATGGCGCGAGCGCAAAATGGCGAATGGCCAACAGGATATGACGGAGAGAAGGGGCACCCCATGAGCCTCAACATCAAGAACGACGACGCGCATCGCCTCGCGCGGCAACTGGCACAGCTCACCGGCGAGAGCATGACCGAAGCGGTCACCCGGGCGTTGGCCGAACGGCTTGAGCGGGTAAGCCGTGAGCGCGGCGGCAGCCTGGCGAATCGCCTCCTGGCGATCGGTAGGGATTGTGCGGCGCATCTGAAGGAGCCCTGCCGCTCGATCGATCATGGCGAATTGCTCTAAGACGATCGCGGATTGCCGCGATGATCATCGATGCCTCGGCCCTGATCGCGATCCTGCGCGACGAGCCGGAGGCGGCCGGTTGCGCCGTGGCGATCGAGGCCGCATCCCGTCGGCGCCTTTCCGCGGCGGATTTCGTCGAAGCGGCGATCGTGATCGACGCGAGCCATGATCCCGTGGCGAGCCGCCGCCTCGACGATCTCCTGCGCAAGGCGCAGATTGTCATCGAGCCGGTGAGCGAAGCCCAGGCGCGCCTCGCCCGCGAGGCCTACCGCGATTACGGCTGCGGCAGCCTGCATCCCGCGCGGCTCAATTTCGGCGACTGTTTTGCCTATGCCCTGGCGCGCGAGACCGGCGAACCCCTGCTGCTCAAGGGCGACGATTTCACCCATACCGATGTCACGCCGGCGCTCGGGTGATTATTTCTCCGAGGTGCCGGCGGTTTCTCCCATCGCCAGCCGCAGGCCCGACAAAAGGAGCTCACGGTGTTCCGGATCCCGCCACGGCAGATGGCTCGGTATTACGAGCGGGGTGAGGGCGCGTAACCGCTCTATGATTTCCCGCGCTTCCTGTAGCCGTCCCATATGCGCATAGGTCGCCGCGAGAAAGCGGTATGACACAGGAGCACCCGGAAATTCCTGGATTGCGAGAGCTAACTTCGCGGTGGCCGGTTCAAATCGGCGTGAAAAGAAGTGAGCCATGCCGACGACTTGGGATTGTCCCCCCATGCGAACACGCGGGCTGAGGCGCAGCGATGTCTCGATATTCTCAATTGCCGTGTCGCATTGTCCTGCCATCAGTCGGACGTGCCCACTCAGGAACCAGCCTCGGGCAAAGCTCGGGTTAAGCGCCAGAGACTGGTCCAGCAGCGCCAGCATCGCGCCAATGTCCTCGCCGAAATAGGCAAGCGGAAAAACGGCATTGGCGATCACCGCCGGATCCCCAGCCGCCACCTCCAAAGCGCGGCGCGCGAAATCGCGGCCGCGCCGGGATATCGCCTCAGGCTCGTCGGTCCAGCCGTCCATGTGCAACCGCACCTGGCAGATCGCCGCCCAGGCCAGCGCCGGGCCGAAATGAGCGTCGTGCTGGGTCGCCTGCTCGAATAGCGCCGCAGCAACGAGCACGCGGTCCCTCGTTACCGGAAAGAAGGTTGCTATGCCGCGCAGGTAGAGATCATAAGCCGATAGGTCGTTCGTCGGACGGTCGGTCGAGCGAGCGGTCTCTGCGGCCTGTAACGCCGGCTCGATCACGCCAGCGACGCTGATCGCGACTTTGTCCTGAAGATCGAACACGTCTTCGAGCGAGCCGTCGAAGCGGTCGGCCCAGAGGTGCATGCCGGTTTCGGCCTCGATCAGCTGAGCGGTGATGCGCACCCGACCGCCGCCTTTGCGCACCGAGCCTTCGAGCACATAGCGCACGCCCAACTCGCGCCCGACCTGCTTCACATCGACCGCTTGGCCCTTGTAGGTGAAGCTCGAATTGCGGGCGATCACGAACAGCCAGCGGATCCGCGACAACGCGGTGATGATTTCTTCGACCATGCCGTCGGCAAAATATTCCTGCTCGGGGTCGCCGCTCATGTTCTGGAACGGCAGCACCGCGATCGATGGCTTGTCGGGTAGCGGCAAGGCGATGGGTTCGGGCATCTTCTTTTCCTCCGCCAGCACGCGGAAGACGTGGATCGGCTGGGCGATATTCTTAAGCGCCTGGTCGCCGAGGTCTTCGACCGGAAAATCCAGCTTGCCGCGGGTCTGCGTGACTACCGTGCGCGAGATGCAGATGCCGCCCGGCTCGGCAATGGCTTCGAGCCGCGCAGCGATGTTGACGCCGTCGCCGAAGATGTCGTCGCCATCGATGATCACGTCGCCCAGATTAACGCCGATGCGCCATTCGAT
>CAYMRQ010000283.1:0-5299 GCA_964392845.1 uncultured Rhizobium sp.
CGATGACCTCGTCGGCGCGCATGAGGAGCGATTGCGGCACGGTCAGGCCGAGCGCCTTGGCGGTCTTGAGGTTGACGACCAGCTCGAACCTGGTCGGCTGCTGGACCGGCAGATCGGCGGGCTTGGCGCCCGTGAGGATCCGGCCGACATAGGCTCCAACCAGGCGATACATGTCCGGAAGGTTGGCTCCATAGCTGATCAGGCCGCCGGAATCGGCGAATTCGCGCCCCTGATAGATCGCTGGAACAACATGGCGTGCTGCCAGCGCCACCAGCGCCTCGCGCCGGCTATTGAAGAAGGCATCAGCGGCGACGACGAGCGCGCCGACACGCAATTGGACGAGAGAGGCGAAGGCGGTTTCGAATTCCCCGTCGGTGCTGGCCTTCAGGACATGGAGCTGCACTCCCTTCGCGCGCGCCGCTTCTTGCATGTCCCGTATCGCCGGCTCGGCGCTCGGACTGCTCGGGTTCATCAGCAGGGCGATCACCCCGGCCTGGGGAACCAGCTCAGACATCAGCTCGAACCGCTTGGGGGTCAGTTCGAACGTCATATTGCTGATTCCCGTAAGGTTGCCGCCCGGCCGGGCGAGACTGGCGACCAGGCCCCGCTCTACCGGGGCGGCGCTCGAGAAGACGATCGGGATCATCGCCGTCGCGTTTTTCGCCGCCAGTGCCGCAGCTGGACCGCCGCTGGTCGCGATTACCGCAACCTTGCGCCCGACGAGTTCGGCGGCCAATGCGGGCAGCCGATCATCGCGGCCTTCGGCCCAGCGGTATTCGATTGCAACGTTTTGTCCCTCGACGTAACCGGCTTCGCTCAGCCCTTGCCGAAACGCGGCCACATGCGGTGCAAACGGACCGGGTGAGCCAACGCCGAGGTAGCCGATCACCGGCATCGCCTTCTGCTGCGCACGCGCGGCCTGCGGCCAGGAAGCTGCCGCGCCGCCGAGAAGGACGATGCAATCCCGCCGGTTCATTCGATGACCTCGTCGGCGCGCATCAGGAGCGATTGCGGCACGGTGAGGCCGAGCGCGTTGGCGGTCTTGAGATTGATGACCAGTTCGAACCGCGTCGGCTGCTGGACCGGCAGGTCGGCCGGCTTGGCGCCCTTGAGGATCCGACCGACGTAAGCCCCAGCCTGGCGAAAGGTACCGGTCAGGCTCGGCCCATAGCTCATCAGGCCGCCGTCGGCGGCATGTTCACGAAAGGCGTAAATCGCCGGTATGGCATGGCGAGCCGCCAGCGCCACGAGCTGTTCGCGCCGGCTGCCGAAGAACGGATCGCCGCCGACGACGAGCGCACCGGCTTGCAGTTGGACGAGGGAGGCGAAGGCGGCGTCGATCTCGCTTTCGCTGCCGGCCTTCAGGACAGCGAGCTGCACCCCCTTCGCGCTCGCCGCTTCTTGCATGTTCCGTATCGCCGGCTCGGCGCCCGGATTGTTCGGGTTGGCGAGCAGGGCGATCACCCTGGCCTGGGGAACGAGCTCGGTGAGCAGCTGGAGTCGTTTGGGCATCAGCTCGGAGGTGATGACGCTGAAGCCCGTGAGGTTGCCGCCCGGCCGCGCGAGACTGGCGACGAGGCCGAGTTCAACCGGGTCGCCGACGCCGGTGAAGACGATCGGGATTGTCGAGGTGGCGTTTTTCGCCGCTCGTGCCGTAGGGGTGCCGCCGGCCGACACGATCAAATCGACCTTGCGGCCGACGAGATCGGCCGCCAATGCGGGCAGCCGATCATTGCTTCCCTCCGCCCAGCGGTATTCGATCGCGACGTTTTGTCCTTCGACGTAACCGGTTTCGTTCAGTCCCTGGTGGAACGCGGCCACATTCGGCGCAGCCGGCCCGGGCGAGCCGCTGTGGAGGAAGCCGATCACCGGCACCCTCTTCTGCTGCGCGCGCGCAGCCTGCGGCCACGCGATCGCCGCGCCGCCGAGAAGGACGATGCAATCCCGCCGGTTCATTCGATGACCTCGTCGGCGCGCATCAGGAGCGATTGCGGCACGGTGAGGCCGAGCGCGTTGGCGGTCTTGAGATTGATGACCAGTTCGAACCGCGTCGGTTGCTGGACCGGCAGATCGGCCGGCTTGGCGCCCGCGAGAACCCGGGCGACATAAGCGGCGGACTGGCGAAAGGCGCCTTCAAGGCTGGTTCCGTAGCTGATAAGGCCGCCGGCAAGGACTTGCCCGCGCAATCCATAAATCGCGGGTACGGAATGGCGCGCCGCCAGCGCCGCGAACTGATCGCGCTGATTGTAGAATAACGCATCGTCCCCGACCACGAGCGCGTCGGCATGCAGTTGCGCGAGCGCCCGAAAGGCGGCGTCGATCTCGCTTTGGCTGCCGGCTTTCAGAATATGAAGCTGCACCCCCCTCATTCTGGCAGCTTCCTGCGCGGCTGCAATCTGGCGCTCCGAATGCTCGACGCTCGGGTTCACCAACAGTCCGAATACTCTGGCCCCAGGAAGCAACTCGGACAGCAATTCGAGCCGCTTCGGCAGCAGGTCAACCCCAATGAAGCTGAGGCCCGTCACATTGCCGCCTGGCCGCGCGAGGCTCGCGACGAGGCCGCTCCCGACCGGATCGGTTGCGACCGAAAAGATGATCGGGATTGTCGAGGTCGCGTTTTTGGCCGCGAGAATCGGCTCGGTGCCGCCGCCGGTCGAGATCACGTCGACCTTGCGGCCGACGAGGTCGGCGGCCAAGGCGGGCAGCCGATTGTAGTAGCCCTCCGCCCAGCGGTATTCGATCGCGACGTTTTGGCCCTCGATGTAGCCGGCCTCGCGGAGTCCTTCGCGGAAGGCGGTGAGAACGGCTGTGCTCCGGTCGGGGGAAAGGCTGTGCAGGAAGCCGATCACCGGCATCGCCTTCTGCTGCGCGTGCGCCGCGAGCGGCCAGCCGATCGCCGCGCCGCCGAGGAGCTGGACAAACTCGCGCCGGTTCATGGCGGGCCTCCTGATCCACTGATGAACGCCGGTATTTTCACGTCGGGCGCGGACGATAGCGGAAGGCGAGCAGCAGCCGGGTCACATCGGTGTCGTATTCGGGCGGCGGCGCGGCGCGGCCGGTGATCCAGTCGAACAGATCGGCATCCGGGCACTCGAGCAATGCCTCGTAACGGTCGAGCCGTGTGTCGTCAAAAGCGGCGAGATTCACCTCGGCAAACGAACCGAGGATCAGATCGGCCTCGCGCGTGCCGCGGTGCCAGGAGCGGAACAGGAGCCGCTTGCGGCGGATCTCGGGCGACAAATTCATCGAGGACCCATCTCTTCGGACGCACGCCAAGCGGCCCCTCATCCGCCCGACGCTCCGCGACGGACCCCCTCGCCCCGCGTGCGGGGAGAGGGTTGGGGTGAGGGGCTGGTATGGCTACCCCGATATAGACATCCTACGCGTCTGCGTCAGCCGGGTTCTGCAACAGTACCGTCTGGTTTCCATGCGCCCCGCCCTTCTCGACCCGCTCTTCGCGCCGGTGACGGTGCTGCCCGGCATCGGGCCGCAGCTCGGCCGCTTGCTTGAGCGGGCGGCCGGCCCGCTCGTCGTCGATCTGTTGTGGCATCTGCCGGTGGGGCTCGTCGACCGTCGCGCCGCGCCGCCGATCGGCGCCCTCAATCCGCGCGACTGGCCGGACGCCATCGTCACGCTCAAGGCGCGGGTCGAGCGGCACCAGCCCGGCTTTGGCCGCCGGCCGTATCGGGTGCTGTGCGGCGACGGCACGGGAACCCTGACGCTCGTATATTTCAACGTGAAAGGCGACCATTTGCAGCGGCTCCTGCCGGTCGGGGCCGAGCGAATAATCAGCGGCCGCGTCGAATATTACGGCAGCGCGCCGCAGATCGCCCATCCGGACTACGTTGTCCCGCCGGAACAGGCCGGCCAGGTCAAGCCGATCGAGCCGGTCTATCCGCTGACCGCCGGCCTCTCGTTGCGCATCGCGGCGAAGAGTGTGGCCGCCGCGCTGGAGCGTGCGCCGGAGCTGCCGGAATGGCTCGATCCGGCGCTCTTCGCGCGGCGCCGCTGGCCGGGCTGGAAGGACGCGATCGCCGCCGTGCACGCGCCGCAGAGCGAAGCTGACCTCGCGCCGACGACCCCGGTGCGCGAGCGTCTCGCCTATGACGAGATCCTGGCATCGCAGCTCGCGGTGGCGCTGGTGCGCGCGCTGCGGCGCCGACGTCCCGGCCGGGTGCTCGCCGGGACCGGCACCTTGCAGGCCCGAGCCGCAGCCGGCTTCGGCTTCGCCCTGACCGGCAGCCAGCGCCAGGCGATTGCCGAAATCGCCGCCGACCTCGCCGCACCGCAGCGGATGATGCGGCTGTTGCAGGGCGATGTCGGCAGCGGCAAGACCGTTGTCGCGCTCCTTGCGATGCTGATCGCCGTCGAGAGCGGCGCGCAGGCGGCGCTGATGGCGCCGACCGAAATCCTGGCGCGCCAGCACCATCAGGTGTTAACGCGGCTCGCCGCGCCGGCCGGAGTTGAAATCGGGCTGTTGACCGGGCGCGAGAAGGGTCGGGCGCGCGAATCTATGCTGGCGAGCCTTGCCTCGGGCCTCACCCCTGTTGTCGTCGGCACGCATGCCCTCTTGCAGCCGGATGTCGCGTTTCGCGACCTCGCGCTCGCCGTGATCGACGAGCAGCACCGCTTCGGCGTCGAGCAGCGCCTCGCCCTGACCGCCAAAGGGCGCGACGCGGACACGCTCTTGATGAGCGCGACGCCGATCCCGCGCACCCTGATGATGACCGCCTATGGCGATCTCGACGTCTCGCGCCTCGTCGAAAAGCCGCCCGGGCGCCGTCCGGTCGACACCAGAACCGTGCCGCTCGACCGCTTTGACGAGGTGTCCGGAGCGGTAGCGCGCGCGCTCACTCGCGGCGCCCCAAATGGCGCAAAGGTGTTCTGGGTCTGCCCGATGGTCGAGGAGTCGGAGACCACCGACATCGCGGCTGCCGAGGAGCGCTACCGCGCCCTCGCCGCGCTGTTGCCGGGCCGGGTCGGGCTCGTGCATGGCCGCATGAAAAGCGCCGAGAAGGACCGCGCGATGGCCGGTTTCGCCGGCGATTCCGTCGATCTGCTGGTCGCCACGACGGTGATCGAGGTCGGCATCGACGTGCCCGCTGCGACGGTCATGGTGGTCGAGCACGCCGAGCGCTTCGGCCTGGCGCAATTGCACCAGCTGCGCGGCCGCATCGGCCGCGGCGACCGGCAATCGACCTGCCTCTTGCTCTATCAGCCGCCGCTTGGCGAGTTCGCCCGGCAGCGCCTGGCGATCCTGCGCGAGACCGAGGACGGCTTCCGCATCGCCGAGGAGGAT
>CAYMRQ010000284.1:0-4049 GCA_964392845.1 uncultured Rhizobium sp.
GCCGAGAACGGCAAAGTGGTCGCCCGCAATCCGCGAGAACAGCTGCACGCCTCTACCCTCGATGCGATAGGCGCCGACCGAGCCGAGCAGTGCCTCACCCTCGGCAGCAATATACCCCTCAAGAAAGGCATCGCTGAACCGCCGCATGCGCAATTCCGGTGTGCTCGCCACATGCCAGAGCGGCGCTCCGCCCCGCGCAACGCACACCACGGTCGCGAGGGTGTGTGTCCGCCCGCGCAACGCCCGCAGCTGCGCGCATGCTTCGGCCAGATCGCCGGGTTTGTCGAACCATTCCATCCCTGCCGCTAGAATCTGATCGGCGCCGATGACGAGCGCCAGGGGATGGCGGCGCGAGATAACGCACGCCTTCTCGCTAGCCAGGGTCGTCGCGCAGCCGATCGCCGAACCGCCGGCTTGCCGGGCTTCGCGTTTCAGCCGGGATTCATCGATCGCAGCCGGCTCGATGGCGAAGTCGACGCCCGCTGCCCGAAGCAATGCCGCCCGCGCGGTACTCGCCGAGGCGAGGATTACCGGCTCAGCCGTCGCCGCCATGGCGGCGCATCAGCAGCTTGTAGATCGAGGATGCCGTCTCCTCGATCGAGCGCCGGGTGACGTCGATGACCGGCCAATGATGCTCGGCGAAGACCCGGCGCGCCTCGCGGACCTCGGCACGGACCGCCTCAAGGTCGGTATAATCGGTGGCCTCGTTGTGGTCGAGCATGCTGAGCCGGTTACGGCGCAGATGAATCAGCCGCTCGGGATCATTGGTCAGACCGACAATCAGCGGTTTTTCGGCATGCAGCAAGTCCGGCGGCAGCGGGACGCCGGGCACGAATGGCACGTTGGCGGCCTTGATGCTACGATTGGCGAGATAAAGCGAGGTCGGCGTCTTCGACGTCCGCGACACCCCGACCAGGCAGACATCGGCATCGTTGATTCCCCAGCTCGATTGCCCATCATCATGGTTGATGGCAAAGGTCATTGCATCGATACGAGCGAAATATTCGCTATCGAGCAGATGCTGCTTGCCAGGCAGCCCGCGGCTCTCGCGGCCCAGATGCGCGGCGAGCGCCCCGATAACCGGGTCGAGCACGGGAATCGCCGGGACTTGCAATCGCCGACATCCATCCTGCAACCTTTCGCGCAGCGCGGTGTCGACCATCGTGAATAAAACCAGACCGTGATTGGTCTCAATGCCGGCAAGCACGCGATCGATCTGGCTATGCGTTCGCACCATGCTCCAGACATGCTCAATCGCCTGGGCTTCATCGAACTGAACCAGGCAGGCGCGCGCAACCGAATGGACCGTATCCCCGGTAGAATCAGAAACCAGGTGAAGATGAAACCGGGTCAGCGCCACGCTGCCCTCGTGGCCAGCGCGGCTCGCTCAACCCGGTGGATCGATCGACGCCAAGCGGGGAAAACCCCCGATGTTTTTCCGACGTACGATTCTTGTCCCCGGTCCGGACGTCTCGACCCAGCCGTTATCAACCGCACATACACCATCATCCCCATTTCGATCCCACCGGGAAAAGCTAGCCGGCATCCCCTGTTTTCCCGGTTTTATCCGCGATCGCCGTGCCTTCTAAACATCCGATCGCCATGGCGATTGTAACCCTACGAACAGGCCGCCGCAAACCATCCGCAACCCTCTTCAATCGGGGAAAATGATGGGGATACTTATTAATCCCCGGTATCCGCAGCCATCCACATCAACTACATCATTTGAATCAGACTCTGATGAAGGATAGAAGAGCGGCGATGCCCGGTGGACAACCAAAACTGCTGTTACGTGCGCTCGGCGGCGAAACCCTGGAAAGACCGCCGTGGTGGTTGATGCGGCAGGCCGGCCGGTATCTGCCGGAATATCGCGCATTGCGAGCTCGGGCGCGCGACTTCGTCGAATTCTGTCTGACCCCCGGGCTGGCGACCGAGGCGACATTACAGCCGGTCCGCCGCTTTGGCATGGATGCGGCAATCGTGTTTGCCGATATTCTGCTGGTGCCGCGGGCGCTGGGACAGCGGGTCGGATTCGGTGAGGACGGGCCGATGCTCGACCCGATTGCGGAAGGCTCGGGCATCGGTAGGCTGCACCTCGCAGGATGTTACGGTCTCGAACCGGTTTACGAGACGGTGCGCCGCAGCCGCGCGGCGTTGCCTGCGGAAACGGCGCTGATCGGGTTTGCCGGATCGCCGTGGACGGTCGCAACCTATATGGTCGAGGGTGGTGCGAGCCGCGATTTTCGGCGGGTCAAGGCGTGGGCTTATCGCGACCCACAGGGCTTTGCCGCGCTGATCGAGCTGATCGTCGAAGCAACAGTCGTCTACCTGTCTGGCCAGATTGCAGCCGGTGCAGAAGCGGTGCAGCTGTTCGACAGCTGGGCGGGGGTACTGTCCGAGGCTGGCTTCGAGCGCTGGGTCATCGACCCGACACGGCTGATTACGACACGGCTGAAGCAAAGCTTCCCGACGGTCCCGGTGATCGGTTTTCCGCGCGGTGCCGGGCTCTTCTATCAGCGCTACGCGGCGGAGAGTGGGGTAGATGCGGTTGGCATCGATACCGCGGTTTCGGCGAGCTTTGCGCGGGAGCGGCTGCAGGGGCGAGTGGTGGTGCAAGGTAATCTCGACCCGGTCGTGCTGCTCGTTGGCGGAGCGGTGATGGAGCAGGCGATCCGCGAAATTCGCGACGCGTTCGCTGGCGGGCCGTTCATCTTCAATCTCGGCCACGGCGTGCTGCCGCAGACGCCGCCGGAGAATGTTGCGGCGCTTGCGCGGTTGCTCGCCGAGCCTGTCGATCGCGCCTGAGATGGCGCGCCGGGCGGTTGTGCTGATGAATTTGGGCGGACCCGATTCGCCGGCGGCGGTGCGGCCGTTTCTCTACAATTTGTTCAGCGATCCGGCGATCATTCGTTTGCCGGTAGCACTCCGGCTGCCGCTGGCAAGGTTGATTGCCGGCCGCCGGGCCGGCATCGCGCGTGGAATCTATGCTCAGCTCGGTGGCGCCTCTCCGCTGTTTGCCAATACGCAGGCGCAGGCGCGGGCGGTGGAGGCGGAGCTTGGCGCCGGATATCGCTGCTTTATTGCGATGCGCTACTGGCATCCGCTGACCACGGCAGTGGTTGACGCGGTCAGGGCGTGGCGACCGGACGAGATTGTCCTCTTGCCGCTCTATCCGCAATTCTCAACGACGACGACAGCCTCCTCGCTGGAGGCCTGGCGGCGCGAGGCGCTGCGTCAGGGCCTCGGCAGCGTGACCCGGGCGATTCGGTCCTACCCGGTGGCGCAAGGGTTTGTTTCGGCGTTGGCCGGATTGGTTGCCGATGCCCTGGATGCGGCCGCCGGAGAGACAACAGCGGCGCGCCTCTTGTTCAGCGCGCATGGGCTGCCGCTCAAGATCGTGGCCGCGGGCGACCCCTACCCGCGCGAGATCGCGAGCACCGCCGCCGCGGTGGTAGCGGCACTCGGCAGGCCGGGGCTCGATTGGCGTGTGTGTTATCAGAGCCGGGTCGGCCCGCTTGCCTGGCTCGGGCCATCGGTCGGGGAGGAGCTGCGACGCGCTGGACGCGACGGTGTCGCCGTTGTCGTCGCGCCAATCTCGTTTGTCTCAGAACACGCAGAGACGCTGGTCGAACTCGACCGCGACTATCGCCGCCAGGCCGCGTCGTGTGGGGTGCCGGCGTATCACCGGGTGGCAACGGTGGGCACCGACCGGCGCTTTATCGCCGCGCTTGCAGAACTCGTTCGGGGAACGGAACGAACGGAGGTAACCGTCGAAGCCGCGGCCGTGCCATCCGGAACGGCTTTGTGAGCAACAGTCTCGCCGCCGCCTATCCCTGGGTGAAGTCGCTGCACATCATCGCGGTGATCGCCTGGATGGCGGGGCTCCTGTACCTGCCGCGGCTCTATGTCTATCACGCGGATTTGCCGCGCGAGTCGACCCGTGCGGCGATGCTGGTGATCATGGAGCGGCGGCTGTTGCGCGGCATCATGCTGCCGGCGGCGGCGATAAGTTATGGGTTTGGTGCGCTGCTGGCGGCGACTCCCGGGGT
>CAYMRQ010000284.1:4059-5298 GCA_964392845.1 uncultured Rhizobium sp.
CCAGGCCAAGCTTTGCCCAGATCCAGCCGCGCTGCCAATCGACTCCCGGGGTTATCGATTGGCAGCGCGGCTGGATCTGGGCAAAGCTCGGCCTGGTAGTGCTGCTGACAGTCTTCCACCTCCTGCTGGCGTATTGGCGCCTCGACCTGGCTACGGGAAGGCGTACCCGCCCGGCGAAATTCTATAGAGTTGTTAATGAGTTGCCGACAGTCCTGATGATCGCAATCGTACTGCTCGTGGTGGTCAAGCCGTTCTGAGCCGAGTGCGCCGCGATCCGCGGCACCGAACCCCTTGTAATCGCGTTTGACTTGCATATCTCCATTCGGTAAGGGAACCGCCATTGCGCCCGCCGGTCTTCCTTCACACTTTCCTGATAAACCATCCCCCCATCCCGGCTGCCGGACTCCGTCCAGGCAGCCCATCCGAAGCCGGGCCAATCCTCCCCTATCGCGACGCACACATCCATGAATCTCCAGGAATTGAAGCGGAAAACTCCGGCAGAGCTGCTGGCTTTCGCCGAAGAGCTGCAAATCGAGAACGCCTCCTCGCTGCGTAAGCAGGACATGATGTTTGCCGTCCTGAAGCAGCTTGCCGAGAACGACGTGCCGATCCACGGTGATGGCGTGCTCGAAGTGCTGTCGGACGGGTTCGGCTTTCTGCGCTCGGCCGAGGCAAATTACCTGGCCGGGCCGGACGACATCTACGTCAGCCCGAGCCAAGTGCGCCGCTTTGGGCTGCGCACCGGCGATACCGTCGAAGGTCAGATCCGCTCGCCGCGCGATGGCGAACGCTATTTTGCCGCGCTCAAGATCAACCATATCAATTTCGAGGAGCCGGACCGGCTGCGGCACCGGATCAATTTCGACAATCTGACGCCGCTCTACCCCGAGGAGAAGATCGAGCTCGAACTGAGCGATCCGACGAAGAAGGATCTGACGACCCGCGTGCTCGACCTGATCACCCCGTTGGGCAAAGGCCAGCGCGCGCTGATCGTCTCGCCGCCGCGCACCGGCAAGACCGTGATGCTGCAGAATATCGCGCACGCTCTGGCGGCCAATCACCCGGAAGTCTACCTGATCGTGCTGCTGATCGACGAGCGGCCGGAGGAGGTCACCGACATGGCCCGCTCGGTCAAGGGCGAGGTCATCAGCTCGACCTTCGACGAGCCGGCGCAGCGCCACGTACAGATCGCCGAGATGGTGATCGAGAAGGCCAAGCGCCTGGTCGAGCACAAGCGCG
>CAYMRQ010000285.1:0-5240 GCA_964392845.1 uncultured Rhizobium sp.
TTCTCCTGATAGAGTACGGGGAGCTTCGGAGCTTCGCGCGGTTGATGTCAACCGGCGTCAGCAACACCACGGGAGAAGAAAATGGCAAAGGGCATCCTGATCGCGGCGATGGATTTCTCGGCGGCGCCGGAAGACGAGTTCCACGACTGGTACGATCTCGAGCACATCCCGGAGCGACTGCGCATTCCTGGCTTCATCAATGCCGAGCGCTGGATCGCCACCGACAATCCGAAGGTGTCGCTCGCGACCTATGACCTCGATTCGGTCGGGGTGCTGAAAAGCCCGCCCTATGCGGCGATCGCCGGCGCCAATTCATCGCCCTGGACCAAGCGCACCGCCCGCTTTCGCAAGGGGCTGCTGCGCTTCGAGGGCGTGCAGCTGTTTCCCGGCGACAAGACGGCGCCGAAAGATGCCGCCGCCGTGCTTTTGATCGGGATGAACGTCGCGCCGGAGCACGAAAGCGAATTCAACGAGTGGTACAATACCGAGCACATCCCGGCATTGGGGTCGGTGCCGGGGACGCGGTGCGCCCGGCGCTACCGCGGCACCGGCGCGACACAGCGCTATGTCGCGCTCTATCACCTCGCCTCGCCCGACGTGGTTCGTTCGGCGGCCTGGAAAACCGCCGCCAACACGCCGTGGACCGAGAAGATGCGGCCGCATTTCCGCGACCATCTGCGCTTCGAGTGCCGGCGCTATCCGAGCGCCTGGCACGCCCATGCGCATCGCTCCGCAGGCGAGTCACGCTGAGTATCCATCCCGAAAAGAACTGACAATATCAACGCCCTGGTGCGTCATTCCCGCAATAGAGGCAAGCCAGGGCCGCAAGCTGTCACCGCCTGCTCCGGACCCCCGCTTTCCCCCATCCTTCCCTCCCCTCCCCGGGCTTGACCCGGGGATCACGGGGAGGGAAGGGTGGGGGCGCGGGTGACGGTAATGCGATGACGAAGGAGGACCCATGAAATATGACGTAGTGATCGTCGGCGGGGGAGCGGCTGGATCGGTGTTGGCCAGCCGATTGGGCGCAAACCCGCATACGTCCGTGCTGTTGCTGGAAGCCGGGCCGGATTATCCTGATCCAGCCAATCTTCCGGACGAAATCAAGTTCGGCCACACACGCTTTGCCGAAGCCCCGGACTCACAACACAACTGGGCCTTGCGCGGCACCATCACCGAGGAGCAAGGGGCGATCCACGTCGCGCAGGGCAAGGTGATCGGCGGCGGGTCGTCGATCAACGGTCAGGCCATGCAACGGGGATTCCCCGAGGATTTCGACTCCTGGGCGGCTCTCGGCAACGATGAATGGTCGTATGACAAGATCCTGCCGTACTTTCGCAAATCGGAGCGCGATCTCGACATTCAGGATAATTATTGCCATGGCGCGGACGGACCGATGCCCGTCAGGCGCCGTCAGACAGGTCCCTGGCCTGCCATCCAACAGGCTTTCCATGCCGCCTGTGTAGAGGCCGGGTTCGGCACCACGAATGATAAGAATGGCCTAAACCCCGCCGGCCTTGGCGTGTCTCCGTCGAACAACCTGGACGGCGTGAGAATGAGCACCGCTATGACGCATCTCAATCCGGTGCGCCATTATCTGAACCTGACGGTGCGGGGCGGGGTGTTCGTCCGGAAGATCGTGTTCGAGGATGGCAAGGCCGTCGGCGTGGAAGCCGAAAGCGGCGGGAAGATGTTCCACGTCGAAGCCGACCGGGTAGTTCTGAGCGCCGGGGCGATCCGATCGCCACACCTGCTGATGCTCTCGGGGATCGGCCCCGAGGACCACCTGCAGCAATTTGGGATACCAACGGTGCGTCATCTCCCCGGCGTCGGCCAGAATCTCATGAACCACCTCAGCGCCCAGATGACCTTCAAGGTCAAGGACGGCATCTCCCTTGATGCTCATCGCGATGCGGCGCACTTTTCCTTGCACTACACCGCACCGGGATCGAGCGCCGTCAACGATATGGTGCTGAGGTCCAGCCCGGTCGTCGACGAACGGCAGGAGCGCGTCCCCGGGGTACGGACCAAGTATCTGATCGGCGACGTTCCCCCGGAGCGGGCGGCACGGATTCATTGCACGCTTGGGTTACCGGACGGCTCAGGATACGTCAGGTTGGCATCTGCCGACCCCAGCGCCCAGCCGTCCTTCAACTATTGCTATCTCCAGCATCCCAACGACGTTCGACGGGTGCGGGAAGGCGTGCGAATGGCGAAGAGACTGCTGGAATCCGACGTGTATAAGGACGTGGTCGATTACCGGATCCACCCGACAGATGACATTCTGGCCAGCGACGATGCTTTGGACCTCTGGTTACGCCAAACCGTGGGCTCGGCGAGGCACGTGTCCGGGACCTGCAAGATGGGACCGGATGCAGATCCGATGGCGGTGGTTGACCAATATTGCAGAGTGAAGGGCGTCCAAGGGGTGTGGGTGGCCGATGCGTCGGTGATGCCGCGCATTCCCAGGTCAGGCGGTGCCCATGCAACGGTGATCATGATAGGCGAACGTGTCGTCGACTGGGTTGCGGCGGGTTAACCCCGCCTTGCCGCTGTCTGGAATATATGATTGTAGCGACGGCTCGGTTCTAAGCTGACCCGGCAACGGAGGGATCGCATGGCAAACACCTATCGGGTCGCGGTCATTGCCGGGGACGGCATCGGGCGGGAAGTGGTGCCGGAAGGCATCGCGGTCATGGAAGCGGCGGCCCGGCGCTATGGCTTCGCGCTCGAATGGCGCGAATTCGACTGGAGCTGCGAGACCTATGCCAAGACCGGGCGGATGATGCCGGTGGACGGGACCGACCAGCTGCGGCTGTTCGATGCGGTGTTTCTCGGCGCCGTCGGCTATCCGGGCGTCCCCGACCATGTCTCGCTGTGGGGGCTGTTGATCCCATTGAGGCGCAACTTTCAGCAATACATCAATTTGCGCCCGGTGCGGCTGTTGGCCGGGGTCGACTCGCCGCTCAAGGGCCGCGCGCCGGGCGACATCGATTTCTATGTCGTGCGCGAGAACAACGAGGGTGAATATTCCTCGATCGGCGGCCGGCTCTACGAGGGCACCGAACACGAGATGGCGATGCAGCAAACGGTGTTCACAAGGCGCGGCTGCGACCGGGTCATGCGCTATGCCTTCGAGCTGGCGCGCACCCGCAAAAAGCACGTCACCTCGGCGACCAAGTCGAACGGCATCATTCATACGATGCCGTTCTGGGACGAGCGCTTTGCTGCGGTGGCAGCCGACTACCCCGACATCAAGACCGACCAGTACCACATCGACATATTGACCGCGCATTTTGTGCGCCATCCCGACTGGTTCGATGTCGTGGTCGGCTCCAATCTGTTCGGCGACATTCTGTCCGATCTGGGGCCGGCCTGCGTCGGCTCGATCGGCATCGCGCCCTCGGGCAACATCAACCCCGAGCGCGAATACCCCTCGATGTTCGAGCCGGTGCACGGCTCGGCGCCCGACATCGCCGGGCGCGGCATCGCCAACCCGATCGGCCAGATCTGGTCGGGCGCGATGATGCTCGAGCATTTCGGCGAAACCGCGGCGGCCGCTTCGGTCGAGCGGGCGATCACCGAGGTGCTCGCCGAGGGCGCAACGCGCACCCCGGATCTCGGCGGCAATGCCGGCACCAAGGATCTCGGCGCCGCGATCGCCGCGACGATCCGCTGAGCCGGCGCGCTAAGCGGTCGACGGGCGCAGCCAGTCCGTCAGGAGCTTGAGAAACCACGCCGTGCCGAGACCCCACAGCCCGTCGATGATCGGGCCGACGAGGATGCGCGGAAAGGCGAAGATCGCGGCCACCGATCCGCCTTTCAGCGGCGTTACGATGAACCAGAAGACCAGGGTCGGGAAGATCGCGCCGAAGACGATCGCGCCGACCCAATAGCCACCCGGACAGCGCGCGAGCCAGGGCTCGACCAGGACGAAGACGATGCCCCACACCCCGCCCCAGAAGGCGAGCGAGATCACCGCCGGGACACCGAAGGGCGGCACGCCCTTGAAATTATACGGAACTCCCGGGGTGATGCCGATCAGATTCAGCACTCCGAGCCCGAGCTGATGAAATATCAGGACTGCGCCAAACGCCGCCACAAAACCCAGCAGCATTCGCATCCCCGAAGTCGATGAATTTAGCGACGCCGATAGCGCCATGGCCGCTCCCCCCTGCGTATGGCGGCCTTGTTGACCGCCCATGTTTGACCGGAACGCTTAACGCGATCAGGTATGGCGCCTTATACAACTGGCGGTCCCGCCAAGGAATAGGTCATCCGGGCTCGTCTGAGGTGAAGCCGTGCGCCTTGAGCCAGGTCGCAAACCCGACCCCTTCGGCGGTCATCGCCTGGCGCGCCTTGTCTTCCGACCAGCCATAGAATGGGGTGGTGCCGAATCGCTCGGGCGCGCGCTGGCGGTCGCCGATCGAATGGCGCGCGTCGCGCCGCCGGTCATAGAGGTCGACAGCCTCGGCCAGGCCTGACTCGTCGTAATGGTCGACATGCACGGTTGCGTCGAGCGGCAGGCGCATGCTGATGAAGCCGCTCTGCGCCGGGTAGCCGAGGCACAGCCCGGCGACCGGAAACACCTTTTCGGGAAGCTCGAGGATCTCGGCGACCTCGGCGATGCGGTTGCGCAAGACGCTGATCGGGCATGAGCCGAGCCCCAGGGTTTCAGCGGCGAGGACACAGGTCTGCAAGGCCAGCGCCGCATCGACCGTCGCGTTGAAAAACCCTTCGAGCGCGCCGTTGTCCTGGGGGTGGCCGCGCAGCGCGCCGATCCGCTCCAACCGGCGCGAATCGCCGAGAAACACAAGAAATACCGGCGCCGAACCGATCCACGGCATGTCGGGAAAGAGCGCGGCGAGCCGGTCGCGCCGGGCGCGGTCCTTGAGCCAGATCACCGACGCCTGCTGGAAATCCGATTTCGACGAGGCCGAGAAGGCTGCCGCGAGCGAGAGCCGCACCAGCGAATCGGGCACGGCGCGATCACCGTAGCGGCGCTGGGTGCGCCGCATCAGCACCTGGCGCAGCCAGGGGTCATCCGGCATCTCGCCCCCCGACGCGATCCCCAGCTCGACATCGAGGCCGAAACGGGCGCGCAGCTCATTCTCGTAAGGATCGGTCATCTTCGGTCTCCCCTCAGGCCCGACGATTCTAATCAGGTTTTCGTCGCGCGTGCACAACTGGTGCGGCACCCCGAAAGACTCCCTCTCCCCCACCGGGGGAGAGGGTTGGGGTGA
>CAYMRQ010000286.1:0-1802 GCA_964392845.1 uncultured Rhizobium sp.
GCCAGATTCGCCGAACCCGACCCTCAGGTTCGGATAGCGCTCCAGCACGCCGGCGCCGATGATCGCGGCGATGATGTTTATGAGGTTCATCTGGAACCCGGCGACCCCGGTGAACTGCGCGGCACGGCGCGAGGATTGCGGGGCCTGCTCGCGCACGCTGCGCGGCGTCGACGGAAAGGTGTGGAAATGCAGCGGCAGCTGCACATCGCTGACCGCCTTCCACAAGGGCTCCCAGACCGGGTGCCACATCGGCTCCATGTCCCACGAGCACGACAGTTCGAGGCCCTTGAGGCCGAGCTTGGCGACGCGGTGGATCTCCTTCACGGCCGCGTCGATGTCGCCGTAGGGCAGGCAAGCAAGCCCGATCTGGCGGTCGGGATAGTGGCTGCAGAACTCGCGCAGCCAGTCGTTGTAGATGCGCAGCATCTCGTTGGCCGCCGCGTGATCCTGAACCCGCGAGGCGACCCCCAGGATGCCGAAGATGATCTCGGCGTCGACGCCGTCCTTCTCCATTTCCTTGATTCGGAGATGCGGGTCGCCGGGGCGGCGCTCGCCGCGCTTGCCGGCGTCGTAGAGGCCGGTCTCGGCCATCTTGTCGACCCGGTAGTTCTGGCCCGGGACGAACGGCGCGCCGACCGAGCCGACCGCGCCGGGAATCCCCATCTGGACCCCGGCCTTGGTGACCCACCGCGGGCCCTCGGGGCCGTCCTCGACATAGGGCATGCGGTCGCGCAACTCGCGCGAGGCGCCCGAGGTGAACAGGTCGGGCGGCAGCCAAGGCAGATCGAGATGGCAATCGGCCGAAATCCTGCGGTACTGCATGGCAAGCCCCTTCCGTCACGCGCTGTCGCGGCACTGTACGCCGTTTGTCCGCGCTGAACACCCGCCAAGGCCGCATGCGGCGGGGCTAAGCTATGCGTCCCGCGCGTCCTCGGTGGCCGGGAGTGGCGATCAGGCCGCGCGCGCGTCTTCGAGGATCATCGCGGCGCATTTCTCGCCGATCATGATCGAGGGGGCGTTGGTGTTGCCGCCGGGGACCTGCGGCATGACCGAGGCGTCGGCGACGCGCAAGCCGGCGATGCCGTGCACCCTGAGGCGCGGGTCGACGACGGCGTCGACCTCGCGGCCCATGCGGCAGGTGCCTACGGGGTGCAGGTTGGAGACGCCGCGCACCCGGATCTCTTCGGTGATCTCGTCGTCGCTCTGGACCGACGGACCGGGGATCACTTCCTCGACAATAAAGGGCTTCAGCGCCGGCTGCGCGGCGATCTTGCGGCTGAGCCTGGTGCCATAGATCAGCGCCTGGAAATCATACTCGCTGGCGAGAAAATTGAACTGGATCGCCGGCGGCGCCAGCGGGTCGGGGCTCTTGATGCGTACCGTGCCGCGCCCCTCGGGGCGCAGATGCACCGGGCTCATCGTAAACGCCGAAAACGGGTGCGGCTTGATCCCGGTGCGCAGCCGCTCCATCGCGCTCCAGCCGAACATGTTTATTTGCAAATCCGGCTGCTCCAATCGCGGGTCGCTGCGGACAAGGGCCCCGGCGTAGATCCCGGCGTTCGACAGATGGCCGGAGCGGTTCACCGCGTATTGCGCCGCCGCCTGCACCTTGCGCATCGCGCTCATCGCCAGATCGTTGACCGTGACCGGCTGCGAGCAGCGCCACACCAGATAGGTGTTGAAATGGTCGTGCAGATGCGCGCCGACCCCCGGCATGTCGCGCACCACCGGGATGTCGAGTTGCTGCAAGAGGGCGGCGGGGCCGAGCCAGCTCGCGCCGGTGCCAGTCTGCGGCTGGTAGT
>CAYMRQ010000286.1:1812-5178 GCA_964392845.1 uncultured Rhizobium sp.
CGCGGCCGGACCAAGCCCGGACAATTGCAGGAGTTGCGGCGAGCCGTAGACCCCACCCGAGACGATGACCTCGCCGCGGCACCGCGCGGTGACGAGACCCTGCGGCGTGCGATACTCAACGCCAACCGCGCGGCCATCCTCGATCAACACCCGGGTCGCGTGGGCGTTGGTGGCGACCACCAGGTTGGCGCGGCTGCGCGCCGGGCGCAGATAGGCGCGTGCTGTGCTCCAGCGCCGGCGATTGCCGGTCGTCGTCTGGTAATAGCCGACGCCTTCCTGCCGGGCGCCGTTGAAATCGGGGTTGGCCGGGATGCCGGCCTCGACCGCCGCCTGAACCATCGCGTCGCCCAGGGGCGTGCGCACCGGGTTCGACACGCGCAGCGGCCCGCCGACCCCGTGGAACTCGTCGGCGCCGCGCTCCTGGTCTTCGGCCTTCTTGAAGAACGGCAGGACCGAATCATAGTCCCAGCCTTCACAGCCGCGCTGGCGCCAGCCGTCGTAATCGGTCGGGGTGCCGCGCATATAGACCATGCCGTTGATCGAGCTGGTGCCGCCCAAGACCTTGCCGCGCGGCTGATAGAGCGTCCGGCCGTTGAGCTGCGCCTCCGGCTCGCTCTCGAACATCCAATTGACCCGCGGGTCGGTGTAGGTCTTGGTGTAGCCGAGCGGGATATGGATCCACGGGTTGCGGTCCGGCCCACCGGCTTCGAGCAGCAGCACCCGATACCGCCCGGATTCGCTGAGCCGCGCCGCGACCGGGCACCCCGCCGAGCCGGCGCCGGTGACGATGAAGTCGAAACTCTCTGCCGATTCTGTCACGCTGCGCCCCTGATCTGATGTGATCTCGCCTGCGAGGGGCACGATAGCCAATGGCCGGGCGATCGGGAAGGGCGCCGGCCGGCCCGGCCAGTCCTTTTGCCGGCGGCCGATAGACAGGCCCGGGCAATTGGGGATAGCGTCGCCCGGGCTTTTTCATTGGGGTTCGTTAATGGGAGGCCGATCGCGTCGATCGAAAATCCGGGCGATCGTCCCGTGGGCGCGGTCCGTTCTGGCACGAGCGGTGCTGGGATTGGGGATCTTTCCGGCATGCGTCCCCCCATCGCACGCCGTCACGCTGGAGGTCGGGCCGGACAAGGCCTACAAGATGCCCTCGGCGGCGGCGGCGGCAGCCAAAGACGGGGACCATATCGAGATCGCCCCGGGACAGTATTTCGACTGCGCGGTTTGGCGCGCCAACAATATCGTGATCGAAGGCACTGGGCCGGGCGTCATCATTACCGACAAGACGTGCATGGGCAAAGCCCTGTTCGTCATCGTTGGCAACGACATTACCGTCCGTAACTTGACGCTGACCCGCGCCCGAGTGCCCGACATGAACGGGGCGGGCATCCGGCAGGAAGGACGCAATCTGACCGTCGACGGGGTCAAATTCATCGACAATCAGAACGGCATGTTCGGAAAAGCTGAACCGGACTCGACCGTTATCATCCGCAACAGCGACTTTGAGCGGAACGGGGTCTGCGCGCCGGTCTGCGCGCACGGCATCTATTTCAATGCCCTGAAACTGCTGCGGGTCGAACATTCGCACTTCGTCGAAACGCGGCAGGGCCACCACATCAAGTCGCGCGCCGCGCGCACCGAGGTGATCGGCTGCGATATTTCCGATGGCCCGAATGGAACCGCCAGCTATCTGATCGATATTTCCAATGGCGGCTCACTTCTGGTGCGCGACAGCATGCTGGAAAAAGGGCCGAAATCCGAGAACCACATAGCGGCAATCGCAATCGGGGCGGAGGGCGTCACCCAACCGACTCAGGAAATTCTGCTTGAAAACAATTCTTTCCGTAACAATGGCGATTACCGGACGACGCTGGTGTGGAACGTCACCGCAACTCCAGCGATCCTGAAAGGCAACAAATTATATGGGCAGGCAACCGCATTGAGCGGCGATGGCGAGGTGCATTAGCCGGGCGGCATCCTCGCCTGGCCAGCCGGTGGCATGGCGGACTGCGCCCGCTCGTACGGGACGCCACCGGCAAGGGCCGGAGCACCGACCCGCATCGCAGCCGGGCCGGGAAGCGGTTCTGGTGCCGTCAGTTCGCGCAGCACGGACAACAGCGCGACCAGAAGCAGGAAGCCGTCGAAATAGGCCATGCTGAGCAATGCGCCCCCGGCACAAAAGCCGATCAGCGCAACTCGCGTCATGTTCGCCAGGTCGTAAGCCCAGAGGAGTTCAGGCCGACCGCGGGTCTGGCGCATGATGACTCCGGCGTTGCGCAGCGTCAGTACGATGATCAGCAGATACAGCGCCAAGCCGATGAACCCATGTTCGCCGAGGACCTGGAAATAGATGCTGTGGGCCGCACGAGCAATTCCGCCAGGGAGGTAGTATCCGAAAATCTCTGTCAACTGCGGCGCGGCGAACCCGGCGCCGAACGGGAAGCGGTCGATCGCGACCTGCAGAGCAACGTTCCATGCATCGACCCGCCCCATGAACGAACTGTCGCTGCCTGGATTGCTGATCGTGTCGAGCCGTGCCCAGAAGGAAGCGGGCATCAGGCTCAGCGCCACCGCTACCAGAACGGTGCCGGCAATGCCATAGAGCACCTTGTTCCGGGTACTTAACCAAAATATGAAAAGCATGGCACTCAGCGCGGCCACACCGCCGCGCGAGTGCGAGCCGAGGACCATGACGACCTCCAAGAACATCGCCGCCACGAGGCCCAGTTGCAGCAGGCGCAATTTCGTATGCATGCGCAGGTAGTTGACCAGCGGCAGGGCCATCACCACCGCGAGCGCCAGATGATTGTTGTCGGCAATGATCGACGCTGCAGGGCCATAGACAACGTGCTGTCCGCCGCTCGCGATGGTGAATATCCCGCCCTTCACCCCGTAGTAGCCAAGCGAGATCACCAGGATCCAGATAAGGCCCTGGATGCGCGCCTTGGTGTTGGCGATGAAAAAGACCAGGAACACCAGCGCCAGGGCGCGCACCGTCTGTTCCCATTGACCCCACGACGAATCGGGGAAGGCTGCAAAGAACGAGTTGAAGGTCATCCAGAGGACGAAGACCAGCATGAGCTTTGGCGTCAAGTCGGGCGTCCAGCGCTTGCGCTCGGCCGAAAACAGCCAGCCCAGCAGCGTTGCGACGGCGATCACCAGATTGAACTGCTGGCCGAACGCAAGGGTGTAGACCTGGCGGTGGGGGTTCATGATCGAGAACCACGCCCAGCAAATCGCACCGGCCGCCGGATAACGCAGGCAGAGCGGCACGAAGCCAACCGTCGCCAGGATTAGAATGAGGTCGCGCACCAGGGCTATCGCATTTGAAGATTTACGAACTGAGTGAGGATTTGCGCAAGGAAG
>CAYMRQ010000287.1:0-5167 GCA_964392845.1 uncultured Rhizobium sp.
CGCTCTCAAGCAGGTCGAGCGCGGTCTCGAGATAGCGCCGGTTGCGCTCCGGCCAGCCATGCGGCTCGTCGAACCAGTCGAGCGGCACCGAGGAGTAGCGCCGGCGGATCCCGCTATTGGCAAAGACCGGCAGCAGATGGTCGAGATCCGCCGCGCCGGCGAACAGCCTCCTGGCCCGCTCGACGACCGCTTCCTGGTCGAGCCGATAGGCGGGAACGGCGGTGGCTAGGGCGATGAGACGCGGGATGGGTTGCATCGCATCGCTCTCCCAAGGCGGCGCGCGCCGCACGCAGAAAACGCAACGATCCCGGTCAATTTATCCGGGCGACCGCGCCGCCCCAATCACGATTTCGCGAGCAATTTGCGGGTCGGTCAGTGCGGGGGATTGCCAACGGCGCCGTCGCGCTGGTCCGGGCGTGCCTACTCTGCTTCAATTGCCAGCGTGAGCGCAAATACGGTTCGGCCGGGGAACAGATCACCGAGATTGCTGCGTCGCCTCGCGAAGCGACGCAATCTCGCGCAGAGTGTGATGAGAGGGGCAGGGAATGACCGACGCCGCGCATAACAGCCTGATCCGCGACCAGTTCACCCGCCAGGCGACGCCGTTCAGCACCGCCGCGCCGATCGCCGATGCCGGCGCGCTTGAGATGATCGTCGCGGCCGCCGAGGCGGGGCCCGGTGATGCGGTGCTCGATGTCGCCTGCGGCGGCGGCATCGTGGTGTGCGCGTTCGCGCTAGGGGTCAAGCACGCGACCGGCATCGACATGACCCCAGCGATGCTCGAACGGGCGCGCCATCTCGCGGCCGAGAAGGGCATCGCCAACGTCGCCTGGCGCGAGGGCGATGTCGCGCGCCTGCCCTACCCCGACGGCGCCTTCACGATCGTCGTCACCCGCTTCGCGATGCATCACTTCCCCGAACCGCATGCGGTGTTTCGCGAGATGGTGCGGGTCTGCGCGCCGGGCGGGCGGGTCGTCGTCGTCGACACCTATGCCTCGCCCGACCCCGCCAAGGCCGCCGAATTCAACCGGCTCGAAAAGCTGCGCGACCCGTCGCATGCCCGCTCGCTCACGCTCGCCGAACTGACGGCGTTGTTCCGCGCCGCCGGCCTCGCCGAACCGCGCGCGAGTTTCTACGAGCTGCGCGACACGGTGAAAAACCTGCTGGCGCGCTCGTTCCCCAACCCTGGCGACGACCAGAAGATCATCGACCTGTTCACCGCCTCCATCGCCGACGACCGCCTCGGCATCCCGGTGCACCGCGACGGCGACCGAATGGACTACGCCTATCCGGTCGCGATCCTCGCCGCCCGGCGCTGAGGATCGCGGCGAGGCGGCGGGTGGCGGTCATTTTTCCGGGAAGCCGATACGCCGCAAACCCGCGCTCAACGTCTTGTCCTCCTGCGCCAGGGCCTTGGGAGCGCTGTACCAAGTCTTGACAAGATGGTATTGCGTTATTGAGTTGACCTCCGGCTTCAGCTTGAGCGACTCGGCAAGCGCTGCCCTCCCTCCGTCGAGATCACCCTTCAGCCCCAGTGCTCCCGCCAACGCATAGTGAACAAACCACACTCGCGGGTTTGCCGCACGCGACTTGATGAGGTAGTCGATTGCCTGATTGACTTGGTTCAAGGCCAAGTAGTTCCAGCCTAAATTCGCATATGAGCTCGATGTGCCCGGGTCGCGCGGGCTCAGCCGCAGGGCTTTTTCGGCCTGGACGATCGCGGCGTCGGGTTCGCCCAGGTTAGTGAAAACCCAACCGAGCTGCAAAACGGCGTCGTAATTGTTGGGGTCGAGGGCAAGTGCCGTCTCGAGCTCGATCTGTGCTTCGCGCAATCTGTGCTGCATTCGACGAACAAGTCCCATCGCTTGGTGCGCCATCGAGCGCTTCGCATCGCGCTCGATAGCTTCAAGCGCCAACTGTTCGGCGCGCACGAGATCTTGTGGACCGGAGCTGCTCAATGCGCCGCCCACGCCCATACCCAGGCCTCTTGCGAGGCCGATCCTTGCATCGATGGAGAGCGGGTCGATCTCAAGGGCGCGCTCGAAAAGCTTCTGCGCCTTTTGCAGGGTGGCATTAGTTGTCGGCCGGTAAATCCAGGCCCACCCGCGCATGACGAGATCCCGGGCGTCGGGATCGACCGAATTTTGCCGCTCGCTTCGATTGGCCTCGGCCGCCACGAGTTCAAGGTTGAGACTCCGTGCCAGACGGGCGGTGATCTCATTCTGCGCTTTCGCCAGGTTGGCGCGGTCGGTATCGAACCGGTCTGCCCAGAGGTGCCCGCCGCTTTCGGCATCGATCAATTGCACGTTGACCTGAACCTGGTCGCCGGCCCGTCGCACGCTGCCTTCGAGAACATACCGGATTCCGAGGTCGCGGCCGATCTGCTTCGCGTCGGCCGGTTTGCCCTTGTAAGTAAAGGCGGTATTGCGGGCGATCACGAAGCTACCGGAAATCCGCGACAGATCGGTGGTCAGATCGTCGGTGATGCCGTCGACGAAGTATTCCTGCTCTGGGTCATTCGACAAATTCGTGAAAGGCAGGACGACGATCGACAGGCGCGGCGCCGATTTTGGCGCGGTGCCCGCGGCAGCAGGCGGGCCTTGCGTGCTTGCCGGCACCGGGGGCGATGCGGCATTCGGCCAGGCCCACCAGGCCCCGAGGCCGATGACGATCGCCGCAACAATGCTCGCCGCGATGACAGCGCGCCCCGGGGTCATTTTGCGGCCGGCCGGACCGGGTTGCGCCTGCACCGCGACGAGCGGCGTCGCGGCCACCGCCGCCGCGCTCATCGCATAGGCGCGCACCGGGCGCGCGATGTTCTTGACGCTCTGCTCTCCCATGTCCTCGAAGGCGTAAGCAAGCCTGTCGCCGACATGGTCGCGCACCGTGCCCGAGATGCAGATCCCGCCCGGCTCGGCCAGCGCTTCCAGCCGCGCCGCGACGTTTACCCCGTCGCCGAAGATGTCGTCGTCCTCGACGATGATGTCGCCGAGGTTGACCCCGATGCGAAACCGGATGCGCCGGTCTTCGGCAAGATCGGTATCGCGCTCGACCATGGCACGCTGCACCTCGGCGCCGCAGCGCACCGCATCGACGACGCTGGCAAACTCCACCAGCATGCCGTCGCCGGTGGTCTTGACGGTGCGGCCGCGGTGTTCCCTGATCTTGGGATCGACAAGTTGACGGCGATGCAAGTTGAGGCGCGCCAGCGTACCCTCCTCATCCGCTCCCATCAGGCGCGAATAGCCCACCACATCGGCGGCAAGGATCGCGGCGAGGCGACGTTGGACTTGCTTCTCGGCCACCCTCTCCCCCGGGTCGGGCCATCACCCGGGATCAACCTATCACGGATGGCGGCACTCAGCGGCATCCGCGCGAATCAAGCCGCCGCGCAATCTTCCGTTCCGGCTTGGTATCGGCTCAGGTTAACATCGCGCCGTTTGATGATGGCCGCAGCGAGCAAGGAGGCATCGATGCCGTCCGATAATCCCAGAATTCGCTTGTCGGTCCCGCATGATTGGCATTCGAGCGATTATGTCACCGACTGGATCGCCCACGATTTCGAGCGCGATCCGGTGCGCCGGCCGCGTTTGCGCGACATGCTGGCGACGGCGCCGTTTGCGCGCGATGCGCGGCTCGCCGTCATTGATGTCGGCGCCGGGTATGGCGCGGTGACCGAGGAGCTGTTGCAGCTGTTTCCGGCGGCCGAAATCACCTTGCAGGATTATTCCGAGCCGATGCTGGCCGAGGCGCGCCGGCGCCTGGCGGCGCACGCCGCTCAGCTGCGCTATGTCGTTTGCGACCTGACCGATCCGTCATGGCAAGGCGCGGTCGGCGGACCCTTTGATCTCGCGATGTCGGCGATCGTCCTGCACAATCTGATGAACCAGGCAAAGATTTTTGCCTGTTACCGGGCGATCCACGAGCTGCTGCGGCCCGGCGGCTGGTTTCTCGATTACGACCTGTTTTTCGACGGGGTCGAGGGCCATCTGGGCGCGCTGCGCGAGGCCGGGTTCGCTCCGGTCGAGTGCCGCTGGCAGGAGCCGCCGCACGCGATCGTCGCTGCCGGCCGCTCGTAATCAGTGGAGCACAGCGCATGAAATTCGGATTGTTCGGCGGCGCCCGGGCGCGCGGCGGCCCGGCCGGCGACAGCGAGGGCTACCACAATTTCATCAAATACGTAGTCGCCGCCGAGGAGCTCGGGTTTTCCAGCGTGTTCCTGGTCGAGCACCATTTCACCGGGTTCGGCCAGGTGTCCGCCTCGCTCAACCTGTTGAGCTATCTGGCCGCGCGCACCGAGCGGATCCGCCTCGGCACCGCGGTTGTCGTGCTGCCCTGGCACAACCCGGCGCTGGTCGCGGAAGCGGCGGCGACCCTTGATTTGCTGTCGAACGGGCGGCTCGATTTCGGCGTCGGCAAGGGCTATCGGCCCTATGAATTCTCCGGCTTCTGCGTGCCCCAGGAGGAGGCGGGCGCGCGCTTCGACGAGGCAATCGCGGTGATCCGCAAGGCGTGGACCAGCAAGGGCCGGTTTTCCTACGACGGCAAATGGTGGCATTACGACAACATCGTCGTCGAGCCGGCGCCGATCCAGCAGCCGCATCCGCCGCTCTGGCTGGGCGCCGGCAGCGCCGAATCGATCCGCCGTGCGGCGCGCGAGGGCTACAATCTGCTGCTTGATCAGATCGCGCCGATCGACCTGATCAGCGAGCGGGTGCGCGTCTTCCGCGAGGAATGCCAGAGCGTCGGCCGGCCCTACGACCCGATGATGGTCGGCGTCACCCGCGGCTTGCAGATCGTGCACAACGACGAGGAGCGCAAGCGCGCGATTCTGACCCGCCGCGAGGTCTTGAAGAATATCGGCGATCTCGCGCGCGGCCCCGGCGCCGAGCGCTATCACCAGATCAAGGACGACGCCGATTCGTTCGAGCTCGACGACGCGCCGCTGCTCGGCACCCCGGAGGAGATCATCACGCAGTTGAAGCGGCTCGAGGCCGGCGGCGTCGCCAACGTGCTGTTCGCCGCGCCGGGCGCCTCGGTCGCCGGCTTGCGCACCTTCGCCGAGGAGATCATGCCGGCCTTCGAGGCGAGCCCGATGGTGCTGGCACAGGTCTAGCCCGCATTTCTCACAGCCCGCCGGTTTATCGGGGTAAATCGATGCGGTTCG
>CAYMRQ010000288.1:0-5121 GCA_964392845.1 uncultured Rhizobium sp.
CCCACCCGCCCGCCGCTAACGCGGCGGACTCCCTCCCCCGCTTGCGGGGGAGGGTCGGGGTGGGGGCTCGTCGGAGTACGGCCTAGCGCAGCGGCGAGAACTCCGCCGGCACAACGAACATGTTCTCCTGCCGGACGAACTGGCCGCGGGTATTGGGCGGCCAGGCGCCGCTGGCGCGCGCCTTGTCGCGGATGGCAAAGCGCTCGGCGGCATCCTTATAGGCCCAGACATGAATCCACTGGTTGAGCGGGCCGAGCTCGGTGTGGCCGCAGAAGGCGAGCGGGGAGATTTTCATGCGTCCCGCGATCACCTCGGCCCAGCGCTCGATCACCGTCGGGGTCGCGCCCGGCAGCATCGTGTAGGTGCGGATCTCGTAGAGATTTCCGAGCCGTCGTGGTTCCATCTTGGGCGAGAACGGCGCCGCAATGATGATCTTGCTTTCCATCTCCTCGATGAATTCCGACATCCTCGGCGGCCAGCCCGGGATCTTTTCGGAGCGCACCTTGGTGCGGTGCGCGAGATCCTCATAGGGCCAGCAATGGATGATCCGGTTGAGCGGGCCGACTTCGGTGTGAAAGAAGGCGCCGAGCGGCGACACCTTGACGCGTTCCTTGAGCCCCTCGGCAAACCGGTTCTCGGCTTCCGGAACCGAGCCGGGCTTCAGCCGGTACGTGCGCATTTCGATGATCATGGCGTTCCTCCAAAAAAGAGTGACCGGCCCATACTAGCGAGAGAAAACCGGTTTCGCACCAGCCCGCTCCGCGCCCCCGTCACGGCAAGCGCGCCAGGCGCTCGGCCAGCAGCCGATAAACCCCATCGGCATCGACCGCCTCGATGACCCGGGCGTTGGGGCTGCGCCCGCTGATCGCGCGCCAGTCAATGAGGGTCAAGCCCATTGTCAGCGGGCTTTGCGTCTCGATCGCGACGTTGACCTCGCGCCCCTGGAACAGCTCCGGCGCCAGCAGATAGACGATGACGCAGGGATCGTGCATCGCCATCGGGGGGCGGGCGATGGATCGCCGCGGGCCGAGCAGCTCGGCCACGGCGGCACCGCAGCGCGTGCCGAGAGCGCGGATCGGCGCGACGCGCTCCGGGGTGCTGCGCACGCCTTCGGTGACGTCGAGCGGCACCATCGTGATCGGCACCCCGCTCTCGAACACCAGCGCCGCGGCGTGCGGATCGGCGTAGATGTTGAATTCGGCGGCCGGGGTCGCGTTGCCAAGTCCGTGCGAGGCGCCGCCCATCACGACCAGCTCGGCGATGCCGGACGCGATGTCCGGCGCGGCGACGAGGGCCATCGCGATGTTGGTCAGCGGCCCCAGAGCGCAGAGCGTGATGCTCTTGGGCTCGGCCCCGCGTAATGTATCGATCAGGTAGAGGACGCCGTGCTCCGGGCGCAGCGGCAGGATCGGGGGCGGCAGGACGAGATCGCCGAGGCCGCCGGCGCCGTGGGCATCCTCGGCATCGGTCCGGCTCCGGCCGAGCGGAAGCGGGCAGCCGGCATGGACCGGCAGCTCAGGTCGGCCGGCCAGCTCAACGATGCTGCGTGCGTTGCGCGCGGTCGCCGCCAGCGGCAGATTGCCGGCGACCGCAACGAGGCCCAGCACCGCGAGCGCGGGCGACGCAAGCGCCAGGAGGATCGCGACCGCGTCGTCGATCCCGGGATCGGTGTCGATGATGATCGGGCGCGGCATGGCTCGCCGGCTCCTGTTAGGTAAGGCGGGTGAGCTAGGTAAGGCGGGTGAGCCTAGCAAAATTGCCGTCGCGCGCCGAGCGAGGCTTGACGTTGCGCGCGAACCAAAGTAGAACAGCGCGATCGTTTAGGGTTTGTTCCCCGGGGGAGCCTCGCATGCTGACGAAAAAGCAGCACGAGCTTTTGATGTACATCAATCAACGGCTGGCCGCGACCGGGATAGCCCCGTCTTTCGACGAGATGAAGGACGCGCTGAACCTGCGCTCGAAATCGGGCATTCACCGCCTGATCAGCGGGCTTGAGGAGCGCGGCTTTATTCGCCGCCTGCCGCACCGCGCCCGCGCCCTCGAGGTGACCAGGCTGCCGGAGGAGAGCGCCGCCCCATCGGGCTCCGCCATCTCGAATGCGATTGGAGCGGCCGAGCGCGGGCGGTTTTCGCCGACCGTCATCCGCGGCGATTTTGCCGGCGCGCTGCCCGGCACGCCGGTCGCCCCCGATATCGCGGCGGTCGACCTGCCGCTCTACGGCCGCATCGCCGCCGGCACCCCGATCGAGGCGTTGCGCGACCAGAACAGCTCGGTTGCCGTCCCGGGGAGCCTGCTCGGGCGTGGCGAGCATTATGCGCTCGAAGTCGCCGGCGACAGCATGATCGAAGCGGGGATTCTCGATGGCGACAGCGTCATCATCCAGCGCTGCGACACCGCCGAGAACGGGGCTATCGTCGTGGCGCTGGTCGACAACATCGAGGTCACCCTGAAGCGGCTGCGCCGCCGCGGCGCGTCGATCGCCCTCGAACCGGCCAACAAAGCCTACGAAACCCGGATCTTTGGGCCCGATCGGGTCAAGGTCCAGGGCCGCCTCGTCGGCCTGTTGCGGCGTTATTGAAAAATCCGGCGACGGCGGTTTTCCCGGACGGCTAGCGCCGATAAGCCTCCTTTTCCAGAAATTAAACGCCGCCAATTTCAGCCTGTCAGCCAATCGGGTAACGATTCGCTGCCCCGGCCGTTTGCAAAGCGATGGCCCTGCGACAAGGTGCCCGCATTCCAGCCACGCACTTGAAAGGGCGCGGATGGCGATCACCTGATCGGCGATCCATCCGGCTTCCAACACAACCAAACAATTCCCAGCGGTATTCAGCATGAAACGTTCGACCACACGACGAGAGCGGCGCCTGAGCCTGCCCGGGATGGCACTTTGCCTCGCACTTGCGGCGCTCTCGCCGCCGGCCACCGCGATGGGAACCGGCGGAACCGACACGGTGCGCAGCCTCTACGACACGCTGCTCGCGACGATGCAGAACGGCCCGGCGCTGGGACCGCGCGGGCGCTACGCCCAGATCGCGCCGGTCATCCGCCGGGTCTTCGACATCCCGTTCATGACGCGGCTCGCGGTCGGGCCGGCATGGGCGGGCCTCACCGAACCGCAACGCCAGCAGGTCGGCCAGGCCTTCGAGCGCTATATCGCGGCGATCTATGCCGAGCGCTTCGACAGCTATTCCGGCGAGCGGCTCCACGTCACCGGAGAGCAGCCATCCGCCGGCGGCACGGTCATCACCAGCCAGATCCTCAAATCGAACGGCGAGCCGGTGAACATCAACTATCTGATGCGCCAGAATGGCGGCGTCTGGCAGATCGCCGATGTCTATCTCGACGGGACGATCAGCGAGCTGGCGACGCGGCGGTCCGAATTCGCCGCGATCCTGCGCGCCCAGGGCATCGCCGGGCTGATCGAGACGCTCAACGCCAAGGCCGATACGCTCGCCGCGCGCGCATCGTGAGCGGGCAGCGGCGGAGCTGCAGCTTCACACGACGCCGTCCTCGCGCAGCCGCCGCACCTCGGCGGGATCGAGGCCGCACAAGGCGCCGAGCAGGTCTTCCGTGTGCTCGCCGAGCAACGGCGGCCGCGTCACGCTCGCCGGCGAGTCCGACAGCTTCACCGGGCAGCCGACGGTCTGATAGGTGCCGCGCGTCGGATAGTCGACATCGACGATCATCTCGCGCGCCTTCAGATGCGGGTCGGCGAGGACCTCGCCGGTGTCCTGCACGGCGCCACACGGCACCCCGGCATCGCCCAGGAGGCGCATCGCCTCGTATTTGGTGCGCTGTCCGGTCCATTCCTCGATAATCGCGTTGAGCGCGTCGCGGTTCTCCCAGCGCGCAGCGGGCTCCTTGAAGCGCGGGTCTTCGGCGAGTTCGGGCCGGCCCATCGCGCCGAGCATCGCGATCCACTGGGGATGCTCCCAGGCGTTGATGAACGCGTAATCATCGGGCCCGCCGCCGGCGCAACGGTAGATCGTGCTGGGGACCGTCTGGCCGAGCTGGTTGCCGCGGCGCGGCATCGCGTGGCCGAAGCGCTGGTGGTCGCGCAGGCTGACCCGGATGATGTTGACGACCGCATCCTGCATCGACACCTCGACATGCTGGCCCTGGCCGGTCGTGTGGCGTTGCTGGAGCGCGGCCAGGATGCCGATCGCCATGTGCATGCCGGTGCCGGAATCGCCGATCGCCGGCACGACGGTGGTCGGCGGGTTTTCGGGGAAGCCGGTAATGCTCATCGCCCCGCCCATCGCCTGGGCGATCGGCTCATAGCTCTTGAAGTCGCGATAGGGACCGTAAGTGCCGAAGCCCTTGATCGTCGCGTAAATGAGGCGCGGGTTGAGCTGGTGCAGCGCCTCCCAGCCGAGCCCCAGCCGGTCGAGCGCGCCGGGGCCGAAATTCTCCAGGAGCACGTCCGACTGGGCGATCACCTGGCGGAACAGCTCCTTGCCGCGCGCCGATTTCAGGTTGAGCGTCAGGCTGCGCTTGTTGGCGTTGAACAGGAGGAAAAAGAGGCTGTCGCTGTCCTTGATGTCGCGCATGTTGCGGCGCGCCACATCGCCGCCCTTCGGCTCCTCCAGCTTGATCACGTCGGCGCCGAGAAAGGCGAGGATCTGGGCACAGGCCGGCCCCGCCTGGTTGTGCGTCATGTCGATGATGCGGATGCCGTCGAGGGCTTTGCTCATGTCACTCTCCCGAATGGGGTTCGGCTCGGCGGTTAAGCGGTGTCGGCGCCGCGGCAAATTCCCTGCCAGCAGGGAATTTTGCGAAATTTCCGCTCGCTGCCCGGCTGAACGCCGCACAAACGCTCGCCGAACGCGCAATCCCGACGCCGCGAGCAGGGAATTTTTGTACCGGGCCGCAGGGAATTATTCTCACACCGCAGGGAATTATTTTCGCCTGGCAGGGAATTCAATCCAGTCATTGGTAATATCCCCGAAGTTGCGCGGCTGCTCTGGTCATCTCAAGAAATATGCCGACACTTTGCCAATGCAAGACTGCTTCCACATCGGTCGAAACTGGCAAGGCGACGGGCCAGGGTCATGCCGTCTCGCCCATCGCGAGGCGCAGGCCCGACAGGTACAGTTCGCGGTCCTCGGGGTTGCGGAGCTG
>CAYMRQ010000289.1:0-5049 GCA_964392845.1 uncultured Rhizobium sp.
CCAACGCGCTCGGCCTCACTGTGCCGCAATCGATGCTGATGCGCGCCGACGAGGTGATCGAGTGAGAGCCATTGAAGACTGCTACAATCGAAACTGACCCACTACCGATGGCGCCGTTGCCTTGACTGCGCCGATGGTCTCTGATGGACCGGCGAGTTTCATCGGGTACCGAAGGAGGAGCTGCTATGGCGCTCAACGCATTGCACCATGTCACCGTGCAGACCCACGATCTCGAAGCCACGCGCGACTTCTATCGCGATGTCCTCGGCCTCACGGTCGGCTTTCGCCCCGACCTCGACTTCCCCGGCTACTGGCTCTATTGCGGCGAGGTGCCGGTCGTGCACCTGGTGCCGCGCGCCAACGCGATCGGCGGCGGCCCGTCCGACGACACCGGCCCGTTCGACCATTTCGCCTTCCTCGCGTCGGATTTTCCCGGCATCAAGGCGAACCTCGAGCAGAAGGGCGTCAAATACCGCGAGAACCACATCGCCAAGCCGCCGATCGACCAGCTGTTCTTTCCCGACAACAACAACGTGATGGTCGAGCTGAACTTTCCGCGGTAGGCCGGCTTACTCCGGCGGCGCGAGATTGCTTCGTCGCTACGCTCCTCGCAATGACAGCCTCTTTACTGTCATTGCGAGCGAAGCGAAGCAATCTCGATCGGGCTAGCCGATCACGCCGGAGCGACGACGCGGCGGTAGAGGTGCCAGGTCGCGTGCCCGAGCACCGGCATCACGATGATCAGGCCGAGAAACAGCGGGATCGAACCGATCACCAGCCCGGCCGCGACAATGAGCCCCCACACCGCCATCGGGCCGGGGTTCACCGCGACCGCGCTTAGCGATGTCCGCACCGCCGCGGCGAGCCCCATCGGGCGATCGAGTAGCAAGGGGACCGACACGACGCTGATCGCCAGCACAAGGACGGCAAACAGGAAGCCGACCCCGATCCCGACCCCGATCAGCGTCCAGCCCCGATCGGTCGCGAACAGGTCGTGGACAAAGGCGCCGACCGAGGCCGGCGGCTCGGGGCCGAGGGTCAGGTCGTAAATCGCGATCGCGACGTTGAGCCAGACCAGGAAGATCGCCATCAGCAGGAGGCCGAACAGCACGATCGCGCCGAACGAGGGCGCGCGAAACACGCCGAACGCATCGGCCCAGCTGACCTCGGCGCCGGCTTCGCGCCGCCGGCTCATCTCGTAAAGCCCGACCGCGGCCACCGGGCCGATCAGCGCGAACCCGGAGGCGAGCGGGAACAGCAAGGGCAGCATCTGATAACCGAAGACGAGCCGGGCCAGGACAAGGCCGACGACCGGATAGATCACGCACAGGAACGCAACATCGGTGCGAAACGCGGCGAAATCATCAAGGCCGCGGGCGAGGGCGTCGCGCAGGTCTGATACCGTGATATGGCGGACGGTTGGGGCCTCCTGTGTCCGATGTCCGGCTCGGCCCATCGACTCGATCGCGGTGCCGGCAGACCTGATCTGGTCCACGCCCCATTCGACGGGATTTCGTATGTGCATCGTCTTGCCTCCGAACCGTGGGTTCGAGGGACCGCAGACGCCTGGCAGCACCGCCGATTCCGGCCGCTGCCGATCTAGCTGCGACCCTTCGTCGCACCCACTGTACGTTGGTCGGCGGCTTTTGTCGCGCAAGGGCTCGGAGGGCATTTTCTTGCCTACGGCGCGGCCTTCGTGAAACGGTGCGGGAGCAGCAGGCCAGAGGAGTGCCCGGCCAGAGGGAGTAAAACGTGCAGCTCAGCAAAGACCGCATCCTCACCACCCATGTCGGCAGCCTGCCGCGCCCGCCTGATCTCTTCGCCTTTCTGGAGGCGCGCGAGCGGGGCGAGGCATTCGACGAACCGGCGTTCGAGACGCGTCTTGCCGAGGCGGTCCGGGAGGTTGTCGCCAAACAGGTCGCGGTCGGGATCGACAGCGTCTGCGACGGCGAGCAGAGCAAGATCTCCTACACCTTCTATGTCCGGCACCGCCTCTCCGGTATCGGTGCGGCGCCCGGCGGTCCGCTCGACAGGCCGCCGCAAACCGGGGCCCACCGCGACATCGCCGATCATCCCGACTATGCCGCGCGGCTCCACGCGGCGCGCGGCGGCACCTCGTGGTTCGCCGCCGCCGCGGTGCCGTGCTGCACAGGGCCGGTCGCCTATCGCGACCGGCGGCCGCTTGAACTCGATCTCCAGAACCTCGCCGCGGCTTGCGCCATTGCGCGGCCGGGCGAAGCCTTCATGAACGCCGCCTCGCCCGGGGTGCTGACCAAATTCGTGCCCGACCGCTACTACCAGGACGAAGACGCCTATGTCGACGCCCTGGCCGATGCGCTGAAGGAGGAATACGAGGCGATCCACCGGGCCGGGTTCATCCTGCAGATCGACGCGCCGGATCTGGGATCGGCCCGCCACAACCAGTATCAGCATTTGTCCGACGCCGAGTTCCTGCGCATCGCCGAGCGCAATATCGCGGCGCTCAATCATGCCACGGCCAACATCCCGCCCGAGGCGATGCGGATGCATATCTGCTGGGGCAATTACGAGGGGCCGCATACCCACGACATCCCGCTCGCCACGGTGTTGGGTGTGTGCATGCGGGCGCGGCCGTGCGCGCTGTTGTTCGAGGCCGCCAATCCGCGCCACGCGCATGAGTGGGAGGACCTCAAGACCGCGAAGATCCCCGACGACAAAATCCTGATGCCGGGCCTCATCGATTCGACGACCAATTTCGTCGAGCACCCGCGCCTCGTCGCGCAGCGGATCTGCCGCTACGCCGACATCGTCGGGCGCGAGCGGGTGATCGCCGGCACCGATTGCGGATTTGCGACCTTTGCCGGGCAGACCAACCCGGTGGCGCCGTCGATCGTCTGGGCCAAGCTGGCCGCGCTGGCCGAAGGCGCGCGCATCGCCTCGACCCGGCTGTGGGGCTGAGCGCCATCACATTAAATCGTCATCCCGGCGAAGGCTGGGATCCATGGTTCAACCGTCTCGGGCTCGGGCCAGTGGGTCCCGGCCTTCGCCGGGACGACAATTGAGCATACGGTTCGGGCGGCGCCGCAGCCCGAACCGCCGCTGCGCCAATCGGCACATCGCGAGCACCGCCAAGCCACCGGCGGCGCTGATCAGCGCACCGATAGCGGAGCGGAGCCGGCGATGCAGGCGCAACTCCGGACCGCGGGCGTCCCGCCCGCATGCGGCCGGGACAGCCGCGGTCCCAAGCTCAGCTTCAGGCGGCCGGCTTGTCGCAGGTCACTGTGCCGATCTCGCCCGGCGTCGATATTTCGAGGATCTCGAAATCGTCCGAGGTGCGCAGCTCGTTGTGCTTCAGGCCGCCCGGAATGTAGACCGTGTCGCCGGCTCCGAGGCGCAGCATCTCGCCGGTCTCGAATTCGAGCTCGACCCAGCCACCCAGCACGTAGACGAACTGGTTGTCGCAGACATGGTAATGCCACCCGGTCGGCTGGGTCATGCCGGTCTTGGCCTTGGTGAGCTGGGCGCGCATCTGGCCCTTGCTGGCGTCCTTGACGGCGAGATCGCGGTAGGTGAAGAAATCGCGGCGGCCTTCGACCATCACTGGGTTTTTCGCGGTCGAATGGCCTACCTTCATCGCCGATTTCTGGCTCAGGGTTACGACGTCGTCTGGCATGGGAACCTCCTGCGCTGCGTGCGTCGGCGCATCGTAGAAGAGCGCCCGGCCCGGAGCAAGCCGGCTGGTCAGCCCGGAACATCGCTGCGCACCAGCTCGTAGAGCGCAATCGCCGCGGCGTTCGAGACGTTGAGGCTGGGCAATGCCGGAAGCGTCGGCAGCCGGGCGAGATAGTCGCAATGCTCGCGCACGAGGCGGCGCAGCCCGCCGCCCTCCGAACCGAGAACCAGCACCACGCGCGCTCCGAGATCGAGCGTCGCGAGCGTTGCTGGTGCGCTCTCGTCAAGCCCGCAGCACCAGTAGCCTTCCTCCTTCAGCCGGTCGAGCGCGCGCGCCAGATTGACCACGCGGACCAGCTTCACGCAGTCGAGCGCGCCCGAAGCGGCCTTGGCGAGCACGCCGGTGACCGGCGGCGCGCCGTGCGCGGCCAGGATCACCGCGGCGGCGCCGAAGGCGGCGGCCGAGCGCAGCACCGCGCCGACATTGTGCGGGTCGGTGACCTGGTCGAGGACGATGACGATCGAGCGCCCCGGCGAACTCCCCGGCGGACTCCCCGGGCCGGCTGCCACCGCTCGCAGCACATCGTCGAGATCGGCCGCGTCGAGCGGCTCGACCGCTAGCGCCCAGCCCTGATGCACCGCGCCTTCGGGCAAGAGCCTGTCGAACGCAGCCCGGTCCAGCACCTGGACGGCCTCGCCCGCTGGTCCCGGTCTTGCGCCTCGGCGCTCGGCGCGCGCGGCGAGGACGAGCGCGGCGGCCTCGGTTTCCTGGCCGGCAAGGATGGCCAGCCGGCGCCAGCTTCGCTGCGGATTGGCCAGCGCCGCGGCGACCGCATGGCGCCCGTAAAGCCAGGTTTCGCCCCGTTCGCGCGCGAGCCCTGCCGGCATCGCCGTGCGGGCGTCGCGCATAGCGGCAGGCCGCGGCGGCGCGCCTTTGGGGGCTCGCCGGCGGGAGCTCCGATGGGGCGGATTTGGCGTTCGCAAAGCGGGCCTCGGCGTGTTGACAAACCGGGGTGAAGCTCTTATGACCCGCGATCCGCGGCCCCCGGGCGGCTCGCGTATCGCGGAGGGGTGGCCGAGTGGTTAAAGGCAGCAGACTGTAAATCTGCCGGCGAATGCCTACGTAGGTTCGAATCCTACCCCCTCCACCAGCGCTTCGCGCGGTGTTTTCTCGCGGGGGCATTGGACCGAGGGGGGTCGGTGGGTCGGCAAGCGGCGGATCAGGCGGGTGTAGCTCAATGGTAGAGCACCAGCCTTCCAAGCTGGCTACGTGGGTCCGATTCCCATCACCCGCTCCAGCCGCTCCAACGCAATTGTGTTCCTCTTTTTCATAGGAAGCCGCAGCGATGGGCAAGGCGAGGTTTGCGCGGACGAAGCCGCACTGCAACGTCGGGACGA
>CAYMRQ010000290.1:0-2626 GCA_964392845.1 uncultured Rhizobium sp.
TGGCTTTCGCGTTGGGCGGCCAGGGCAGCAGCTTGGCGAACGCGCCCTGAAAGGATTTCTGAACATCGGTGCGCAGCCGATCCAGCGCGTCGTCGCGCGAGACCTGGCCCATGCGCTGCACGATCTGCTTCAGGATGTTGGGCTCATAACGGAATTGCCAGCCATTCGCGGAGGCGCTCATCGGGTACAGGTGCCAGCACGTGCCGCTGAGCCGGTCCAAGGCTTCGGCCGGCTCGTTCCCAGCCTCGTCGGGCCGCACGACCGCAAGGGTCAACTCGGCGGGATCGAGCCCGCTATTTCCTTCCAGCGGTAAGCTTTCGAGGAGCAGCGCCGATGCGACCCGGCGATGGACTCCCCACTTGCCTCCGTCGAGATCGTGCGCATGCCCTTCGATATCGGCGCCGACAGCGGCCTTGAACCTCTCGCGGTCCAGGCGATTCAGCAAATCCGTCTGGATGCGCGGGCTCGACCAGTCGATGTCCCCCGCCGTAATCAGCTCCGGGTCGCGGGCCGGATCGTCCCATAAATCGCGAACCATGCGGGCGAACAGCCGCAGCGTGCCGCGCGAAAGATTGTAATCCGGCATAACCCGCAGGCGGTTCTCGGCCGTATCCATGAGTCGCGGATGAAACGGGTAGCTGTTACGAATGCCGTCCGCATATTCCTTGGTGCGCGCCGCCTCGGGTATGAGTGTCGGATGATCGTCGGCGACGCGGCGATAGAGCGAGAAATAGTCGGCCGACGCCTTTGCCGTTACGTCCGGCTTCACCTGTTCGAACAAGCGATGAACGATGACCTGCGCTGACTGATTGCCGATCGGCTCGATAATCGTCGCCTGGCGGCCGGTCTGCTGCTCGAACTCGCGCGCCAAGCGCATCAACTTGGCGGTGTTGTCTCCGCCGCTCGGCTGGTCTTTCGGGTCGGTCATAACCAGTACCGCTTGCGGCCGGCCGGTCACCGCCGTTATCAGGATGCGAAGAAACCCCAACAGGTTTCCGACTTCCTGCTCGGTCAGCTTGTCCATGTGCAGAACGAGTTCGTCCAGCAGAATCAGGATTGGGGTGTTCTTCGGCAACAGCCCATCCACCGTTGCCTCGTCGGGACAGGCCGCAGCGGCATTGAACGGGCCGAAGGCGTTCAGTGCGCTCGGGCCGCCAAGCTGGAAAGCCAATTCCGCGGCGAGGCTCCGGGCTTCTTGATCGCCATGGCGAGCGAATATCGGGTAGCCGGCGCCCTCGGCGTCGACACCGACGACGCGAACCTCAGCGGGTCTTCCTGCCGGCGCCAGCAGATGGGCGCCCATCGTCGGATCGGCAATGTTCCGGGCCAGATGCCACAGGGACATCAGTGCGTGCGTTTTGCCACCCCCGAAGCCCGTCGATAGCCGGAAGAACCGCCCCGCCTCGGCCGGATTTGCGAGCGGCCCGAACACGCGTTGGCACAGGCTGCAAAGGGCTTCCGTGGGGAAGGTGTTCCGGAAGAAGTTTGCGGGCTCGCGGTAAACCGTCGGCCCCTCGTAGCGGATCAGCCGGCCGAAATTCGCGGCGAAGAGCGCATCGTTCAGTTCGCCTTCGAGCACTTCGCTTCGCGGCGTGCATCCAACTTTGACTCCCATCGCAACCCGCCTTCCGCCAGCCCTCGCGAGCCGATCCTGTCCGCAACGGCTTCAACGAGTATCGATGATCAGGCCGGCGCGGTCGAGAGCGGACCGGCGCTCGGCTCCGGCGCCGCGCCCCATGTCGCGCGGATGATAGATCGGCGCGCTCGTCAAAAACTCCCAGGTGGGTCCAAAAGCACACTGGCACAGGTGCGCGCCGCACGGGCGGCGCAAAAACCGGGGCACCCCTGTCACAGCGCAGCGGCGCCGGAGGCTACCGGCGCAAGACCCGCAAGCGCCCGGAGCCGTACGCCAACGGCAGCTCGAACGCAGCCGGTGCCGCGACAAGGCGCACCTGTTCCTCGATGCGCGGCCACCACCGCAGCAGCCGCCAGGCGATCTCGATGTTCCGCGCCCGCCGCCATTGTGGGCCGAGGAAGAACACGACAAGCCGGCTGCGCCGCCAGGCCTCGCGCTCCAGCCTGTTGCGATCGATGCGCCGGTCAGCGGAGATGACGACCCAGCCGCCCTCGCCGGCGAGAGCGTCGATCCAGACGCGATCCTCGGTATCAGGCGGGAAACGGTCGGTCAGGTGGATGACCTGATCGCCCTCCGGTTCAAGCAGCGTATTCAGCGCGTGGGCGAGATAGGGCGAGAGGTTGTTATCGATGAAGACCTTCAAGCCGCAAGCCGGTCGGCAAGCCGTTGCTCGAACCGTAGCGCCGCATGCACTGATTGCGGCGTCAACCGAAACAGCCGCGCGACTTTCGCAACCGAGCCCTCGGCTGCGACGGCATCGGCGAGCGCGCCGGTCGGGATGCCGGCATCGCTGACAATCGGCTGGCCGAACGAGCGGGTCGGGTCGATGACGATAAGGGTGTGCCGGCCGAGCGGCCACCAGCGCACTGGCATGTCGCTATTGGAGAACTCGATCCCGGCATAAAGGCTCGGGCCGATGACGCGGGCGAACGCGAACTGGCTTCTCACCAGGTCGAGAAGCTGCGGTTCGCCGGCCTTGTCGATGATCTC
>CAYMRQ010000290.1:2636-5026 GCA_964392845.1 uncultured Rhizobium sp.
TCAGTGCGAAACCGCGGCGATGAAAAGGGATGATCGCCGCCATGCAGCTCGCGCGCTCGCTCGGCGCCCAGCCGGATTACGCGCCACGGGACGTTGGCCTTTCGGAACGCGTCGACGAACCGCGCCTCCATCAAATCGAGGAAACCGAGGCCGAGCGTGCCGTCGATCTCCGGCAGTTGGCGTTGCCACACCGGCTTTGCCGCCGCCCGTCCCTCGCCGCTGCGGTAGGTGTAGCCGCGCAGCCAACGGCGGAGGCGGCCCTGCGACACACCGGTAAGACGCGCCGCCTCGGGCACGGTATAGAGGCCGATGCCGAGCAGGCTCAAATCACCGGTTTCCGACCCGTCCATGCCGTGCTCCGCGCGGAGAGCGCCATCGGCGACGATCGCCGATCGTGTGACAGCAGGCAAGCGCAGACGATCTCGGGCTTGCTGGGGCTTGCGTCCGGGGCTATCGAGTTCGTCGCAGCGGACATGCCGATCGCGGGGTGCTTGGGTCGGCTGTGGATGCTCGACTCTTCGCGCTGCCTTTCCAAAACCCCCAAAAATCGGCAAAGCACTCTGCCAGGGGTGCGGGACAACGCACGCGGCGAGAAACCGGGGTACCCCCCTTTGGCGCTTGGGCGGCGCTGACGAAGGCGCCGCTGAAGCCGGCGTCTTCGGCGACTGCCGAACCGCGACAGCGGCAAGGGCGCCGACCGGTGTGCCGCTCGACGAGATTGGACGGCGACGGGTTGACGGCGGACGGCAAACGGACGCCATGGCCGGACGGTGAAAAACTTGCCGTTTCAGTAGCTTCGGACATGTGGACGGCGGCGGACGGCGATTTGTCGTCTATTAGCCAGATGCTCCCCGGTCGCGTGCTCACGGCCGGCCACCGCGCAGCGGCACGACGTTGAGCGCGGCGCGGTCACGGTCGGCGCCCGGCGCCATTGCAGCGGCGATCCGGGCCGCGGTGCGGTCGGCGACGGCGCGGATCGGATCGTCGGCCAGGTGAGCATAGATTTCCGTCGTGCGTGCCTGCTTGTGCCCGAGCACCTTGCCGATCAGGAACAGGCTGTTGCCGTCGGCGACGGCGAACGACGCGAAGCTGTGCCGCAGATCATGCACCCGGACGCCGGCCAAGCCGGCGCGCGCTCGCACCCGCCCCCAATCCTTCTGCAACCCAGTGTAGTGGCCCGTCCCGATCGCGGCCGGCAGCACGTAGTCGTCGCGGCGCGGCAGCTCGGCGAGCAGCTTCACGGCCGCCGCCCCGAGCGGTACCACCTTGGCCCCGGTCTTGCTATCGGGGAGCCGCAGAACGCCGCGCTCGATATCGACCCATTCCCATCGCAGCGACAGGATCTCCGACTTGCGGCAGCCGCTCAGCAGCAACAGCCGGATCGCCGCCGTCGCGGTCGGGTTCAGTCGGTGCTCGCCCTCCATCGTCGCCAGCGCGTCGGCGAGCTTGGCAAGCTCGGCCTCCGACAGGAACCGCTCGCGCTTGCCGCCTTTGAGCAGCTTGACGCCCTTCGCCGGGTTCGCCGGGATCAGCTTGCGGTCGGGATGGGCGGCCCATTCGAGCATCGCCCCGAGCACGGCGAGCGAGCGCGCCGCGGTACCAGGCCCGCCATCGACGATCGCCCGGCCGCGCTTCTTGGTCTTGATATCCGCCTTGCTTTTGCCGGCGGCAACGTCCCGCTGGAATTTCACCACGTCGTCATGCGTCAGTGCCGCGGCGAGCTTCCGGCCCAGTAGCGGCTTGACGTGGCGCTCGATATTCGAGCGGTCAGTGGCCCAGCTCGAGGCCTTCTTGTTCGGTTTGGCGGCCGGCCCCTCGGCAAGGTAGAGGTCCGCCAGCTCGGCCATCGTCAGCGCCTCGCGGCGGGCACGGTGGCGCTCGGTCGAGGGATCGCCGCCCTTCGCCACTTCCTTGAGCTTGTCGCCGGCGATCACGCGCGCCTCATCTGGCGTCAACGTGCCCACCCGGCCGATGACCAGCCGGCGCGAGCGTCCCTCGCGGGTCCGGTAATAGACGATGTAGCTGGCCGTGCCACCCGGCGCGACGCGCACCCCGAACCCTTTCAAGGCGCCGTCGCCGCTATCCCAGACGAAGCTTTCGCGCCCGCCGGGATCGGGCCGGATCGCATCGACAACGCGCTTTGTCAGCCTGGGCATTGTGGTGCTCTCCGTGGACGCGGTTTGGACGCAATTTGGACGCAAACCGGCGCGAAGTCCAGCGCAAACGAGCGTACATGCAAACCCGTTCTATCACGTCAACAGCGCGGATTTTCAAGGGTTTTAGGTGAACTAGCGCAGCCCGTCGAAAAGCCGCGTACAGGCATCCTCTACAATGGCATTGTAGAGGTCACCGGTTCGATCCCGGTTGGCTCCACCAATCAAAGGAAGGGC
>CAYMRQ010000291.1:0-5009 GCA_964392845.1 uncultured Rhizobium sp.
CGATGGCACGATTCTACACCGGCTGGCCCCGTTAAGTCCGACAGGCTGCTAGGCTGCCGCCAATCCGGCCTTGAGCATGGCGGCGCAGTCGGCGATGGCGCGGCGCGCCGTGCCGATCAGCCGGCCATAGCGGATGAAGCCGTGATTGATGCCCTGGTAGATCGTCAGGTTGGAGGGCACGCCGGCCGCCTTGAGTTTGGCGGCCAGGTTGTTGCTGTCGTCGAGCAGCGGGTCGAGGCTGCCGACGATCAGGTGTGCCGGCGCCACCCGCTTGAGGTCGCCGAGGCCGGGCGCGGCGCGCCAGTCGCGGTATTGCTCCGGCTTTTCGAGATAGGTCTGCCAGGCCCACTTCATCCCGCTCTGCGACAGCCCGGCGCCCTGGCCAAAGCGCTGCCAGGACGGGCTGTCGCAATCGGTCGTGAAGCAGCCGTAGATCAACAGCTGAAAGCGCAGCGCCATCTCGCCGGCATCGCGCATCGCCAGCGCCGCGGCGAGCGCCAGATTGGCGCCGGCGGAATCGCCGCCGAGCGCGAGGCGGCTCGGGTCGATGCCAAGCCCGGCGCCCTCGCGCGCCGCCAGCCGGGTCATCGCCACCATCTCGTCGAAGGCGACCGGGAAGCGGTGCTCCGGGGCGAGGCGGTAGTCGACCGACAGCGCAGCGACGCCGCTCTGGCGCACGAGGTCGCGCAGCAGATGGTCCCAGCTCGCGATGCTGCCCTGCACGAACGCGCCGCCATGCGCATAGACCAGGAGCGGCGGGCGCTCGGCCCCAGGGGAGCTGATATCGGGCATGTAGAGCCGGCACGGCACCTGGCCGTTCGGGCCGGGCAGCGACAGGTCGCGCTCGCGCTGCAGCGGCACCGAACCTTCGCCGAGAAAGGCGCCGATGCGGTCCTGTACGGCGCGCACTTCCGGCATCGGCGTCACGGTGCGATCGGGCACGACGAAATCCTTGTGCTGCAGCAATTGCCCGGCGGCGATCAGCTCCGGATCGACCCAGGGTGCGGCGTCGTTCATGGCATTTCTCCTACTGATCGGCGAAATTATTGCGCGGCAACCGCTCGCTGCACCGCGGGCGCAGTGGTCGCCACGGGCAGGCGAGGCAGCGCCTCCTTGGCATCGGCCGGATGCCCTTCCCGGCCTCGGGCTGGCGCGCACCGACGAGGCGCGCTCGATCACCTCTTTCGATAGAACGGGATAGGCGATCTCAAATCTCAAATAGGTACCAGTCCTGGATGCCGCGTCCCCCGCCGCCGGGTGGATCTTTAGTCAAGTGCCTTGCGGACACAAGCTTGTGTCCGCTGCTGATATGGTTTAAATTTCCGACTAGAATTGACGGGATTGGCAGCTCTATGATCACGATTGGGGCATTCAAGGCGAAAACCCATTTCTCAATGCTGCTTGAGCGCGTTGCCGGCGGCGAGGAAGTCGTGATTACGAAGCACGGCAAGCCGATTGCTCGGCTCGTCGGTGCCGGCAAGTTCGACCGAAAGCGCGCGGACGAGGCGTTCGAGAGACTTAAGGAGTTGCGGCGCGGCACGACGCTGGGCGGCTTATCATGGAAGGCGTTGCGCGACGAAGGTCGCCCATGACCGCGATCGTCATCGACTCCTCGGTTGCGCTCAGCTGGTGTTTCGAGGATGAAACCTCGCCGGAAATGGACGCGATCTACGAGCGGGTGCGCGACGATGGCGGCATCGTTCCCGGGCTTTGGCATCTCGAGGTCGGCAATGTCTTGCTGCAGGCGGAGAAGCGCGGCCGGATCAGCGCCGCTGCGCTTGCTGCCCGGCTGGAAGCACTGGCGCAGCTGCCGATCAGTATAGATATCGAGACACCCGCCCGGGCATGGGGTGCGATTGTCATTTTGGCGCGGACAGAAGGTCTCACGACATACGATGCGACCTATTTGGATTTAGCCATGCGGCTCGGCCTGCCGCTGGCGACAAACGACCGGGCCTTGGCCGATGCCGCGAGGAGGGCCGCGGTTCCGGTTCTGCCGTGAATTCCGGAGCCCGAGGGGGACTGCAACATCAAAGAAATACGCATGCGCAATCTCACCGTGAATGGCGAGCGGCTGTGGGCGAGCCTAATGGAGCTGGCGCAGATCGGCGCGACCGCCAAGGGCGGGGTGTGCCGGCTCGCCGCGAGCGATCTCGACGGCGAAGCGCGGCATCTCTTCATCCGCTGGTGCGAGGCGGCCGGCTGCGCCGTCACGATCGACCAAATCGGCAACGTCTTCGCCCGCCGGCCCGGTCGCAACCCCGATCTGCCGCCGGTCATGGCCGGCAGCCATCTCGACACCCAGCCGACGGGGGGCAAATTCGACGGCGCCTATGGCGTGATGGCCGGGCTCGAAATCGTGCGCACCTTGAACGACCTCGCCTACGAGACCGAGGCGCCGATAGAGATCGTCGCCTGGACCAATGAGGAGGGCTCGCGGTTTTCCCCGGCGATGGTCGGCTCGGGGGTTTTCGCCGGCGTGTTCGACCTCGCCTACGGCCTCGCGCGGCCGGACAATGTCAGCGGCGTGACACTCGGCGCCGAATTGGAACGCATCGGCTTTGCCGGGAAGGCGCCGGTCGGCGGGCGCCCAGGTGCTGGACGCCCAGGCGCTGGACGCAAGGTCGCGGCCTATTTCGAGGCGCATATCGAGCAGGGGCCGATCCTCGAAGTCGCCGGCCTGCCGGTCGGGATCGTGACCGGGGCGCAGGGCCAGCGCTGGTACGAGATCACCGTCACCGGCCAGGAGGCCCATGCCGGGCCGACCCCGATGCCGCGCCGCCGCGACGCCCTGGTTGGCGCGGCCCGGATGATCGACGCGGTCAACAAGATCGGCCACGCCCACGCGCCCTATGCCTGCGCCACGGTCGGCTTTGTCCAGGTCAGCCCCAATTCGCGCAACACGATCCCCGGCCAGGTGTTCTTCACGGTCGATTTCCGCCACCCCGAAGACGCCGTGCTGACCGCAATGGACCGCGAATTGCGCGAGGCCTGCGCCGCGGCCGCGGCAACGCAGAACCTCGACGTCACGGTCGAGGAGTTCTGGTACTTCCCGCCGACCCCGTTCGACCGGCGCCTCGTCAGCGCGGTGCGCGAGGCCGCTACGGCGCAGGGCTACAAGCATCAGGACATCATCAGCGGCGCCGGGCACGACGCGGTCTACATGGCGCGGGTCGCGCCGGCCGCGATGATCTTCGTCCCCTGCGTCGGCGGCATCAGCCATAACGAGATCGAGGACGCCAAGCCCGACGATCTGACCGCCGGCTGCAACGTGCTGATCAACGCGGTGCTCGCAAGCGCCGATGCGGAGGCCAAAAAATGAATCGGCGGGCACTCCTGGCGCTGTTGGGCGGCGGAATCCCGTGGCCGCTCGCCGCCCGCTCGCAGCAGAAGCCGATGCCGTTGATCGGCTTTCTCGGCCCTGCGAAACCGGAAACGGCGGGCAATCTGGCCTGAGGGAAGCCGGCTATGTCGAGGGCCAGAACGTCGCGATCGAATACCGCTGGGCCGAGGGTCGCTATGACCAGTTGCCCGCGTTGGTCGCCGAATTTGTGCGTCTCCAGGCGGGCGTGATCGTCCCGGCCGGCAACGTCGTGGCCCTCGCGGCCAAGGCGCTGACCACGACAATTCCCGTCGTTTTCCTGAGTGGCGCCGATCCGGTGAAGAACGGTCTCGTTGCCAGCCTCAGCCGGCCCGGCGGCAACCTCACGGGTGTGACCGGATTGACCAACGATCTCATTCCGAAGCGGGTGCAGCTGTTGCTCGAGATGGTGCCTACCGCGAACTTGATCGCTTTCCTCGTGAACCCGAACAATCCCAATACGGAAGCCGACACGAGAGGGGTGCGTGCAACGGCGAACGCGCTTGGCCGGAAACTGGTTGTCGTCGAAGCCAGCGAACGGGACATCGTCACGGCTTTCACAACCCTCGCCGAACAGCGGGTCGGCGCTCTTCTGGTTCACCCCGACGCATTCATCAGGAGCCGGTCGCAGCAACTCATCGCGTTCGCGGTGCGGCACGCGCTGCCCACGCTCTTCCCCTACCGCGAGGGTGCTATAGCGGGCGGCCTGATGAGCTACGCCACCAGCAGTACCGACGCGTTCCGCGTGATGGGCGTCTATTCGGGCCGGATTCTAAAGGGCGACAAGCCCGCCGATTTGCCGGTGCAGCAGCCGACCAAGTTCGAGCTGGTCATCAATCTCAAAACCGCGAAGGCGCTCGGCCTCACCGTGCCGCAATCACTGCTCGCGCGCGCCGACAAGGTGATCGAGTGAGCGGCGGCTGAATTCAGGAAAGCGGGCGTTCCCGTCGTCATCTTCGGAGCGGACGTACCCATGTCCGGGTTGTGCCTTTTCTGGAGCGCGGCGCCTTCCGAACGATTGTGCAGCTGCGAAATAGCTGTAACCCTGTTGCGGCGATTTGCCGGATGGTTTGCGATCTCCTATTCGCGTAACCGGCGAGAGTCCGCATTTTGACCGAGTGGTGGAAAGACCGGAGATTTGATCGTATGAAGCCGATATCCCTGCTTTTTTATATCGAGCCAGTCTGCTTCAGGGATAATCCGCTGTTGCTGTCCCCGTGGATTGACTGGATTGCAATGATTATTGGACAACAACCTCAGAATTCTCTTCGCCTCGGTTTCGCGTCCAGTCCGTGGCTATGTCGCGCCCTTGCCGACCGTTTGGGAACGGGGGCTTGCTGTTTCTACCCTGCGAGTCCGAGGGCGCTGCTTGCGCCGTTCAAGTACGAGCGTCACGTCTATGCCCAGGATTTATTTGGCGACGCCGAAGAACAGAGTAAAAATCTCGCTCTTTTGAACTTGCTAGATGAAATTTCAAATAAATTTGATCCTGATCTTATTGTCAGTTTTACACAAAACCGGTACATAGAGCAGGTTTTTGCAAACAAAAAAATGTTGTTTTGGGAGCTTGGTCCTCTTCCAAGATTAGGAGGGAAGGCTTATGCCTTTGCTTCCGGTGAAATCAACATTTTGTAGCTGAGGGGCTTAT
>CAYMRQ010000292.1:0-4969 GCA_964392845.1 uncultured Rhizobium sp.
AATCCGCCGGGACGGTGAAGAAAATGTCGCTCGAATTGGGCGGCAACGCGCCGTTCATCGTCTTCGACGACGCCGACATCGAGATGGCGGTCAGGGGCGCGATCGCCTCGAAATACCGGAATGCCGGCCAGACCTGCGTCTGCGCCAACCGCATCCTGGTGCAGGACGGGGTCTACGACGCCTTCACCAGGCGCCTGGCCGAGGCGGCCGGGGCGATGAAGGTCGCGCAAGGCTTCGAGGCAGGCGCGGTGATCGGCCCATTGATTGACATGAAAGCCATCGAGAAGGTCGAGACCCACATCGCCGACGCGCTGAAGAAAGGCGCCAAGATCGTCATCGGCGGCAAGCGCCATGCGCTCGGCGGCAGCTTTTTCGAGCCGACCGTCCTGACCGGGGTGACGACCGACATGCTGATCACAAGGGAGGAGACCTTCGGCCCGGTCGCGCCGCTCTACCGCTTCAAGACCGAGGCCGAGGCGATCAGGATGGCCAACGACACCGAGTTCGGCCTCGCCGCCTATTTCTACAGCCGCGACATCGGCCGCATCTGGCGGGTCGCCGAGGCCTTGGAATACGGCATCGTCGGCATCAACGAAGGCATCATCTCGACCGAGATCGCCCCGTTCGGCGGCATGAAGGAAAGCGGCATCGGCCGGGAAGGCTCGCACTACGGCATCGAGGAGTTCCTCGAGGTCAAATACCTCTGCCTCGGCGGCATCGACCGCTAGCGCGAATTCCGATCGGGTTGATCCGCCGGTGCCGGCCCCTCACCCCAGCCCTCTCCCCGCGGCCGCGGGGAGAGGGAGGGACCCGCGCGAAGCGCGGGAGGGTGAGGGGCTGGCACAACGCGAGACGGCGTAACCAGAATTTGCGCTAATCCCCCGGAACGGAGCGCGAGGCAGCCGGATCAGGCGGCGCCCATCGGCTTGTAGCTCCCGGCGAGCCGGCCGGCCCTCTCGAACAGCGCTTTGCCCTCGGCGGGGGTAAAAGCCTGGGTCGTCACCACGCCCTCGATGCCGCCGCCGCCCGCGGCAACCAAGGACAGCACCGACGCCGCCTGTGCGTCGGGCATCTCCGAGATCACGGCGAAATCGTATTGGCCGAGCGTGAAATAGAGGCTGATGAGCTTGCCGCCCGCCTGCTCGCACAGCCGCGCAATGGCCGCTTGCCGGTCTTCCGGCTTGGCGAGGCCGCCCTTCAGGTATTCGCGCGTAAAACGGCCCTGGGTAATAAAGATCGCCATGCTTTCCTCCCGTTGCCTGTTCCCTCAGTTTTTAGCCACGCCCCGTACAGCTCGGGTCGCATTGGTCAGGCTGCGCCTTTTGATCGCTGCGGGCAAGGCGGCGGGGCACCGCTTGTGCCGCGCGCCGGCCCTCGCCCGGTTAGGCGGCATCGACCGGTAGGAGTCATTCGGCGCAAGGTTACTCGATCACCTCGTCGGCGCGCTGCAGGATCGATTGCGGGACCGTGAGGCCGAGCGCCTTGGCGGTCCTCAGGTTGATGACCAGCGAGAATTTCACTGGCTGCTGGACCGGGAGATCGGCCGGACTGGCGCCCCTGAGGATGCGGTCGATGTAGGAAGCCGCCTGCGCGTACACGTCGACTGGGTCGAACCAGTAGGACATCAGGCCGCCAGCCCTGGGGAAAAAATCGGCAAAGCCCATTAGGGGCAAACTGTGCCGGGCTGCGGCGGCGATAATCACATCGCGATGGGTGGCGTTGAAGGCGTCCGGCAAAGTGATCAGGGCGCCTCCCGGCTCGCGCGCCTGGGCAGCGATGGTTCCTTCGATCGCCGCATCATCGCGCACCGGAGCAAGCGTCACCATCACCCCGACGGATGGGGCGGCGGCCTCGATCGCGCGGTTGAGCATGTTGAGCAACGCAGCGGGCGAGTTGTCAGGGTTGAAGATGACAGCGACCCGCGTGACACGAGGCGCGATCTCCTTGAGCAATTGCAGCCATTTTCCGATCAGCGGCGCGTCGAGAGAGCTGAACCCCGTCATGTTGCTGCCGGGTCGCGCGAGGCTCTGCACAAAGCCTTGCCCGACAGGATCGATAACAAGTACGAAAACGATCGGTATCGTGCGCGTCTGCTGCCGCACCGCCGTGATCGCCGGCGGGGTGCTGGCGAGAATCGCGTCCGGCATCAGGCCAACCAGTTCTGTTGCATAAGTTTTGAAGAGAGTCGGATCGCCCGCGGCAAATCGGTAGTCGATCCGGATATTCCTACCCTCGACCCACCCGAAAGCCCCTAGCGCCTGCGCAAAAGCGGTCACCATTGTACGAGCGATCGGGTCGTTCTCGCGGATAGGAATCAACACGCCGACGTGGCGAACCCGCGTGGGCTGCTGGGCGTGCCCGGCCAGTGGCCATGCCGCCGCCCCGCCGAGGACGGTGATAAACCCGCGCCGCCCTAATGATCGGACCCGCATGTCTGTCGCACCGCTTCGAATACGACTTGCATGCTACGCAAAGGGCAATTCGCGGTCCATGGGGGCATCGACCGCTGACTTGGCTTCCCGGACCGGATATTCTATGTATATCGCGTCCGCGAAGGAGATTTCCGATGCAAGTGGTGCTCGCACGCTGGGGCAACAGCCTGGGGCTGCGCATTCCCAAGGACATCGCGTCGCGCACCGGGCTGTGCGAGGGCGCGCGGGTTGAAATAGAGGCGGAAGGCGGCCGGATCATTATTACGCCGGCCCGTCCGCATTATGTCCTGGCTGATCTGCTCAAGGGAATGACGCCGGAGGCGATGCGCGAGGTGTTCGATTGGGGGCCGGACAAGGGCCGCGAGACCGTCGAGTGAGCTGATGGCTTATGCTCCCGAAGCCGGCGACCTGATCTGGACCGATTTCGATCCCCGCGTCGGGCGCGGGCAAAGCGGCCGACGCCCGGCTCTGGTCATATCGCCGGCGGAATTCTGCCAAACAACCGAATTTGCGATCGTTTGCCCGATAATTTCGCGTGTTCGGCCCTTCGGCACCAGCGTCGTGCTGCCGCCGGGATTGCCGATTTCCGGCGAGATTCTGGCCAGTCATGTGCGCAGCATCGACACCTTGGCGCGGCCCATTCTCTATGCGGGGAAGGTTCCCGCGGCAATTCTTGAAGACGTGCGCAGCAAGTTGGCGGTGCTGATCGGGCTTTAGCGCGTCGTAGCACGCGCCGGGCTTGCGGCGGGCGCCCTCTTGTGACAACCAGAAGCTCGGATAACCCAGCATCGGAGTGGACGATCATGCCGCGCTATGATTTCGACATGATCACGATCGGCGCCGGCTCGGGCGGCGTCGCCAGTTCGCGCCGCGCCGGCGCCTATGGTGCGCGCGTTGCGATCGTCGAGGAATTGCGGGTCGGCGGCACCTGCGTCCTGCGCGGCTGCGTGCCGAAAAAGCTCCTGGTCTATGGCGCGCAATTCGCCGATGCGTTCGCCGACGCCGCCGGCTTCGGCTGGAGCGTGAAGCCGGCCGAATTCGACTGGCCGGCGCTGATCGCCGCCAAGGACAAGGAGATCGGCCGGCTGTCGCAGATCTATATCAACATGCTCAACAACGCCCATGTCGAGGTCATCGACGGCCGCGGCATCCTCGTCGATCCGCACACCGTCGAGGTCGCCGGCCGCCCCTACACCGCCGAGAACATCCTGATCGCGGTCGGCGGCTGGCCGGAAACCCCTGCCATCCCCGGCATCGAGCATGTGATCTCGTCGAACGAGGCGCTCGATTTGGCCGTGCTGCCAAAGCGCGTCGTCATTGTCGGCGGCGGCTACATCGCGGTCGAGTTCGCCGGGATCTTCAACGGGTTCGGCAGCGAGGTTATCGAAATAATCCGGCGCGAGGAGGTCTTGCGCGGGTTCGACGAAGACATCCGCATTTATCTCGGCCAGGAGATGCGCGGCCGCGGCATCGATATCCGCGGCGGGACCCAGGTCTCTCGCATCGAGAAGACTACCGCCCGCATCGACAAATCCGCCGGCGGCTACACCGTCACCACCACCGACGGCAAGCGGATCGAGACCGATTGCGTCATGTACGCGACCGGGCGCAAACCCAACACCAGGGGGATGGGCCTCGCGGAAATCGGCGTCGCGCTAAACAAAAACGAGGCGGTCGTCGTCGATGAATGGCAGCGCTCGAGCGTGCCGAACATCTATGCCGTCGGCGACGTGACCGACCGGATCAACCTGACCCCGGTGGCGATCGCCGAAGGCCGCGCCATCGCCGAGACGCTCTACAACAACAATCCCATGAGGATGGACCACGCCGGCGTGCCGTCGGCGGTGTTCAGCCAGCCGCCGGTCAGTGTGGTCGGGTTGAACGAAGAAGAGGCGCGCCTGCAATACGGCGAGGTCGATATCTTCCAGGCGCGCTTCAAGCCGATGAAGAACACGCTGTCCGGGCGCGACGAGCGCACCTTCATGAAGCTGGTGGTCGACGCCAAGACCGACCGGGTGGTCGGCTGCCACATGCTCGGCGTCGATGCGCCCGAGATCGTGCAGGGCCTGGCGATCGCGATCAAATGCGGCGCAACCAAGCAGCAGTTCGACCAGACGATCGGCATCCACCCCAGCGCCGCCGAGGAGTTCGTCACCATGCGCGACAAATACGTGCGCCCGCCGGAGAAGGCAGCGGCGGAGTAGAGGCAAGGCGGCCTTGCGGTCAGCCGCGTGCGGTCGCACATTGCAGCCGGAAGAACACGAGTGATGTCATGGATACGATCGACCGCGACGAGACCTCCGCCAAGCCGGCCGCAAAGCAGCGCCACGAGGCAAAGAAACCTCTGCGCGCGCGTCCCGTGAAGGGCGAGATCGACCATGCGGCGCTAAGTCGCGAGTTCATCGCGAGGTTCCCAAAAATCCGGGCCGCCCTTGCCAAATGAGCCGCTATGGCTGCCGATCGAGGCAGTCATCGAATACAACAGGCTAGCAGCCTGTCGGACTCAGGTTTTCGCCTGGCAGCGTGACGGCCCGCGG
>CAYMRQ010000293.1:0-2302 GCA_964392845.1 uncultured Rhizobium sp.
CTTCGGCAAGACCTTCGCCGACCCCAGCGTCAACTGGTGCTACGAGACCGAGCCCGACCCCGGCGCCGCCGACCGCCGCGTGTTCTGGCCGCGCGGCAAGGTGCTCGGCGGCTCCAGCTCGATCAACGGCATGGTCTATATCCGTGGCCAGGCCGAGGATTTCGACCATTGGCGCCAGCTCGGCAATAGCGGCTGGTCGTCGGCCGATGTGCTCCCCTATTTCAAGCGCGCCGAGCACCAGACCCGCGGCGCCGACGAATTCCACGGCTCGGGCGGCCCGCTCTGCGTCTCCGACGTGCCCGACCACCACCCGATCTGCGAAGCCTTTATCGCCAGCGCGCTCGGGCTGGGCTTCCCGCGCAACGACGATTTCAACGGGGCGGGCCAGGAAGGCGTCGGCTATCACCAGACGACGACGCGCAACGGGCGGCGCTGCTCGACCGCCGTCGGCTATCTGCGCCCGGCGATGCAACGCCCCAATCTGCGCGTCATCACCGAGGCGCTGACCGAGAAAATCCTGTTCGACGGGCATCGCGCGGTCGGCATCAGCTTTCGCCGCGGCGGCGAGATCTGGACGGCCCGCGCCGCGCGCGAGATCATCCTGTGCGGCGGCGCGGTCAACTCGCCGCAATTGCTGATGCTGTCCGGCATCGGGCCCGAGGCGCATCTGGCGGCGCTCGGCATCCCGGTGGTACAGAATCTGGCGGGGGTCGGGCAGAGCCTGCAGGACCATTACTCGGCGCCGCTCAAGCTCAAATGCCGGCTGCCGATCACCGTCAACGACGTGATGCAGAGCAACGTCAAAAAGCTCAAGGTCGGGCTGCAATACCTGATGTTCCGCAGCGGCCCCTTGGCGATGTGCACCTCGCCGGCGGCATTGTTCGCGCGCACCCGGCCGGAGCTCGCCTCGCCCGATGTCAAGCTGTCGATCCAGCCGTTCAGCGCGGAGCGGCCGCAGGACGGGCTGCATCCCTGGTCGGGCTTCAGCATGATCGCCTATCAGCTGCGCCCGGAAAGCCGCGGCCGGATCACCTTGAAGAGCGCCAACCCGGCCGACCCGCCGGCGATGTACCCCAATTATCTCAGCGCCGAGACCGACCAGCGCACCATCGTCGACGGGCTGAAGCTGTGCCGCCGCATCCTCGCCAGCCCGCACATGCAACCCTTTCTCGAGTCGGAATTCCTCCCCGGCGCGGCGGTGCAAAGCGATGACGAGCTGCTGGATTTCGCCCGTCGGCGCGGCGGCACGGTGTTCCATCCGACCAGCACCTGCAAGATGGGGGTCGATGCGATGGCGGTGGTCGACCCCGAATTGCGGGTACGCGGGGTCGAGGGTCTGCGCGTCGCCGACGCCTCGATCATGCCGACGGTCGTCTCCGGCAACACCAACGCCGCGACGATCATGATCGGCGAGCGCGCCGCCGACCTGGTGCGCGAGGTGGAGAGGCTCGCGGCGTGATGCGGCAAGACGGTAGGCAACGCCCCCGGGCTGTGCAAAAATGCCGCATGCCACCCTAGCCCGAAAGGGAGCCTGCACGATGACCGAGCGCACCGCAGAATCCGTCGCGAACCTGGGCTATCACGCGCATATCTATTACGATCCGGCAAAGACCCGCGGGGTCGCCGAGCGGGTGTGTGCGGCGGTCGGCGAGAAATTCCGCGTCGAACTCGACGGCTTCCGCGATGAGCCGCGCGGGCCGCATCCGATCAGCAATGTTCTCATTGTCTTCAAGCCCGACCAGTTCGAGCATGTCGTGCCGTATCTGATGCTGAACCGCGACGGGCTCGACGTGCTGGTCCACCCGCTGACGCTGGACGCGGTCGAGGACCACAGCCTCTACGCGATCTGGCTCGGCAACCCGGTCCCCTTGAAGCTTCACACGCTGCCCCACGGCCGCGGCGGGCGACTGCCGAGCGGCGTTGCCGCGTAAGGACCGCGGGCGTCTCGCCCGCCTCGCGAAAGAGCGGCCGGGACGGAAGCGGTCCGTTTGGGAGGATTATGATGTTGCCACGCGCGGAAAACGAGCGTCTGACCCGCATTGGGCCGCAGACCCCGATGGGCAAGACGATGCGGCTCTATTGGATCCCGGCCTGCCTGTCGCATGAGATCGCCGAGCCCGATGGCCCGCCGGTGCGGGTCCGGCTCTTGGGCGAGGATCTCGTCGCCTTCCGCGACAGCGACGGCCGCATTGGCCTCTTCGAGGAATTCTGCCCGCACCGGCGGGTCTCGCTGTTTTTCGGGCGCAACGAGGAATGCGGGCTGCGCTGCGTCTATCACGGCTGGAAATTCGACGTCGACGGC
>CAYMRQ010000293.1:2312-4968 GCA_964392845.1 uncultured Rhizobium sp.
ACAGAATCCACATCACCCATTACCCGACCGTCGAACATGGCGGCATCGTCTGGGCCTATATGGGGCCGCCCGAAAAGATCCCGGCGCCGCCCAAATTCGCCTGGACCCAGGCGCCCGAGTCGCACCGCCACGTCACCAAGGTCGTCCAGGAATGCAACTGGCTGCAGGCATTGGAAGGCGGGCTCGACACCTCGCATGCGCCGATCATGCACCGGCTGCTGAAGGACGACGCCAGGCGCGGCGGCGTCAAGCCGTCGAACCCCTATGTCCGCGCCGGCGCCCCCTCGCTCGTCGTCGATATCACCGATTACGGCTACCAGTATGCCGGCATCAGGCGGCTCGGCGACGACGAGATGCATGTCCGCACCTATCATTTCATCATGCCGTTCCACCAGATCCGCTATTCGACTTCGGAGCGCGGGTTGCCGACCGATGCCGGCCACATCTGGGTCCCGATCGATGACGGCACCTGCATGGTCTACAATTGGTGCTACAGCAAATCCGACGCGCTCGACGAGGTCGACCGCCTCGAAAAAGGCCTCGGCAACGGGCCGATCCATGTCGACCAGACGAATTTCCGCTCGAAGGCGCGGCTCGACAACAACTACCTGATCGACCGCGCAGTGCAGAAAACCGAGAGCTACACCGGGATCGACGGCGTCAACGTCCAGGACCGGGCGATCCAGGAGAGCATGGGGCGGATCGTCAATCGCCTCGGGGAACACCTCGGCCCCGCCGACAAGGCGATCGTCCATATGCGCCGGTTGCTGCTCCAGGCGATCAAGGCGGTCGGCGAAGGCGGCACCCCGCCCGGCGTCGCACCGACCTACTACACGCTGACCACCGGCCTCGACGTGCTGCCGCGCGACGCCGACTGGCGTGCGGCGCTGGCCCCCGACCTGACGCGAGAGAAGATATTGCAGACGGTGTGAGACAGAGACCCCAACGCGTCGCCGCCGGGGAACATGTCAGGGAGTTGTGCGCCGTCGCGCGGCCCGGCGCAAATCCCCGCGACCAGCAAAATAACAGGGAATCTTTCGATTCCGGTCGATTTTGGGCTTTTGGATGGCCTCGAAAGCGTCGGAAACCCTCGGGTTTCGGAGAAGCAGGCGCGTCAGCGGCGCCTCGAAGACGGGCACCCCGCACCGGCGAGGCGGCCGGATCGCCCGAGCCTTCCGCCGGGCGCTGCTTTGCCGGTTGCGGCGATATCCGGCGGAATGCGCTATGCTTTTCCGCCCTACGCTCGCGAGAGCGTGTGAACCTGTTGGCGGCAGCTGGGACCGGGCGCTGTGCGTCCTTCGAGACGCCCGCTACGCGGGCTCCTCAGGATGAGGTTTTTTCTTAATGCCATCATAGACTTGTCCTCATCCTGAGGGGGCGCGGAGCGCCGTCTCGAAGGACGCATATTTCGCCATGCAGCACCTATTCCCAACGCTCTGGCGATTTTTTTACAAGCTCTGAGCGGGCGCGCTCTGCCAAAACCCCTCCCTTTCGCGCCGAGATAGGCTATTCTTACCGTGCACGGCCCCCGACCGGCGATCGGGTGGGGCCGCCACGATAGCGCGAGGAGTCGTCGCATGCTGCCACCCCAGGAAAACGAACTGATCACCCGCGTCGGGCAAGGGACCCCGATGGGCAACACGATGCGGCGGTATTGGATCCCCGCCTGCCTGGCGAGCGAGATCGCCGAGCCCGATGGCGCGCCGGTGCGGGTCCGTCTCCTCGGCGAAGACCTCGTCGCCTTTCGCGACAGCGAGGGTCATATCGGTCTGCTCGACGAGTTCTGCCCGCACCGCCGGGTCTCGCTGTTTTTCGGGCGCAACGAGGAATGCGGCCTCAGGTGCGTCTATCACGGCTGGAAATACGACGTCGAAGGCAATTGCGTCGATCAGCTCAACGAGCCCGAGGAACACCAGTTCAAGCACAGAATCCACATCGCCGCCTATCCGACCGTCGAACTCGGCGGCATCGTCTGGGCCTATCTCGGGCCGCCCGAAAAGATGCCGGCGCCGCCCAAATTCGCCTGGACCCAGGTGCCGGAAGCGCGCCGCCATGTTTCCAAGGTCATCGAGGAATGCAACTGGCTGCAGGCCCTCGAAGGCGGCATCGACACCTCGCATGCGCCGATCCTGCATCGGCTGCTGACCGACAATTCGACGCGCGGCGGGATCAAGCCGTCGAGCCCGTTTGTCCGCGGCAAGGCGCCGAACCTCGTCGTCGACGTCACCGATTACGGCTATCTCTATGCTGGCATCCGGTCGCTCGGCGATTCGGACGTGCACATCCGCACCTATCATTTCGTGATGCCGTTCCATCAGATCCGCCCGTCGCGCTCGGAATCGGGGCTGCCGATGGATGCCGGCCACATCTGGGTCCCGATGGATGACGGGACCTGCATGGTCTACAACTGGATGTACAGCACGACCGATGCGCCGCTGACCGAGGAGGACCGGCGGGAGCGCGGCATCGGCAACGGCCCGGACTTTGTCGACCAGAAGACCTTCCGCTCGAAGCAGAACCGGTCGAACGACTACGGCATCAACCGCGAGGTGCAACGCACCGAGAGCTACACCGGCATCGACGGCATCAACCAGCAGGACCGCGCGTTGCAGGAAACCATGGGGCGCATCGTCGACCGCTCGAAGGAACACCTCGG
>CAYMRQ010000294.1:0-4966 GCA_964392845.1 uncultured Rhizobium sp.
GGCGACGACCAGGAGCATCGCGTTGCGGAAGACGTGGCCGTAGAGAACCCGCCGCTCGGTCAGGCCCTTGGCGCGCGCGGTCAGCACATACTGCTTGTTAACCTCGTCGAGAAAGCAGTTCTTGGTCAGCATCGTCAAGGTCGCGAACCCGCCGATCACCAGCGCGGCGATCGGCAGCGCGATGTGCCAGAGATAATCGAGGATGCGGTGCGGCCAGTCGAGCACCAGCCAATTGTCGCTGGTGAGGCCGCGCAGCGGGAAGACCGAGAGATAGCTGCCGCCCGCAAACAGCACGATCAAGAGGACGGCGAACAGAAAACTCGGCACCGCATAGCCGACGATGATGACCCCGCTGGTCCATACATCGAACCGGCTGCCGTCGCGCACCGCCTTCCGGATGCCGAGCGGGATCGAGACCAGATAGGTGATCAGCGTCGTCCACAGCCCGATCGAGATCGATACCGGCAGTTTGTCGCGGATCAGATCGACGACGCGGCGGTCGCGGAAAAAGCTGCTTCCGAGATCGAAGGTTGCATAGTTCTTCATCATCAGCAGAAAGCGCTCGAGCGGCGGCTTGTCGAAGCCGTACTGCTTTTCAAGCTCCTTGATGAAGGCCGGGTCGAGCCCGCGGGCGCCGCGATAGCGGGTCTCGCCGCTGGTTGCCGGCGCCATGCCCGGGGCGAGCTCGCCAGCGCCGCCGCTAACGCGCTGGGTGGCGCTGACGTCGCTGCCCTTGAGCCGGGCGATCATCTGCTCGATCGGCCCGCCCGGCGCCGCCTGAACGATGAAGAAGTTGACCACCATGATCGCGAACAGAGTGGGCACCATCAGCGCGATGCGCCGCAGCGCATAGGCGATCATAAGATGCCTCTCATGTCTTCGCCGCAGTGCCCGTTATTGCGAGGAGCCATTCAGGCGAGGAAGCAAGCTCGACGAGATTGCTTCGCTGGGCTCGCAATGAGAGACCACAGCCGTCTTCTCATCATTTCTTGCTCTCGCCCACCTGGTCGATCTCCTGCTCGGCCGAGCGGTCGATCCACCAAGCCTGCAGATCCAGGCCGTATTTCGGCGGCTGTTCCGGGTGGCGGATCTTCTTCCAATACGCCACGCGGGCCGCGGCGATGTGGTAGTTCGGGATCAGGTAATAGCCGTACTGCAAGACCCGATCGAGCGCACGGGTATGGGCGACGAGGCTGGCGCGGTCCGGCGCCGTGATCAGCGTCTCGATCAATGCGTCGATGACCGGGCTCTTGATGCCCAAGAGGTTGCGGCTGCCCTGCTCCGCGGCCGAGTGTGAGCTCCAATATTCGCGCTGCTCGTTGCCCGGCGACAGCGATTCGCCGAAGCCGACGATCGTCATGTCGTAATCGAAGGTGTCCATGCGCCGCTCGTATTGTGCGGTATCGATTGTGCGCACACGGGCCGTAATGCCGAGCCGTTCGAGGTTTTTGACGAACGGCAGGACGACGCGCTCGAATTGCGCGTTACTCAGCAGGAATTCAAACTCGAAGGGCTGGCCGCTTTTGTCGTTGACCAGCTTCCCGTCCTTGAAGCTCCACCCGGCCTCTTTCAGCAGCTTGACCGCCTCGCGCAGTCCGTCGCGGATGTTGCCGCTGCCATCGTATTTCGGTGGATTGTACTCGGTCGTAAATACCTCGTCGGGGATCTTGCCGCGGAATTTTTCGAGGATGTTCAGCTCAGCGCTCTGCGGCCGCCCGGTCGCCGCCAATTCCGAATTGTCGAAATAGCTGCGCGTGCGGACATAGGCGTCATAAAACAGGTTCTTGTTCGACCATTCGAAGTCAAAGGCATAGGCGAGCGCCTGGCGCACCCGCGGGTCCTGGAAGATCGGCCGGCGCAAATTGTAGCCGAACCCCTGCATGCCGCTCGGCATCCGGTTCGGTAGCTCCTCCTTCTTGATCAGGCCGTCGCGCAAAGCTGGGCTGTCATAAGCGGTCGCCCAATCCTTCGAGGAGTTCTCAAGGCGCAAGTCGTAACGGCCCGCCTTGAAGGCTTCGAGGGCGATTGTATTGTCGCGGTAATAGTCGTAGCGGATCACATCGGCGTTGTGACGCCCTTTGTTGACCGGCAAATCGGCGCCCCAATAATCCGCCACCCGGCGAAAGGTGATCGAGCGGCCGGGGTCGATCCCCTCGATCTTGTAGGGGCCGCTGCCAAGCGGCGGATCGAGCGTCGTCTTGGTGAAATCACGGCCAGACCAGTACTTTTTCGACAGCACGGGCATCTGCCCGAGGATCTGCGGCAGCTCGCGGTTCTCCGCCGATTTGAAATGAAAGCGGATGGCGCGCTCGCCTTCCTGCTCGGCCCTGGTCACGTCGCCGTAATAGGCGCGGTAGTCGGGCCGACCCTGGGTGCGGAGCGTATCGAAGGTCCACACCACGTCTTCGGGGGTCATCGGCGAGCCGTCGTGAAAGCGCGCCTGCTTGCGTAGCGTATAGAGCACCGACAGCCTGTCGGACGCGAGCTCGACGCTTTCGGCGGCAAGACCGTATTCGCTGCTCGGTTCGTCCGCCGCGCCGGTCATCAGCGTGTCGAAGATCAGCCCGACGCCGGCGGCCGACACGCCCTTGACGATGAACGGGTTCAGCGTGTCGTAGGTGCCGATCGCCGAGCGGCGCAGCGTCCCGCCCTTCGGCGCATTCGGGAAGACATACTCGAAATTCTTGAAATCGGGCGGGTATTTCAGTTCGCCAAAGAGCGACAGGCCGTGGCTCTCCGCCGCGGCCGCCGCAGCGATCGCCGCAAGCGACAGAACGAGACCAAAAAGAGCGGCCGACAGCCTACGCATCGTGCCTCCCGCGAATCGATAATCCCTGGCTGGATCAACACCTTGCGTCCTTCGAGACGCCCGCTACGCGGGCTCCTCAGGATGAGGAATTATTCTTAATGCCATCAACAGCATACCTTATCCTGAGGAGGCGCAAAGCGCCGTCTCGAAGGACGCGCGGCGTTGATGCGATGTACAGCACCCAGCCTCGTTCTAAATCAGCCTCACGCGGCCAACAGCGCGAGCGCCTGCTGGTGCGCGCGCCGGTCTCCGGCAACCAGGACCCTGCCGTCCGAGGCGAGCGACAACGGCATGCCCCGCCAATCGCTGGCGATCCCGCCGGCGCCTTCGACGATCGGCACCGTCGCGCTGAAATCATGGGGTTTGAGACCGGCCTCGATGACCAGGTCAATGCAGCCCAGCGCCAGGAGACCATAGGCGTAGCAGTCGGCGCCGTAGCGCACGAGCTTGGCCGCCACGCCGACACGGGCGAAGGCGGCGGCATCATCGCCGTTGAACATGTCGGGGCTGGTCGAGAACACCGTCGCGGCGGCAAGCGCGGCGCAGGGCCGGCAGCGGATCGGGGTGCCGTTGAGGGTGGTCGGGTGCCCGGTTGCGCCGATCCAGCGCTCGCGCGAGATCGGCTGATCGATGATTCCGAGGATCGGGCGGCCCTGATGCGCGAGCGCGATCAGCGTGCCGAACAGCGGCACCCCCGATATGAAGGATTTGGTGCCGTCGATCGGGTCGAGCACCCAGGTGAACTCGGCCTCCGCGCGCTCGCGGCCGAATTCTTCGCCGATGATGCCGTGCGCCGGAAAACGCGCCGCGATCAGCCGCCGCATCGCCATTTCGGCGGCGCGGTCGGCTATCGTGACGGGCGAGCGATCGGGCTTGTCGTCGACCGCGAGAGGCTGGCGAAAATGAGGGCGGATCGCCTCTCCGGCCGCATCGGCGAGGTCGATCGCGAGGGAAAGGAACCGGTCGAGCTCGACCACATTCCTCCTATTTCAGGCTTTCCAGATAGGCGATCAAATCGGCACGGTCCTGCGGTTTCGGCACGCCGGGAAACGTCATCTTGGTGCCCTTCGCGAACCCCTGGGGCTTGAAGAGCCAGACATTGAGCTTTTCCGGGTCCCACTTCTCGCCCATATGCGCGTGGAGCGCCTGGGAAAACTGGTAATGCGGCACGCTGGCGATGTGTTCTTCCATGATGTGCCAGAGATTGGGACCGATCTTGTTGGCGCCGCCCTTGTCGAAGGTATGGCATTGCACGCAGACCTTGACGAGTTGCTGGCCTCTCGCGGGATCGGCCTTCGCCATGTATTGCGCGATCGGCTCGGGCCCGGCGGCCGCCGCACTCGCCCCGGCCCCTGTCGCGGCGGCTGCGCCGGCCTCGGCGCCGGGCGGGACATAGACCGGATGCTCCAGGTGCTTCGGGCGGACGATCTGGCTCGCCAGAATGCCCGAAACCATCGCGACGATCATCGCGGTCAGCACCGATGCGATGATCTTGTTCCACTCGAAAGACGACATCATCGTCCTTTGCCGGTTGCCCCTGGAAGCGCTGGGCGCGCCGACGGCCGACCGCGGCGCGGCCGGCAGGAAATCGGATTCCGGCCGCCAACTCAACCGAATTATCGCGCTTCCGGCGGGCAAACGAAGCGGGCATGTTGTCGCTGCCCGTTTCTCTGGTGATGGACTCCCGACCGCCGTGCCTGCCGACCCCCCGCTCACCAACCCGATCGTGCTGATCCCCGCCCGGCTGGCCGCGACGCGGCTCCCGAACAAGCCGCTCGCCCTGATCGCCGGGGTGCCGATGATCGTGCATGTCTGGCGCCGCGCCGTCGCCGCGTCGGTCGGCCCGGTCGTCGTCGCCTGCGGCGACCGCGCCATCGCCGAGGCGATCGAGCGGGCGGGCGGCCGCGCGGTGATGACCGATCCGGCATTGCCGACCGGCTCCGACCGCATCCAGGCGGCGATCACCCTCCTCGACCCGGAACGCGCGCATGACGCCGTCATCAATGTGCAAGGCGACATGCCGATGCTCGATCCCTCCGCGATTCGGGTGGCGCTCGCCGCCCTGGCCGAGCCCGAGACCGACATCGCCACGCTCGCCGCCGAGATCACCGATCCGGCGGCGCTCGATGCGACCAGCGTCAACAAGGTGGTCGCCGG
>CAYMRQ010000295.1:0-4948 GCA_964392845.1 uncultured Rhizobium sp.
AAAAAGCCATCGCCGCCGCGCTCGACAGGGCGTTGAGCAGCCTTGCCAACGGCCCTCAGGCGAGCAGTCTCGTCCGCGATCTTGCGGTCGCCCGCCGGGTCATTCGCGCCGAAATCGAGGGCCTTGAACAGCTCTCCCAAACCCTCGACTCCGCCTTTGGCGTCGCGCTCGATCTGTGCGCGGTGGCGCGCGGGCGGCTGATCGTCACCGGGATCGGCAAGAGCGGGCACGTCGCCCGCAAGATCGCGGCAACGCTCGCCTCGACCGGCACGCCGGCGCAATTCGTCCACCCGGCCGAGGCCAGCCACGGCGATCTCGGGATGATCGGCCTCGACGATGCGATCCTCGCCTTATCGAATTCCGGCGAGAGCGGCGAACTGGACGACATCATCGCGTATTCGCGCCGCTTCAAGATCCCGCTCGTCGCGATCACCGGCGGGCGCGGCTCAACCCTCGCCGAGGCGGCCGATGTCGTGTTGCCGCTGCCGGCTGCCGACGAGGCCTGCCCGATGGGGCTGGCGCCGACCACCTCGACGACAATGATGATCGCGCTTGGCGATGCGCTGGCGATCGCGCTGCTCGAGCGCAAGGGGTTTTCGTCCGCCGATTTCCAGCTGTTTCACCCGGGCGGCAAGCTCGGGCGCCGGCTGCTGCGGGTCGGCGACATCATGCACGCGGGCAGCAACGTGCCGCTGGTTCCGCCCGATGCGCCAATGTCGGAAGCGATCCTCGTCATGACCGCCAAGAGCTTCGGCTGCGTCGGCGTGTGCGGCGAGGGCGGGCGGCTGGTCGGCGTCATCACCGACGGCGATTTGCGCCGGCACATGGACGACCGGCTGCTGGCGCGCAGCGTCGGCGAAATCATGCACCGCAACCCGAAAACGATTACCGCCGCGCATCTGGCCGCCGAGGCGCTCGGTCTGATGAACCGGTTTGCGATCACCGCGCTGTTCGTGGTCGATGACGGCCTGCGTCCAGCCGGGTTTCTGCACATGCACGATTGCCTGCGAGCCGGCGTCGCATGAGGCTTGCCATGCCCGGAGCCGCGCTGCGCGCGCAGCGGCGCCACGAGGGCGAGCCGAAAGCGGCCGTCCTGGCGAACCCCGTGGCGTGGATTGCCGCCGCCTGGCCCGGCGCCGCCCCGGACAATCGCCACAGCCGGCGCGTCGCCCTCTTGAAACGGGTATTGCCGGCAATCGGCTTGGCCTTGATGCTGCTGATTACGGTGTGGCCTCAGCTGGCGCCGCTGTGGGAGCGGATGCGGCTGGCCTTTCCGGCGATCGACCTGCGCGAGGCGCGCGAGCTGCGGATGATCAACCCGCACTATTCGGGGGTCGATGGCCTTGGGCGCCCCTTTGCGGTTGCCGCCGCGGTCGGCCGTCAGGTGCCTGATCGGCAGGATCTGATGTCGCTGGAGGCGCCACGGGCCGATCTGAAAATGCATCGCGACGCCGGCCTCGTCGTCACCGCGGCGACCGGAATTTACCAGTCGCAGGTGCAGCTCCTCGACCTGTTCGGCCAGGTCACGCTGGTGCATCCGAACGGCACACGCTTCGTCACCGACGCCGCGCGGGTCGATGTCCTGAACGGCTCGGCAGAAGGCAGCGACCCGGTCACCGGACACGGCCCCTCGGGCGATGTCACCGCCGAAGGGTTCCGGATCCTCGGAAAGGGCGAAACGATCATGTTCACCGGCACCACCGACATGCTGCTGAGAGGGGCAACGCCGGGTACCGCGAAGAGCGCGCCGGCGGCGCTGCCGGCCCCGATCGCAGCCGCCGCGGCGCAGGTCGAGACCGCGGCGAAACCAGTGCTCGCGGCGGCGATGCCGGCGGCGCGGCGGCAGACGACGGCGGCGGCGCGAAACAGACCGGCGCATAGCGCGAAGGCGCCGGCGCACGCCAAGCCGGCAGCGAAGAAGAAGAGTTAGCAACACTCCCGATGTACTGTTCACCTTCATACCGCCATAACATCGCAGTCCCATGGGCCTTCAGCCCACCGACTTGTTCCGTGGCGAAAGCCGGGACCGCGATCAGACTTGGCATCATCGCCATCCTCGCCGCGCTGCCGCTCTCGCCGGCGGGCGCGCAGGCGGTTGCCGCGGGCGATAAACAGCCGATCCAGATCCAGGCTGATTCGGGCATCGAGTGGCAGCAGGACGCCCATCTCTATATCGCGCGCGGCAACGCCGTCGCGATCCGCGCTCCCGGCGAGATCCATGCCGATACGCTGATCGCGCATTACCGCGAGGCGAAAGGCGGCAACACCGGCGGCAATACCGAAATCTACCGGGTCGAGGCGGAGGGCCATGTCACGCTGAAGCGCGATGCGCAGATCGTGGTCGGCGACCGGGCGGTTTACGACGTCGATCAGGCGATCGCCGTTATTACCGGCAAGGGGCTCAAGCTGACGACGCCGACCGATGTCGTGACCGCGCGCGACAGCCTCGACTGGTACGACCAGAGACAGATCGCCGTTGCTCGCGGCAATGCTGTTGCGACCCGCAACGGCAAGACGATCAAGGCCGACATCCTGACCGCCTATCTGGTCAAGACCGCCCTTGGGCAAGCTAAACCGGGGATAGCTAAACCGGGGCAGGCAAGAGCCGGCGCGCAAGGTGGGCGGCCGGCGCCGGCGCCGGCGAAACCGCCGGTCACGCCCGCCGCGGCCGCCGGCGGCGCGGCCGGCGCGGAATCGAAAATCAGCCGGGTCGATGCGCAAGGCCATGTCGTCATCACCAACGCGCTCGATACCGGTCGCGGCGATTTCGGCGTCTACAAGGCCGATACCGGCATCGTGACGCTGATCGGCAACGTCGTTATCGAGCGCGGCAAGGACGTGATCAGAGGACAGCGCGGGGTCATGGATCTCAACAACAACGTCAGCCGCATGATGCCCGGCGGCGCCCCGGGGGCATCGCCCCAGCGGGTCCAAGGCCTCTTCGTTCGCCAGGAGCAAGGCGGACGGGCCACGGTATCGGGCGCGGCGCCGAGCCGCGAGCCTGCGGCGGCCGGCGACAAGAGGCCGTGATGCGCGGCGCGATGCGGCAGACACCGCCGAGCTATGCCGGACCGGCGTGGTTAGGCCGGGGGCTCGGCCAGGGACCGCGCCTTGTCGCCGACAATCGCGGCCTGGTCGGCCACGGTCTCGGCAAGAGCTTCAAGCGCCGCCCGGTGCTGCGCGACGTCAGCGTGTCGGTGCAGCGCGGCGAGGTCGTCGGCCTGCTCGGCCCGAACGGCGCCGGCAAGACCACCTGCTTCTACATCATCACCGGCCTGATTGCGGCGGATACCGGGACGGTCGAGCTCGACGGGCGGGACATCACCGATCTGCCGATGTATCGTCGGGCTCGGCTCGGCATCGGCTATCTGCCGCAGGAAGCATCGATCTTCCGCGGCCTGACCGTCGAGCAGAATATCCGCGCCATTCTCGAGGTCGCCGAGCCCGAAGCCGCGACCCGCGAGGCCATGCTCGACGCGCTGTTGGCCGAGTTCTCGATCAGCCATTTGCGGCGCGCTTCGGCGATGGCGCTGTCGGGCGGCGAGCGGCGGCGTTGCGAGATCGCCCGGGCGCTGGCGACCGAGCCCAACTTCATTCTGCTCGATGAGCCGCTGGCCGGGATCGACCCGATTGCGGTCGGCGATATCCGCGAACTCGTGGCGCATCTCAAGGATCGCGGCATCGGCGTCCTGATCACCGATCATAATGTGCGCGACACGCTGCAAATCGTCGACCGGGCCTATATCTTGCATGAAGGACGGGTGCTGATGGAGGGCGCGCCCGATGAGATCGTCGCCGACGCCGAAGTGAGACGCGTTTACCTCGGCGAAAGATTCAGCCTATAAGCTGCTCCGATCGGAGCTTTTCGTGAACAGAATCGGCTTTTCGCAACGGCTCGAACTGCGCCAGAGCCAGGCGCTGGTAATGACGCCGCGGCTGCAGCAGGCGATCAAGATGCTGCAGCTCTCGAATGTCGAGCTGGCGGATTTTGTCGAGGCCGAGATCGAGCAGAACCCGTTGCTCGAACACGGCGAACGGGACGCCGACGAGGCGCCGATGGCGGCGCCCGATCCGGTTCCGGCGGAGACCAACGGTGCTCCGGTGGCGCTGCCGGAGGAGCTTGGCGGCGCGCTTGCCGGGGACCTTGCCGGCGATACGGCCGAGCACTGGCGCGTCGCGCTGGGCGAGGAAGGTGACGGGTCGCTCGATCGCGGCGGCGATTCCCAGCCCTGGCAGACCCGCAATGGCGGCCGCCACGACGAGGATATGCGCGGCATCGACCAGGCCGCCGCGCGCCCCCGGACGCTGCGCGAGCATCTGATCGAGCAGATCGGCGCCGATCTCCCCGATCTGGCCGATCGGGTCATCGCCTCCCACCTGCTCGACCAGCTCGACGAGGCGGGCTATCTGCGCGGCGGCCTCGATGGCGTGGCGGAGCGGCTCGGCTGTCCTTCCTCGCGGGTCGAGCGCGTGCTCGCCCGCTTGCAGGAGTTCGACCCGCCCGGGGTGTTCGCCCGCGATCTGCCGGAGTGCCTCGCCTTGCAGCTGCGCGATCGCAACCGGCTCGATCCGGCGATGCAGCTGCTCCTCGATAACCTGCCGCTGCTTGCGGCGCGCAATGCGCCTGCACTGTTGCGGATCTGCGGCGTCGACGCCGAGGACCTTGCCGAAATGGCAGCCGAGATCAAGTCGCTCGACCCGCGGCCGGGGCATGCGTTTGACCCGCCGCTGGCTCAGCCGGTAATCCCGGACATCATCCTGCGGGCGCAGCCCCAGGGCGGCTGGCTCGTCGAGCTGAACGCCGATACCCTGCCGCGAGTCCTCGTCAACAATCGCTATTACGCGCGCATCAGCCACGCCGTACGCACCAAGGCCGAGCGCGAGTATCTGACCGACCTGCTGCAGGCGGCAAACTGGCTGGCCAAATCACTGCACCAGCGCCGCACCA
>CAYMRQ010000296.1:0-4931 GCA_964392845.1 uncultured Rhizobium sp.
TCGCCGCCCGGCCGCGCCAGCTGTCGGTGACACAGATCGAGACCTGGATCCGCGATCCCTACGCGATCTACGCCCGCCACATCCTGCATCTCAAGGCGCTCGACGAGCTCGATGCCGATCCCGGCCGCGCCGAGCTTGGGATCCGGGTGCATGACGCGTTGGCGAAATTCATCCGGCGGCATCCGCATGGATTGCCGCTGTTTGCCGAAGAGGAGCTGATCGCGATCGGCCGCGAGTGCTTCGGCCCGATCCTGTCGCGGCCCGGGGTCTGGGCGTTCTGGTGGCCGCGCTTCGAGCGGATCGCCCGCTGGTTCGTCGCCGAGGAGAAGGCGCGCCGCGCCTCACTCGACGAGAGCCTCAGCGAGCGCCGCGGCAGGCTCGTGATCCCGGCCCGCGCCGGCCCGTTCACGATCATCGCCCTGGCCGACCGCATCGACCGGCTGGCCAATGGCGAACTGGTGCTGATCGACTACAAGACCGGGGCGCTGCCAACGAAACGCGAGATCGACAATGCCGTCGCGGTGCAGCTCCCGCTCGAAGGCGCGATCGCCCGCGACGGCAGCTTCGACGGGCTGAGCAGGGTTTGCGGGATTCGCGGGAAGGTGGCGGCGCTCGAATACTGGCGGCTTTCCGGCGGCGAGCCGGCCGGGGAGCGCCGTCCGATCGCCGGCGACGATCCGGCGGCGCTGATCGATCAGGTGATCGGCAAGGTCGGCGCGCTGATCGACCGCTTCGACGACCCGGCGACGCCTTACCCGCCGGTGCCGGAGCCGCAATGGGCGCCGCGCTTTTCCGATTACCGCCACCTCGAACGGCTCGACGAAGCCGAGGTTGAGCCCGAGGACGAAGCCGAGGGCGAACCCAGGGGCGAACCCAGGGGCGAACAATGACCCGCATCGCCGAAGCTGCCGCCAACCAGCGTCGGGCATTGCGGCCGGAGGAGTCGGTCTGGGTTGCGGCCTCGGCCGGGACCGGCAAGACCAAGGTGCTGACCGACCGGCTGCTCGCGCTGATGCTCGACGGCACCGATCCGGCCCATATCCTGTGCCTGACCTTCACCCGCGCCGCCGCGGCCGAGATGGCCAACCGGATCAACGAGCGGCTCGCCGCCTGGACCACGCTGCCGCCCGGACGCCTGGCCGAAGAACTCGTCGAGCTGACCGGGCGCTTCCCGCAAGAGGAGGAGATCGCGCGCGCCCGCCAGCTGTTCGCGCTGATCCTCGATGTGCCGGGCGGCGCCAGGATCGCGACGATCCACGCCTTTTGCCAATCGCTGCTGCGCCGCTTTCCGCTCGAGGCGGGAGTGCCACCCGAATTCGCGGTCATCGACGAACGCGGCGCCGCAGAAGCCCTCGCCGAGGCGGCCGAGGCGGTCATCGTCGCCGCGCGGGCGGAAACCGCCTCCTCGGACTTTCACCGTCATCCCGGCGAAGGCCGGGATCCACTCGTCAACCCGCAGAGCCCATCAGAGCGCGCTGAGGCGGCGGAGATCGATCGAGATTCCACGAGTCGCGGCACGGTGGATCCCGGCCTGCGCCGGGATGACATTGGGGGAGCTTCGGGCCTCGCGGCGGCGCTGGCGATCGTCGCGGGCTACGCCCCCGAGGAGCGCTTTATCGAGCTGATGACGGCGCTCGCCGCCGCGCGCGGCAAGCTGCGCCAGGCGCTCGCCCAGGGCGACGCCGCGCTGCACCGGCGGCTGTGCGCGGCGCTCTCGGTGCCCCATGAGGCCACGCCGGAGAACCTGATCGCGGCATTTTGCGCGCCCGGCCCCACGGGACAAGCCCGTGGGCTGAAGGCCCACGGCAACGAAGCCGACCTGTGCGCCGCCGCCGCGGCGCTGGCAAAGGGATCGCGGGCCGACCAGAAACGCGGCGCGATCCTCGCCCGCTGGTGCGCGAGCCCCGAACAGCGGCGCGACATGCTCGATCCCTATATCGCGGCATTCCTGACCAAGGAGGGCGCGGTCCGCGACACCCTGATCACCAAACCGGCCGCAGCAAAGGCATTCCCGGCCGACCCCTGTGCCGGGCTCCAGGCCGAGGCCGAGCGCATCCTGCGCTTCGATGCGGAGCGCGCCGGGATCGCCCTGATCGAGGCGACCCTTGCCCTGATCCGCCTTGGCGACGCGCTGCTGCGCGCCTATGAGCGCCGCAAGCGGCTGCACGGGCTGCTCGATTACGACGATCTCGTGCAGCAGGCGCTGGAGCTGTTGCGCCGGCCGGGGGTGGCGCCCTGGGTGCTGTTCAAGCTCGATGGCGGCCTCGACCACATCCTGATCGACGAGGCGCAGGACACCAATCCCGAGCAATGGGAGATCGTCGCCGCGCTGGCCGAGGAATTCTTTGCCGGCGAGGGCGCTGGCGAGCGGGTCCGAACCGTGTTCGCGGTCGGCGATGTGAAGCAATCGATCTACAGCTTCCAGCGCGCCGACCCACGCGAATTTTCGCGGATGCGCCGGCATTTCGAGGCGCGCGTCGCGGCGGCCAGGCGGGCCTGGATGGTGGTGCCGCTGGAGATCTCGTTCCGCGCCGCCGAGCCCTTGTTGCAGGCGGTCGACGCGGTGTTCAGCCACGCCGCCGCCGCCGATGGCGTCGCGCTCGACGGCGGCGCCATCCGTCATGTCGCGGCGCGCACCGGCCAGGCCGGCCTGGTCGAGCTGTGGCCGCCGGTATTGCCGGAAGCCGACGAGCCGGCGGGTCTGGCGGACGCGGCGATACTGCGCCCGCCGCCGGCCGAGCCGCATACAAGGCTGGCCCACGCGATCGCCGCGACGATCGCGCATTGGCTGGCCAGCGGCGAGCGGCTGGAGCCGCGCGGCCGGGCATTGCGGCCGGGCGATGTGATGGTGCTGGTGCGCCGCCGCAACGCCTTCGTCGGCGAATTGTTGCGCGCGTTGAAACAGCACGACGTGCCGGTCGCCGGGGCCGATCGGCTGGTGCTGGCCAACGAGCTGGCGGTGCAGGATCTGATCGCGCTCGGCCGGTTCCTGCTGCTGCCGGAGGACGATCTGACCCTCGCCACCGTGCTCAAGGGCCCGCTCTTCGACCTCTCGGAAGACGCGCTGTTTCTGCTCGCCTACGACCGCGGCGAGGCGACGCTGTGGAGCCGGTTGCGCCGCTTCGCCGTGGGCCTTCAGCCCACGGGCTTGACCCGTGGGGAACATCCGGCCATGGGGGCGGCGTTCGAGCGGCTGCGCGAGCTCTTGGCCCGCGCCGATTTCGTTCCGCCGTTCGAGCTCTATGCCGAGATCCTCGGGGGGCAGAATGGGCGCCGTGCGATGCTCGAGCGGCTCGGGCCGGAGGCGGCCGACGGAATCGAGGAATTCCTCGCCCTGGCGCTCGCCTTCGAGCGTGAGCACGTGCCGTCGCTGCAGGGCTTTCTGCGCTGGGTCGCCCCCAATGGACAAGCCGGCGGCGACATCGAGGTCAAACGCGATTTCGGCGAACGCCAGCGCGACGAAGTCCGCATCCTGACCGTGCATGGCGCCAAGGGGCTCGAAGCGCCGGTCGTCTTTCTGCCCGACACGATGCAACTGCCGGACCGCCAGGCCTCGCTGCTGTGGAGCGAACATGAGGGGTTGCCGCTGTGGCGCCCGCGCCGCGATCTCGCCGCGCCATTCTACCGTGCCGAGCGCGACGCCTTTCGCCGGCGCCAGTTGCAGGAATATCGGCGCCTCCTCTATGTCGCGCTGACCCGGGCGCAGGACCGGCTCTATGTCTGCGGCTGGGAGACCAAGCGGCCGGCCAGGGAGGCGTCCAGCTGGCACGCGCTGTGCCAGGCCGGGTGGACCGGCATCGCGACGCCGCTGCCGTTCGATACGCGGAAGCTGATCGGCGCGCGCGACGGGTGGTCGGGCGAGGCGCTGCGCCTGACCGGAGCGCAGACCGCGCCGCCGAGCCGCGATCACAAGCTCGCCGGCGTGCGCGCTGTCGGGCCAATGCCGGACTGGGTGCTGACCCCGCCGATGCCCGAGCCGAGCCCGCCGAAACCGTTGCTGCCGTCGCGGCCGAGCGGGCCGGAGCCGGCTACCCTGTCGCCGCTCGCCGTGGCGGGGCGCGACCGCTTCAAGCGCGGGCTTCTGGTGCACCGGCTGTTGCAGAGCCTGCCCGAGCTGCCCGCGCCCGAGCGCGAAGCGGCGGCGCGACGCTTTCTCGCCCTGCCGCTGCACGGGATCGATGCGGGCGCCCAGGCCGAGATTTGCGCCGAGACGCTTGCGGTGCTGAGCGAGCCTGGCCTCGCCGAGCTGTGGGGACCCGATGCCCAGGCCGAGGTGCCGGTCGTCGGGCTGATCTCCGGGTCGAGCCCGGGAACCGAGCATGCCTTGTCGGGACAGATCGACCGGCTCGTCGTGACGCAAGCGCGCGTGCTGATCGTCGATTTCAAGACGGTCCGGCCGGCCCCTGTCACCGAGGACGAAGTGCCGCCGATCTACCTCCGGCAGCTGGCGACCTACCGCGCCGCGCTCGCCCGGATCTATCCCGGCCGCCCGGTCGATTGCGCCCTGTTATGGACCGACGGCCCGCTGCTGATGCCGATCAGCCCCGGGCTGCTCGCCCGCCATCTGCCGGGGCAGCTGCCGCCGTAATTCGGGTTGCCCGTCCGCCGGGAACCAATGTCGCCGCGCGCCGTTAACCGAGCGCCAAGCGGTCCATACCGGGTTCCGCGAAAGAGGGCGGCGCGTTGCGATCACTGATTGCCTGCTATCTGGCGTTCGGGCTCGTCCTGTTGCTGATCGGCTTTTATGTGACCGGCGACTGCCCGATCAAGAACACGGATGTGGTCAGCGATGTCGTCTTTGTCGTGGGGTGGCCGGTCTACTTGTACAAGGATGTCGTGCATGGGCCGTTGACGGCGGCGCAATTGCTGCACCTGCAGGCCTGCCAGGATGGCGTCGTTGCCTTGCGCGGCGCGTTGCCCCGCTGATCCGC
>CAYMRQ010000297.1:0-4909 GCA_964392845.1 uncultured Rhizobium sp.
CCATCACCTTGGCCAGCTTGGGGTTGTGCACATAGATTTTGTTCGGGCCGGGCAGCCGGCCACGCGTCTCGATCAGCGTGCGATAACCTTCCTGCTGCTCCGGCGTCATCTGATCGTAGGGGATCTCGGCATAGCGTCCAAAGGTGGGCGTGTCGGCCATCGGCGTATCTCCTCCGCGGAAACTATCGGTTGGCAAGAGCATACAAGCTCGCGCGCCGGTGCGCGAACGAAGGATTGCCGTCGCGAACATCGATGTCAGGGGGCGATGAGTCGACGGCAGGCGCGGTTTGAAGGGCGGCTGCCGTGGGCGCTTAGATGGCGTCGAGCTGCCAGGCCACGTCGTTGGCGATCCCCCAGAGATAGCCGATATCGGTCTGACCGGCGAGCGCATAGGCGCGCCCCTGATGGCGCCAGTAGAGCAGATTGACATCCTGCCGGCGGTCGAAGGTCGGCGCGATATCGGGCTGTTTCGAGGCGCCGATGACGAGGGTCAGGAGGCCGATCGCCTTGTTGTCGGTGCCATAGACGAGCTGCGCCGCCGGCCGCCCCTCGACGACCACCAGACGCGCACCGCGGAAGGTGAGGCCCCATGGCTTCAGATCGGGCAACCGCACCTGCTGGGGCAGGCTCTGGCTGATCTTCTGCAGGGCCTCGCGGGGATCGTTGCTGGCCGGCACGTCGATCAGCATGGTATCGCCGGCGTTGACGGTCAGCTTGTAATAGCCGGCGGCGTTGTCGAGCCAGATGTTGGTTGCGGCGGAAGCGGCGAGCTGGCGCTCGGCGGCGGGGCTCGCCGGGTTGACCAGCCCCATGCCGAAATAGGTGCCGGCGCCGCCGAAGATCACGCCGAACAGCCCGGCCGCGGCGGCAAGGCCGATCTGCCAGCGCCGGTCCGGCAGCCGGGCGGCGGCCCGGCCTGGCCGCTTCAAGACGAGGATCTCGGCTTCCTGCGGCGCGGCCTGCGCCGCCGCTTCCGCGCCGCGGGCCGCCGCGATCAGGCGGGGAGGAACCGGTTCGTTGACGATGTCGGCGTAGGCGCCGCGCACCAATTCGCCCGTTTGGGCAAGCGCCATCAGCCGATCGCGAACCGCGGGATCGGCTTCGAGCCAGGCGTCGATTTGGCGCCGCTCGTCAACGTCGAGCTCGCCATCGAGATAGGCGACGAGCGCCTCGTCACTGTGCCGCTGCATTTTTCCCACTCCTGCGGACACCGCCGCCGGCGTCGAGCTGCTGCTGCAACGCTACCCGCGCACGCGCCAGGCGGCTCATGATCGTGCCCACCGGCACGCCCGCCACCGCCGCCGCCTCCTTGTAGCTAAGGCCCTCCACCGTCACGAGCATCAGCGTCGTCCGCTGGTCCGGAGGCAGCAGCTCGACCGCCTGCCGGATTTCGGCCAAGGCAAGCCGCGCTTCGATGCGGCGGACCGGTGCATCCGATCCGAGCCGTTCTTCAGCGACATCGCCATCCTCCTTGCGGACCTCGCGTGCGCGGAGCTGGTCGATCCAGATCGTCTGCACGATACGAAACATCCAACTGTCGAACCGGGTGCCCTCCTGAAATTGATGCGCTCGCGCCAGAGCGCGTTCGCAAGCGGCCTGAACCAAATCGTCGGCCTCGGTAGCTTTGCCGGTGAGGCCGCGGGCGAAGCGACGCAATTTCGGCAACACCGCGACCAACTGATCGCTGAACCGCGCACTTGCCGGATCTGCGCTTGCTGTCGCGCGGGCCGGTGCTGCTTGATGCTTCCAACGGAACGACAACGCGGCTCCTTGTCGATTATTCCCGTGCGCCGATGGAGCATGGCGGCCGGGGATGGCGGGCGGGCTTCGCATCGGATGTCCAGCCCCGCGGTGACCCGTAAATGGTGTGGGCCGGACCCGAGCGCAGAGCGGGCGCATCGCCGCAGCCTATCACGCAGGACAGACCGCTCCAAACCGGTCGAAGCGGCAACCGCGGGCGGGGGTGCGGCGTGTCGCCGTCGCCCTTCACAAAGGCGTCGGCGCGCGGCATTGTGCGCGCCGGCAAAGCGCGCTAGGAACCCCGCCCGAAGACCATCGCGTGCACCGCGTCCGGCCGCGATACCCCGGACATCGAACCGGGCCGCGGACATCGCAACTGGAGAGCGACAGGGCCGATGCGCTGGTTTCCCGCAGAACCCGCAGATCGAGGAACCGTCCGGCGATGACGGTCGCCATCATCAAGGCCCGGCGATGAAAATCGCCATCATCAAGGAGCGGCGCGCCGATGAGCGGCGCGTGGCGGCATCGCCCGACAGCGTCAAGCGCATGGTCGCCATGGGCCTCGAGCCGGTGGTCGAAGGCGGCGCCGGGGCCGAGGCGTATTTTGACGACGGCGCCTACAGCGCTGCGGGAGCGACGATTGTCGCCGACGCGGCGGCGGCGGCCTCCGATGCCGATATTGTCCTCAAAGTCCAGCGGCCGTTGATGGGCGGAGCCGACCGGCTCGACGAGCTGGGGCTCCTCAAGCGTGGTGCGGTGCTGATCGGTCTGCTGCGGCCCTTGCGGCATCCGGCCGACGCGCAGGCGTATGCGCGCGCCGGGATCACCACCTTTGCGATGGAGCTGATGCCGCGCATCACCCGGGCCCAGACGATGGACGTCTTGTCCTCGCAGGCCAACCTTGCCGGCTACAAGGCGGTGCTCGACGCGGCCGGCGAATTCGGCCGTGCCTTTCCGATGATGATGACCGCGGCCGGCACGATCAAGGCGGCGCGCGTCTTGGTGATGGGCGCGGGGGTGGCAGGATTGCAGGCGATCGCGACCGCGCGCCGGCTCGGTGCGATCGTCAGCGCCACCGATGTGCGCGCCGCCGCCAAGGAGCAGGTCGAAAGCCTCGGCGCGAGCTTTATCAGCGTCGACGACGAGGCCGCGCGCGCCGCCGAGACGGCGGGCGGCTATGCGCGCGAGATGGGCGAGGAATATCAGCGCCGGCAGCGCGAGAAGATCACCGAGGCGCTGCGCCGGACCGACATCGTCATCTGCACCGCGCTGGTCCCGGGCCGGCGCGCGCCGGTGCTGCTGACCGAGGCGATGGTCGCCGCTATGGCGCCCGGTTCGGTCATTGTCGATCTGGCGGTCGAGTCTGGCGGCAATGTCGAGGGCAATCGGGCCGGCGAAGTCGCGACCACGGCAAACGGGGTCAAGATCGTCGGCCACCTCAACGTGCCGTCGCGCATCGCCGCCGACGCGAGCCAGCTTTATGCGCGCAACCTGCTGGCCTTTCTGGCCCTTATCGTCGATAAGGAAGGGCAGTTGCGGATCGACACCTCAGACGAAATCGTCAAGGCCGCGCTCTTGACCTTTGACGGCGCGGTCGTCAACCCGGCCCTTACGCCGGAGCCGGCGGTCGCGCCCGCTTCCCTCGGCGCGGTCTCTGGCGCCACCAGCTGACGGAGAAGGCATGGCGGATCCCGCGTCGCTCGCGCAACGCGCCAGCGAGCTTGCCGGCGATGCCGGCGACCTCGGGCGCAAGCTCGACGCGCTGTCGCAGCAGCTCACCCTGGCGACACAGCAGGGCGCGCATGGCGGCACGCCGTTTGTGTTCGAGCTGACGGTGTTCGTGCTCGCCGTGTTCGTCGGCTACTACGTGGTCTGGCGGGTGACACCGGCGCTGCATTCGCCGCTGATGAGCGTGACCAACGCGGTATCGAGCGTCATCATCGTCGGTGCGCTGATCGCCGCCGGACCGATGAGCATGAGCTTTGCCAAGATCATGGGGTTCGTCGCGGTGACCCTGGCGGCGGTCAACATCTTCGGCGGCTTCATCGTCACCCAGCGGATGTTGCAAATGTTCCAGCGCAAGAAATAGCGGCGCCGCGGTGAGCGACAGCCTTTCAGCCCTCCTCTATCTGGTCGCCTCGGTCTGCTTCATCATGGCCTTGCGCGGCCTCTCGTCGCCGGAGACGGCGCGGGGCGGCAACATCTACGGCATCGCCGGCATGGCGATCGCCATCATCACGACGCTCGTGACGCCGCAAGTCGTCAGCTATTGGATGATCGTTGTCGGGCTGTTGATCGGCGGCGTGATCGGCACCTACATCGCCCGCGAAATCCAGATGACGGCATTGCCGCAACTGGTCGCGGCGTTTCACAGCCTCGTCGGCCTTGCCGCGGTTTGCGTCGCGACGGCGGCCTTCGCGGCGCCCGAGGCTTATGGCATCGGCATCCGTGGCGCGATCCACGAGGCGAGCCTCGTCGAGTTGGCGATCGGGCTGACCATCGGCGCGATCACCTTTACCGGGTCGATCGTCGCCTTCGCCAAATTGCAGGGCCTGGTTTCCGGCCGTCCGCTGGTCTTTCCCGGCCAGCATCTGGTGAATGCCGGGATCGGCCTCCTCTTGATCCTCTTGATCGTGCTGTTCGTGATGACCGAGGCGAACGGCGTCTTCGCGCTGCTCGTCCTCTTGTCGCTCGCCTTTGGTTTTCTGCTGATCCTGCCGATCGGCGGCGCCGACATGCCGGTCGTGATCTCGATGCTGAACTCCTACTCGGGATGGGCCGCCTGCGGCATCGGGTTCACGCTGTCGAACAGCCTCCTCATCATCACCGGTGCGCTGGTCGGCTCCTCGGGCGCGATCCTCAGCTACATCATGTGCAAGGGGATGAACCGCTCGATCATCAATGTGATCCTGGGCGGGTTCGGCACCGAGGGCGGCACCGCGCCGGCCGGACCGGGGGTCGGCGACCGTCTCGTCAAATCGGGCAGTGCCGAGGATGCCGCCTTCATCCTCAAGAACGCCGGCTCGGTGATCATCGTGCCGGGCTATGGCATGGCGGTCGCGCAAGCCCAGCACACGCTGCGCGAAATGGCCGATCTGTTGAAAAAAGCCGGGGTCAGCGTCCGCTACGCGATCCATCCCGTGGCGGGGCGCATGCCCGGGCACATGAA
>CAYMRQ010000298.1:0-4897 GCA_964392845.1 uncultured Rhizobium sp.
CCCGAGATCGTCTGGCTGCATCAGGCCGGGCCGCGCGGCGTGCAGCCGCGGTTGGAAATTCTCGGCTCGGTGTCATTGCCGTTCGGTGTGGTGACCTTTACCGAGCGCTTCGGCGGCATCGAGGTGACGCCGGCAAGCTATCGCGCGATGGTCGCCGAGGCCGAGGCTGCGCTGGCGCCCTTCGAGCAGAGCCATGGCATCCGGCGCCAGGTCCGCGCCCGCCAGGTGCAGATGCTCGGCAGCTCGGGCACGGTGACGACGCTGGCCGGGGTGAACCTGGCCTTGCCGCGCTACATCCGCGCGCTGGTCGACGGCAGCATGCTGACCTTCGACCAGATCGAGCTGGTCTCGCGTCATCTGGCCGGGCTGGATATCGCGGGCCGTGCCGCCAGCCCCTGCGTCGGGCGCGAGCGCGCCGATCTGGTGCTGAGCGGCTGCGCCATTCTCGACGCGATTTGCGCGACCTGGCCGGTCGGCCGGCTGCGCGTCGCCGATCGCGGCATCCGCGAAGGCATCCTGTTCGACCTGATGCGCGGGGATAGCGGGCCCGCCGGTTGAGGCCTTATGGCGCGCGACGATGAAGACCGGCCCAGAATGCGGCCTCGGACAACCGGCGGTGCGTCCTTCGAGACGCCGGCTTCGCCGGCTCCTCAGGATGAGGTAAGCCGTTGATGCCACACACAACACTACCTCATCCTGAGGAGCGCCCCGGAGGGGCGCGTCTCGAAGGACGCACGGCGCCCGTGCAGGATATTTAGGGGAATGGCGCGCGGTAGCGGCGGTCGCGACCGCGCATCGGGCACCAGGCGCCTCACCGTGCGGGTCACCAGCGCGCGCCGCCGCAAGCCGTCCTCGACCGAATGGCTGGAACGCCAGCTCAACGACCCGTTCGTCGCCGAGGCGCGCCGGCTCGGCTATCGCTCGCGCGCCGCGTTCAAGCTGATCCAGTTGGACACCCGCTTTCACCTGCTGGCTCCCGGCCGGTGCGTCGTTGATCTCGGCTGCGCCCCCGGCGGCTGGAGCCAGATCGCCGCGCAGCATGTCGGCGCCGCTTCGGGAAGGGGCAAGGTGGTCGGCGTCGATCTTCTGGCGACCGACGCAATCGCCGGCGCCAGTTTGCTGACCGGCGATTTCCGCGACCCCGCCACCGCCCTTCGCATTCGCGAAGCGCTCGGCGGCCCGGCCGATCTGGTGCTGAGCGACATGGCGGCGCCGGCGACCGGCCATGCCGCCACGGACCATCTGCGCATCGTCGCGCTGGCCGAGGACGCCTTTATGTTTGCCGGCACGATCCTCAAGCCGGGCGGCATTTTCGTCGCCAAGGTATTCCAGGGCGGCACCGAAGGCGCCTTGCTGGCCGCGCTGAAACGGGCCTTCGCCGAGGTCCGCCACGCCAAGCCCGCGGCAAGCCGCGCCGAATCGGCCGAGACCTATGTCGTCGCCAAGGGGTTTCGCGCGGGCGCATAGCCGCAGCGATCAGGATGTTAAAGGTGGGAACTGGACCGCTGGCGTTGTCGGCCCTACATAAGCGGCCATGTCACCGAAAAATCCTTAAAGTGCGGGCGCGATGGAAATCCGGCAGGCTTTGACCTTTGACGATGTGATGCTCGTTCCCGCGGCATCGAGCATCCTGCCGGGCGATACCGACACGCGAACGCGCATCACCCGCGAGATCGAACTCGGCATCCCGCTGATTTCGGCGGCGATGGATACGGTGACCGAAGGCGCGCTGGCGATCGCGATGGCCCAGGCGGGCGGGCTCGGCGTCATTCATCGCAACCTGCCGATCGACCAGCAGGCGGCCGAAGTCCGCAAGGTCAAGAAGTTCGAGGCCGGGATGGTGGTCAACCCGGTCACCATCCACCCCGACGAGACGCTCGCCGACGCGCTGCGGCTGATGGCCGATCATAAGATCTCCGGCATTCCGGTGGTCGAGCGCGGCAGCGGCAAGCTCGCCGGCATCCTGACCAACCGCGACGTGCGGTTTGCCACCGAACCCGGCCAGCCGGTCAGCGAGCTGATGACCCGCGAAAGGCTGATCACCGTGCGCGAGAACGTCGCGCGCGATGAGGCCAAGCGCCTGTTGCACCAGCACCGCATCGAAAAGCTGGTGGTGGTCGACGGCGCCTATCGCTGCACCGGCCTGATCACCGTCAAGGACATCGAAAAGGCCCAGCTTTTCCCCAACGCCAGCAAGGACGAGCACGGCAGGCTGCGCGTCGCGGCCGCCGCCGGCACCGGCAAGGGCGAGCTTGAACGGGCCGAGACGCTGTTCGATTCCGGGGTCGACATCATGGTCGTCGACACCGCGCATGGCCACTCCTCGCGCGTGCTGAAGGCGGTCAACGAAATCCGCCGGATGTCGAACTATACCCAGGTCATCGTCGGCAATGTCGCGACCGCCGAGGGCGCGCGGGCGGTGATCGAGGCCGGCGCCGACGCGGTCAAGGTCGGCATCGGCCCGGCCTCGATCTGCACGACCCGCATGGTCGCCGGGGTCGGCGTGCCGCAATTCACTGCGATCGTCGACGCGGTCGAGGAGTGTCGCAAGCACGGCGTCCCGGTGATCGCCGACGGCGGCATCAAATTCTCCGGCGATCTTGCGAAGGCGGTCGCCGCCGGCGCGGATTGCGCGATGCTCGGCTCGCTCTTCGCCGGCACCGACGAAAGCCCGGGCGAGGTGTTCCTCTATCAGGGGCGCAGCTACAAATACTATCGCGGCATGGGCTCGATCGGGGCGATGGCGCGCGGCTCCGCCGACCGCTATTTCCAGCAGGAGGTCACCGACACGCTGAAGCTGGTGCCCGAGGGTGTCGAAGGCCGGGTGCCGCACAAGGGTCCGGTCGGCAACATCATCTACCAGCTGATCGGCGGGCTCAAAGCCGCCATGGGCTATACCGGCAACCGCACGATCGCCGAGATGCAGCGCAACTGCACATTCGTGCGGATCACCGGCGCGGGGCTGCGCGAGAGCCATGTCCACGACATCGCGATCACCCGCGAGGCGCCGAATTACCGGCATGACATGTGACCCGGCTTGACGAGTTAGCTTGACACCGGGGGCCCGCATCGCCGCCGCGATCGACATCCTGGCCGAGATCGAGGCCGGCGAGCGGCCGGCCGACGACATCGCCGCCGATTATTTCCGGCGGCGCCGTTACATCGGCGCAAAGGACCGCGCGCAGATCTCCACCCATGTTTATGGCGTGCTGCGCCATCGCGCGGCGCTCGACTGGTGGATCGCGCGAGCGTCGAAAGGCGAGATCGAATCGGCGGCGCGCAGCCGGATGATCGCCACGTTGCTGCTCGTCGACGGGTGGACGCCGGACGATCTGGCGGCGAGCTTTGACGGCGACCGCTTTCGCCCGGCGCCGCTGCTGGCTGCCGAGGAGCGCCTGGCGCGCGGCCTTGCCGGCCGCACGCTGACCCATCCGGCGATGCCGCGCGCCGTCGCCAACCATCTGCCCGACTGGCTGCTGCCCCATCTCGCAGCGGTCTACGGAAGGCGCCTCGAAGACGAAATGGCGGCGCTCAACATGCCGGCCCCGCTCGACCTGCGCGTCAACACCCTCAAGACCGATCGGGACGGCGCGCGCCGCGCCCTTGCGGCCGAGCATGTGGTGGCCGAGCCGACCCCGTGGTCGCCGCTCGGCCTCAGGCTCAGGCATCGCGCGCCGCTCGCCGGGACGGCGGCCTTCAAGGACGGGCTCGTCGAGGTCCAGGATGAGGGCTCGCAGCTGGCCGCGCTCATCGCCGACGCCCGCCCCCACATGCGGGTCGTCGATTTCTGCGCCGGGGCCGGCGGCAAGACCCTGGCGCTCGCCGCCCAGATGCACAACCGCGGCAAGCTCGTCGCCTGCGATGTCGCGGAATGGCGGCTCGAACGGGCAGGCCGGCGGCTGCGCCGCGCCGGGGTCAGCAATGTCGAGCGTCGCGCGCTGGCGGACGAGCGCGATCCCTGGGTCAAGCGCCATGCCGCCAATAGCAAAGGTGGGGGCTTTGACCGGGTGTTGGTCGACGCGCCCTGTCTCGGCATCGGCAGCTGGCGCCGCAACCCGGACGGCAAATGGCGCGCCACCCCCAAGGATCTCGCCGAGCTCGTCGAACGCCAGCGCGATATCCTCGCGAGCGCGGCGCGGCTGGTAAAGCCGGGCGGCCGGCTGATCTATGTCACCTGCTCGCTGCTGCGCGAGGAAAACGAGGCGCAGGCCGAGGGCTTTCTCGCCGCATCGCCCGATTTCGTGCTCTATCCGGCGGCGCGCGCCTGGGCAAAGACGATCGGCGGCCATTCGCCCGGCGGCGAGGATTACCTGCGCCTCACCCCGGCGCGGCACGGCACCGACGGCTTCTTCGTCGCCCAGTTCGAGCGCCATAGCCCCCACCCCAGCCCTCCCCCGCTTGCGGGGGAGGGAGCTAATGCGGCGCAGCCGCCTGCAACTAACCCTCCCCCGCAAGCGGGGGAGGGCTGGGTGGGGGCTGGCGCACCGGCCGATCCGGAACCCGAACCATGACCGCCAAAACGCCTGACAAGATCCTGATCCTCGATTTCGGCAGCCAGGTGACCCAGCTGATCGCCCGCCGGGTGCGCGAGAACGGCGTCTATTGCGAGATCCACCCCTACACCGCGAGCGAGGAGCAGATCCGCGCCTTCGCGCCGCGCGGCATCATCCTGTCGGGCGGGCCCGCCTCGGTCACGCAAGCGACGACGCCGCGCGCGCCCGATATCGTGTTCCGGTCAGGCGTTCCGGTGCTGGCGATCTGCTATGGCATGCAGACGATGTGCGCCCAGTTGGGCGGAAGGGTGACGCTGAGCGACCACCAGGAATTCGGCCGCGCCTTTATCGACATAACCGGCGAGTGCCTTCTGTTCGAGGGGCTGTGGCCCAAGGGTGCGCGC
>CAYMRQ010000299.1:0-4845 GCA_964392845.1 uncultured Rhizobium sp.
GAGCAGGTCGCCGACATCGTCCGCGGCGCGATCCGGAGCTATCGCGACCTGCCGAAAAACCTCTATCACATCCAGTGGAAATTCCGTGACGAGGTGCGGCCGCGCTTTGGCGTCATGCGCGGGCGCGAATTTCTGATGAAGGACAATTACAGCTTTGACCTCGATGCCGCCGGGGCAAAGCATTCCTACAACAAGATGTTCCTGGCCTATCTGCGCACGTTCGCGCGAATGGGCTTGAAGGCGATCCCGATGCGCGCCGATACCGGCCCCATCGGCGGCGACCTCAGCCACGAATTTCAGATCCTCGCCGAGACCGGCGAAAGCGCGGTCTATTGCGACCGGCGCTGGCTCGACACCGAGATTCTCGCCGAGGCGGTCGATTACGACAGCGACCTCGAGCCGCTTTTCCGGCATTGGACGACGCTCTACGCCGCGACCGACGAGATCCACAGGCCAGAGAGCTGTCCAATCCCGATCGAACAGCTGGTCAGCGCGCGCGGTATCGAGGTCGGCCAGACGTTCTATTTCGGCACCAAGTATTCGCTGCCGATGGGCGCCGTGGCCGCAGGGCCGAACGGCGAGGAGGTGCCGCTCGAAATGGGCTCCTACGGCATCGGCGTATCGCGTCTGGTCGGCGCGCTCATCGAGGCGAACCATGACGATGCCGGCATCATCTGGCCGGAGAGCGTCGCCCCGTTCCGCCTCGGCCTCATCAATCTGCGCGTGGCCGATGCGAAGTGCCGGGAAGCGGCCGACGATCTCTACACAAGGCTGCGCCGGGCCGGGATCGAAATCCTCTACGACGACCGCGACGAATCCCCCGGCGCCAAATTTGCCGCGATGGATCTGATCGGGCTGCCGGACCAGCTGATCCTGGGACCCCGCGGGCTCGCCGCCGGCACCATCGAGTGCAAGAACCGCCGCTCCGGCGCCCGCCAGGATCTGCCGCTCGACGCCGCGGTGGCGCGGTTTTCAGCACGCTGATTCGATGGAGGGCAGATGCGTAGGATGGGTTGAGCGGAGCGAAACCCATCATCTGGAAAGCGGCGAGGGCTCGATGGGTTTCGCGTTGCTCAACCCATCCTACAATCGTCATTTCGGGTCATCGCTTTCCGCATCGGACCTCCCGGCGTGATCTTCGGCCCCGTCGAGCGGATGGTGGCGTTCCGTTATCTGCGGGCGCGCCGGCAGGAAGGGTTTGTTTCGGTCATCGCGATCTTTTCGCTGCTCGGCATCGCGCTCGGGGTGGCGACCCTGATCATCGTCATGTCGGTGATGAACGGTTTCCGCGCCGAGCTGATCGGCCGCATCCTCGGCCTCAACGGGCATCTCGCGGTTTATGGCGAGACCGCGCATCTAACTGATTTCGACGCCGCCGCGGCGATTGTGCGGCAGGTCACCGGGGTCGTCAGCGCGACGCCGCTCGTCGAGGGCCAGGTCATGGCGACCAGCGACGCCGGCGCCTCGGGCGCGCTGGTTCGCGGCATCCGCCCCGACGACATCCGCGCCCGCAAGCTGATCGCCGACCACATCGTTGCCGGCTCGCTCGCCGAATTCGGCGATGACGGGGTGGCGGTCGGCGAGCGGCTGGCGCGCCGGCTCGGGGTCGGGGTCGGCGGCCGGGTCACCCTGATCTCGCCCGAAGGCACCGACACCGCCTTTGGCACGATGCCGCGGCTCAAGACCTACCAGATCGTGGCATTGTTCGCTGTCGGCTTCTACGAATACGACAACAGCTTCATCTATGTGCCGCTCGCTTCGGCGCAGCTGTTCTTTCGCATGGCCGGTTCGGTCAGCGACCTCGAAGTCTTCCTCGCCGACGCCGACCGCGCCAGCCGCACCGGCCGCCTGATCGCCGCCGCGCTCGGCGGCCATGTCCGCATCGTCGATTGGCAGCACGCCAATTCGGGCATCGTCAACGCGGTCGAGATCGAGCGCAACGTGATGTTCCTGATCCTGACCCTGATTATCCTGGTCGCCGCGTTCAACATCATTTCCGGCATGATCATGATGGTGAAGGACAAGGGCCGCGACATCGCGATCCTGCGCACGATGGGCGCCTCACGCGGCATGGTGCTGCGCATCTTCATGCTGTCGGGTGCCAGCATCGGAATCGTCGGCACGCTGGCGGGTTTTGCCCTCGGCGTCCTCTTCACCGAAAACATCGAGGCGATCCGCCACTTCCTGCAGAATGTGCTCGGCGTCAATCTGTTCTCGGCCGAGATTTATTTCTTCACGCGGATCCCGGCGCAGCTCGACCAGGGCGAGGTCGCCTCGGTCGTGCTGATGGCGCTGGCGCTCTCCCTTCTCGCGACGATCTACCCGTCGTGGCGCGCCGCGCGGCTCGACCCGGTCGAGGGGCTGCGGTACGAATGAACGCGCTGGATCGGCAGCGTGCGTCCTTCGAGACGGCCGCGTCGCGGCCTCCTCAGGATGAGGTTTTTTCTTAATGTCATCAAAAGTATACCTCATCCTGAGGAGCGCCCGGAGGGCGCGTCTCGAAGGACGCACGGTCCCGATGCACCTCCGATAGAAACGGCCCGGGTGAGTGAGTCAGACCGCAACGCCTCCGCCGCCGCCGGCGCTCGAACTGCGCGAGGTTCGCAAAGTGTTTCGCCAGGGCGGGGTCGAGCTCACGGTGCTGAACGGCATCGACCTGGCGCTGAACCCCGGCGAGATCGTCGCCCTCGTCGGCCCCTCGGGCGCCGGCAAATCGACGATGCTGCATGTCGCCGGGCTGTTGGAGCGGCCGGATGGCGGCGCGGTCATGATCGAGGGCCGGGCCTGCGGCGGCCTCTCCGACGAGCACCGCACCTTGCTGCGCCGCCGCGCGCTCGGCTTTGTCTATCAGTTCCATCATCTGCTGCCGGAATTCTCGGCGCTGGAAAACGTCATGCTGCCGCAGATGATCGCCGGGGTCGCACGCCGCGTCGCCCGCGACAAGGCGGCGGCGCTGCTGGGGCGGGTCGGGCTCGCCGAGCGGCTGACGCACCGCCCGGCGCGGCTCTCGGGCGGCGAGCAGCAGCGCGTCGCGCTGGCCCGCGCGCTCGCCAACGACCCGAAGATCCTCTTGGCCGACGAGCCGACCGGCAATCTCGACCACACCACCGCGGCGAGCGTCATGGATACGCTGATCGAGAGCGTCCGCGCCAGCGGCCTCGCCGCGCTGATCGCCACCCACAACCTCGACCTCGCACACCGCCTCGACCGCATCGTCGCGCTGGAGGATGGGCGGCTGCGGGCGATGGCGTAGCGTAATCGAATCGTAGGGCAACCGTTTCGCGACGCCGGGCGCCGGACCCGACACGCCGCTGGCGGATTTCCACGCGCAGTATGCCAGGGCTGTTTCAGCGGCCCCGGCATGCGATGTTAAGTCGGCATTCACCGAGCCTGGTCTCGGCCGGCCCCTCACCCTGTCCCTCTCCCCGCACGCGGGGCGAGGGAACGCGCTGAAAGGCCAGCCGCAACTCTCCCTCTCCCCGCATGCGGGGAGAGGGTTGGGGTGAGGGGCTGGTCGGGTCGAGTGCAACGCTCGGGATCTCATATATTGGATCGCCATGCCGCTCGCCGATTTCATCCATCTGCGCACCCACACCGCCTATTCGCTGTCGGCCGGGGCGATCAAGATCAACGAACTGGCTCAGCTCTGCCGCGCCGAGGCGATGCCGGCGGTCGCGATCACCGACAGCGGCAATCTGTTCGGCGCCTTGGAATTCGCCACCGCCTGCGCCGAATCCGGCATCCAGCCGATCATCGGCATCGAGATCGCATTCGCCGCCAAGGCGAACAATGCAGCCAAAAATGGCAACGGCCAGCGTCCGGCGATCGGCAATGGCAACGGCGCCGAGCCCGACCGCATCGTGCTGCTGGTGCAGAGCGAAGCGGGCTACCGCAACCTGATGAGCCTCGTAAGCCGCGCCTATCTCGATGGCGAGGCCGGGGCCGAGCCGGTGCTGGTGCTCGCCGACCTCGCCGCCGCCAATGAGGGGCTGATCTGCCTCGCCGGCGGCGCCGGCGGCCCGGTCGGCCATCTTCTCGCCGAGGGCCAGGCCGAGGCGGCCGAAGCGATGCTGGCCGCGCTCAAGGACGCCTTTCCCGGGCGGCTCTATATCGAGCTGATGCGGCATGGCATGCCGGAGGAGGCGCGCAGCGAAGCCGGGCTCGTCGACCTCGCCTATGCCCATGAGTTGCCGCTCGTCGCCACCAACAACGCCTATTTCCCCGACCGCGATTTCTACGAGGCGCATGACGCGCTGATGTGCATTGCCGAGGGCCGCGCCGTCGCCGATGACGACCGCCGCCATCTGACCCCGCAGCATTACTTCCGCCCGGCGGCGGAGATGCGCGCCCTCTTCGCCGATCTGCCGGAAGCCTGCGACAACACGCTGGTCATCGCCCGGCGCTGCGCCTTCATCCCGCAGCCGCAGCGGCCGATCCTGCCGGCGTTCCCGACCCCGGAGGGGCTCGACGAGGCGACCGCGTTGCGCGAGGCGGCGCGCGCCGGGCTCGCCACCCGGATGGCAGCGCTTGGGCCTGGCACGGCTGGCGCAAAACCTTATCGCGAGCGGCTCGAATTCGAGCTCGACATGATCGTGCAGACCGGCTTTGCCGGCTATTTCCTGATCGTCGCCGATTTCATCCAATGGGCGAAGCGCCAGGGGATTCCGGTCGGTCCCGGGCGCGGCTCGGGGGCCGGCTCGGTGGTTTCCTGGGCGTTGACGATCACCGATCTCGATCCCTTGCGCTTCGGCCTCCTGTTCGAGCGTTTCCTCAACCCCGAGCCGGTGTCGATGCCCGACTTCGACATCGACTTCTGCCAGGACCGGCGCGACGAGGTGATCCGCT
>CAYMRQ010000300.1:0-4838 GCA_964392845.1 uncultured Rhizobium sp.
CTCGATGACCCCGGCAACACTGACGGCGATTTTGTCCTGAAGCTCGAACACATCTTCGATCAAGCCGTCGAAGCGGTCGGCCCAGAGATGCGCGCCGGTTTCGGCATCGATCAGCTGCCCGGTGATGCGCACCCGGTTGCCGCCTTTGCGCACCGACCCTTCGAGCACGTAGCGCACGCCGAGTTCGCGCCCGACCTGCTTTACGTTGACGGCCTGGCCCTTGTAGGTGAAGGACGAATTGCGGGCGATCACAAAGAGCCAGCGGATTCGGGAAAGGGCCGTGATGATCTCCTCGACCATGCCGTCGGCGAAATACTCCTGCTCGGGGTCGCCGCTGATGTTCTGGAACGGCAACACCGCGATCGACGGCTTGTCGGGCAGCGCGAGCGCGGCGGGTTCGGTCATCGGTTGGACCGCGGCCGTCCCGGCAGCCCCCACCCTTCCCTCCCCCGCTTGCGGGGGAGGGTAATTTAGTGATCCCGCGCGCCGATCTCCCTCCCCCGCCGGCGGGGGAGGGTTGGGGTGAGGGCTTGTCGGATTGACCCGGTAGACCCGCACCGGGCGGGCGATGTTTTTGAGGCTCTGCTCGCCGAGATCATCGAAGACGAGGTCGAGCCGGCCCGCCGCATCCTCCTGCACCCGCGCCGAGACGCAGATCCCGCCGGGCTCGGCCAGAGCTTCGAGCCGGGCGGCGACGTTGACGCCGTCGCCAAAAATGTCGCCATCCTCGACGACGATGTCGCCGACATTGATCCCGATGCGGAATTCGATGCGATCGCCCGATGTGCCGGCATTGCGCTCTGCCATGCCGCGCTGCCAGTCGGTCGCGCAGCGCAGGGCGTCGACGACGCTGGCAAACTCGATGAGCAGCCCGTCGCCGGTGGTCTTGACCAGCCGGCCGCGATGGGTGGCGATTGCCGGGTCGATCAGCTCCGCCCGGAGCGATCTCAGCGTGTTGAGGGTTGCTTCCTCGTCGGCCCCGATCAGGCGCGAATACCCCGCGACATCGGCGGCGAGGATCGCCGCCAGGCGGCGGGAAGCGGTCATGCGGTCTCGCCCATCGCCAGGCGCAGGCCCGACAGCAGGAGTTCGCGATGCTCGGGCACTCGCCATTGGGCGACGCGCGGCGGATTGACGGGCCCAACGAGGCGACAATGTTCGATCACCTCTCTCGCTTCGACAAGTCGACCCATGTGCGCGTAACAGGCGGCGAGAAAGTGGTATGGGGTCAGGTAAGACGGCGACTGTTGAATGGCCGTGGCGAGTTTTCCCGCGGCGAGGTCGAAGCGGCGAGCAAAGAATTGAGCGCATGCAATTGCGGTCAGGTGCAAATAGGTATTCGCCCGAGGATTGAGCCGCATTGCCGTCTCGGCTTGTGCGATCGCCTGATCGAGCCTGCCGGCGTAAACATGGAGGAGCGCGCTCCGCAGCCGCGCCTGCGCATTGCCAGGGTTGAGAGCGATCGACCTGTCGAGCAGCGTTATTGCCGCATCGATATCCTCGCCGCAATAGCCGAGCGCGAACCCTCCCCAGCACAGCGCCACGGGATCATCGGGAGCGACCCGCACGGCCTCTCGTGCGAGTGCGACAGATTCGCCGCGGGTTCGCTCCGGATTGTCCGTAAGGCCCGCATTGAGCATCATGAGCCGGACTTGCGCCGCCAAGCCGAGCGCCGCGCCAAACCCCGGGTCTCGATGGATCGCCTCATCGAGCAAATCGGCTGCCCCGCCGAGCATTTGCCGATCGTAATGCTCGTAACTCTGCGTCGCTCGGAGATAGAGATCATAGGCGGTGAGGTCGGTGGTCGGCCGAGCGGCGGAGCGGCGGATTTCGGCGGCTTGCAATGCCGGCTCAATAACGCCGGCAACGCTCAACGCCACCTTGTCTTGGAGTTCGAACACGTCTTCGATCAAGCCGTCGAAGCGGTCGGCCCAGAGATGGGCGCCGGTTTCGGCTTCGATCAGCTGCCCGGTGATGCGCACCCGGTTGCCGCCCTTGCGCACTGAGCCCTCAAGCACATAGCGCACCCCCAGTTCACGGCCGACCTCTTTAACGTCAACGGGGCGGCCCTTGTAGGTGAAGCTCGAATTGCGGGCGATGACAAACAGCCAGCGAATGCGGGCGAGCGCGGTAATGATCTCCTCGACCATGCCGTCGACGAAATATTCCTGCTCCGGGTCGCCCGACATGTTCTGGAACGGTAAGACCGCGATCGATGGCTTGTCGGGCAGAGCGAGAGCCGGCGGCTCACCAGCCCCCACCCTTCCCTCCCCCGCTTGCGGGGGAGGGTAATTTAGTGATCCCGCGCGCCGATCTCCCTCCCCCGCCGGCGGGGGAGGGTTGGGGTGAGGGCTTGTCGGATTGACCCGGTAGACCCGCACCGGGCGGGCGATGTTTTTGAGGCTCTGCTCGCCGAGATCATCGAAGACGAGGTCGAGCCGGCCCGCCGCATCCTCCTGCACCCGCGCCGAGACGCAGATCCCGCCGGGCTCGGCCAGAGCTTCGAGGCGCGCCGCGACATTGACGCCGTCGCCGAAAATGTCGCCGTCCTCGACGACGACATCGCCGACATTGATCCCGATGCGGAATTCGATGCGATCGTCCGATGTGCCGGCATTGCGCTCCGCCATGCCGCGCTGCCAGTCGGTCGCGCAGCGCAGGGCGTCGACGACGCTGGCGAACTCGACGAGCAGCCCGTCGCCGGTCGTCTTGACGATGCGGCCGCGATGCGCGGCGATCCTCGGGTCGATCAGCTCTGCCCGGATCGATCTGAGCTGGTCGAGGGTTCCCTCCTCGTCGGCCCCGATCAGGCGCGAATACCCCGCGACATCGGCCGCCAGGATCGCCGCCAGCCGGCGTTCAGCGCGATTTCGTTCCCCGGTGTTCATCGCTCTACAGCTTAACCGGGAGGACGACAGTTACGAAGCGATCCGATGCGACCCCCGCGATCCGTTGTTGTCATTCCCGCGCAGGCGGGAACCCATGTGTGGACGGCCCCCGTCTCGCAAGGATTTTTGCAGCTTGGAGGGGTCTGGTCGATTGCGGTCATGTGTCCGGCCTTTGTGTGCGGTCGGATCGACCGCTGACCTGCGGCTTGGCGAAGCAGATCACCGCGGTGGCGCCGAGCACGAGCAGCCCACGCAGGCTCGCGTCGCCTTCCCGGCGGCGCCCGCCGGTCGAGTGCTCGCGCGGCGTCAGGCCGAGCCGGCGGCGCCCGCCGGTCGAGTGCTCGCGCGGCGTCAGGCCGAGCCAGGCCGCGAAGGCGGCCCGAGCGGAAGGCCTTGGGGTCCGGCACTGGGAGGGCGCAACTGACCGCGCCGATCCCCGGGTCGAGCCCGGGGCCCCCGACCCCGGGGATCGTCGCCAGGCACTGGCTGATTGGGTTGGCTTCGCCGATCAGTTGCGCCGCGAGCGCCTCGAGCCGGCTCTCGATCGCCTCGAGCGGCCCCGCCAACAGGCTCAGCATCTCCAGCGCCGGCGCCGGCACACCGGCCGCTTCGGCGTGGGCGCGCTGCACCAGCTCGGCCACCCTGACCGGCCCTTTGGCCGCGGTCACGCCAAACTGCGCGGCATGGCCGCGCATCGCGTTGATCAGCATGGTGCGCTGCTTGACCAAGAGATCGCGCCCCCGCAGCACCACCAAGCCGGCCTGGTCCTCGGCGCTCTTGATCCCCGGGTCGAGCCCGGGGACCACGAAGCGCATCCCCGGCCGGCTCATCGCCTCGCAGATCGCCGCCACGGGACAAGCCCGTGGGCTGCAGGCCCACGCGTCGATCGGGGCGTTCTTGCCGCGCTTGACATAGGGCCGTGATGTATAGCGGGCGTGATGTATAGCGGCGGCATCAGCACCACCGCGTGTCCCAGGGCGCCCAGCACCCGGGTCCAGTGATGCGAGGCGCCGCACGCCTCCAGTCCGATCCGGGCCGGCGCCAGCTTGGCAACGAACTTTTCCAGCTCGCTGCGCCGCACCTGCCGGCGCAACACCGGCTGCTCGGCTTTGTCGACGCCATGCACCTGAAAGACATGCTTGGCGGTATCCAGGCCAATCCTGATAATCGTCATTGGGCGGCTCCCTTGGCTGCGTTGTTCAACATCACAGCCCGGCACATTCGATGCCGTCGGGGGCCGTCCAAACCAACAGGGCTACAGATTGAGTCCATGGCTCCGGACCCCCGCTTTCCCCACAGGACAAGCCCGTGGGCTGAAGGCGCACGGCATAACGAAGTCGGAGGTCTGCGTTGAAATCGACGATGCACATATTCTGTCGCAGGCTGTTGAGATTTTGGGAGAGCATCCGGTGAGCATCGCCACCCTGAGCGCACTGCCCGAGCCGCGCGTCGCGTTCGACCGGATCAGCCTGCGCCGGCTGGTGCTGATCCGCTGGGTCGCGATCGCCGGGCAGGCGGTGACCCTGCTCGTCGTACATTACGCCTTCGATTTTCGCCTGCCGTTGCTGCGCTGCCTAGCCGTCGTCGCCTGCTCGGTGCTGCTCAACCTGTTCCTCACCCTGTTCCGCCGCGTCGCGACCCGGCTCGGCGAGCGCGAAGCCGCCCTTTTCCTCGGCTACGACCTGTTGCAGCTCGGCTTCCTGCTGTATCTCACCGGCGGGTTGCAGAACCCGTTCGCGATCCTGATCCTGGCGCCGGTGACGGTGGCGGCGACGATCCTGTCGCTGCGCCCGGTGATCGCGCTGGCGGCGTTCGCGATCGCCGTGATCACGCTGTTGGCGCTGTGGCACGTCGCGTTGCCGTGGCGCGGCGACCCGCCGGCATTCCCGCCTGAGCTGGTGCTCGGCCTGTGGACGGCGCTGGTGCTCGCCACCGTGTTTATCGGCGGCT
>CAYMRQ010000301.1:0-4815 GCA_964392845.1 uncultured Rhizobium sp.
AAATGCCGCCGTCACGCCGCAATCCCATACCCCTCATGAATGATCCGGGCTAGGGCATGCACACATCTCGGAAAACAAGGCGTTTTCAATGGCTCCGAAGAACGGATGAGGGTCTGGCACCGGGTGCAATGCGTCCTTCGCGACGGCGCTTCGCGCCTCCTTATTGCTGCCACAGACAAATTTACCTCATCCTGAGAGTTTGGGAATTTATCGATTGGGGCGCTTGGCGAGGGTTGCGGCGGTGGAGGGGTGCTTGAGGGAGCGCCATGCGGCAAGCCGAGGGCGGCTGGCCCGCCGCTCTGGGGCGGCTTGGGTCGGCGCACGGGTGGTTTCTCACGCCGCGGGCGCCGCTGCGGCGGCACGGATAACCGCTTAAGTGGTACATCGCGGCCGGCGATCAACGCCGGTCGCGGCCCGGCTCGTCATGGCCGCGCCGGCTGCTGACGAGCGACATCAGCCCGGACTTTCGCGGTATGCGCTCAAGATTGATAGCGCAGCTTCGGTGTTCGGACCCAATCGTGGTCACTGTGCTTCCAGAACGTCAACAATCTCACTGAGTTCGTTTGCCAGCTGCCCCGGTAGATACCGCATGAACGCGTTTGCGACCGCGCGGTAATACCAAAGACTATCGCTCTTGGGGTTTTTAAATCGTTGCCATATGGCTTCGCCGGTTTCAGGTTTCCGAAGGTCACGCAGAATCGAGCGAGCGTTATGCACTTTATCGGAAAGGGATACCAGGAGGGTTTCTTGATCAACCAAGCTGAGATGGTCAATGTGGCGTCGCTTACGGGTAAGCCAATCTTCCTTTTCCTGCCCCGAGGACGAGTTGACGATAGTATCCGAGCAGGAGCGCACGATGTCCGCCACGCGATCGCCGAAGCGGTTGCGGATGTCGGAAAGGCGTGGGTCGCCACCCTGATCCTCGACTGCATCATGCAGCAAGGCGGCAATCGCCATGTCCTCGGAGCCGTTGTATTCCAGCACCGTGGCGGCGACCGCGAGCAAGTGCGCGATATAGGGAATAGAGGTCCCTTTGCGCACTTGGCCTCCGTGAACGTGAGTGGCGTAAAGCAATGCCCGATCAAAACGATCGGTCAGCACGATTGAATCTGTCATGTCGTAACCCCCATAGCGCTGGCCGCTGGCGGCGACCGGGGCGAGTCGCAGAATAGCATCAAGCAGGCGATCAAGCAGTATGAACGGCTCGATCCATACAGATCAGAATCTTGTCACGATTTATGCGATCAAAGTGAACTGAGCCGCGAAGCAATTCAAGGCGAGTCTGTCTTGAGCTTATGGATGTTAGACTAGCGTCGCCTTCGCATAGCGAAAGCCGGCGCATCTTCAAGGTGTCTCGCTCGAAAGGCACCCGAGACGACGGGATTGAAATATCCCTACATTCGACGGCGCGACACGGCAGGCGGCATTGCCGAGCCGGGCCTGCCGGCTGACGCCCTCGCCGCTGCCCGTGCGGATATTGCCTTGAGCGGCGTACCTTGAGCGGGGTACATTTTCGCCTCCCGCCGTTCAAGAGCGGAGCGGGAGTGCGCGTGAACACCTGAGGAGGTGAAGATGCCCGCGTGGAAGCCAGATCCGACGTTTTATCCGTCGCCGCGGATGGCGATGAAGGCTCCGGCGGAAACCCTCGCCTATGTGGCGAGCTTCGACCCGGCACGCCAGGTTCCGGATTCGATCGCGGTCGTCGATGTCGACCCTGGATCGCGAACTTATGCACGGGTCATCGGCAACGTATCGATGCCCAACGCCGGTGACGAGCTGCACCATTTTGGCTGGAACGCTTGCAGCTCCTGCCTCTGCCCGAATGCGCCGCACCCCCACTCGGAGAGGCGCTACCTTATCGTCCCAGGCCTGCGCTCCTCGCGGATCCATATCCTCGACACCAAGCCTGATCCGCGCAACCCGAAGATCATAAGGGTGCTGGAGCCCGAGGAGGTCGCCGAAAAGGCAGGTTATACGCGCCCTCATACGATCCATTGCGGGCCGGAGGGCATTTATGTTGCCGCGCTCGGCAACGCGAAAGGCGAGGCGCCCGGCGGCGTCTTCCTGATGGACCACGAGAGTTTCGACATCCGTGGCCGCTGGGAAATCGACCGCGGTCCGCAACAGCTCGCCTATGACGCGTGGTGGCATCTCGGTCACGATACGATGGTGACCAGCGAATGGGGCCTACCCGCGACATTCGAGAACGGTTTGGTTCCAGAGATCCTGCTGGGCGGCCAATACGGCCACAAGCTGCATTTCTGGGATCTGCACGCGCGCAAGCACCGGCAGGAGATCGACTTCGGCGCCGAAAATCAGCTCGTGTTCGAACTCCGCCCGGCGCACGACCCGACGCGAGCCTACGGCTTTGTCAATTCCGTCGTCAGCCTGAAGGACCTCTCGTCGTCGATCTGGGTCTGGTTCCGCGAAGGCAGGGACTGGGCAATCAAGAAGATAATCGAGATTCCGGCGGAGGCGGCGGACCCGGCGCTGTTGCCGCCCATGCTCAAGGGCTTCAGCGCGGTGCCGCCGCTCGTCACCGATATCGACCTCTCGATGGACGACCGGTTTCTTTATGTCGCCTGCTGGGGCACCGGCGACCTGCGGCAGTATGACGTATCCGATCCGTTCGCGCCGAAGCTGACCGGCACAGTGAGGATCGGCGGCATCGTCTCTCGGGAGACGCATCCAGGCGCGTCCAACCGCCGGCTCAATGGCGGGCCGCAGATGGTGGAGATCAGCCGAGACGGGCGACGGGTTTATTTCACCAACTCGCTTTACGGCGCGATCGACGAGCAGTTTTACCCCGAGGGCATCGACGGTTGGATGGTGAAGCTCGACACCCAGGCTGACGGCGGGATCGCGTTCGACGCCAACTTCTTCGTCGCCTGGCCGAAGAGCCATCGACCGCACCAGGTGCGGCTGGAAGGCGGCGACTGCTCCTCCGATTCCTATTGCTATCCATGAAGTCTAAATCTGTGCTCCCGCGATGGGCGGCGGGCGAGGAGCCGCGATAACCGCGTCCTGGCCCTGGCTGACGCTCGTCGGGCTCGGCATGTTTCACGGCCTCAATCCGGCGATGGGATGGCTTTTCGCGGTAGCGCTGGGCCTGCATCGACACAGCCGTCAGGCTGTATTGTTCGCGCTTGCACCGATCGCGCTTGGCCATGCGCTGGCGATCGGGCTCATAGCAGCCTTCGTCATCGCGATCGGGGTCGTCATCGACGCGGGCGCGGTTCGCGCGGGGGCCGGCGCAATACTCGTATTCTGGGCCGCCTATCACTGGCGCTACGGTCATCGCCATCGGGTACGTGTCGGCATGACGGCGGGTCTCGGCGGCCTCGTCCTCTGGTCGTTCCTGATGGCGAGCGCGCATGGCGCCGGCCTGATGCTGGTGCCGGCGCTGATGCCGTTATGCGCGAGCGCGTCCGCCATCGGCGACGGACCGCTGGTGGTGGCCGCAGCGGCGGTCGGCGTACACACCCTGGCGACGCTGGCCGTGACGGCGGTGATCGCGCTCGTCGTTTTCGATTGGGTCGGCTTGGCATTCCTGAGGTGGGGCTGGATCAATTTCGATCTGCTGTGGAGCGGCGCGCTCGTCGCGGTCGGGCTGCTGCTGGTTGCAACCGCATGACGCAGTCACGACCCGAAACCCAGCGGGTCCGTCGAGCAGCCATGAGCGCAAGCGGGGCATTGCTGACATTGGCCTGGCCGATCGATCTCGGCCTCACCGTGGCGAGCCATGGCTGGGTGCACCTCGAGCCCTGGCGCTGGGAGAGCGAGACCGGCCGGCTGCTGCATGCCGAGCGGATCGGCGGACGGGACGGCACGATCGCGGTGCATCAGCGCGACAAGCGGACGCTCACGGTCGCCTGGAACGGGTTTCCCGATGATGCGGCTCCCGAAATCCTCCGCCGGGCGGCACGCTGGGTTTCCGCCGAATGGGACCCCGCGGCGGCGATCGCCGCGCTTGGCCCCAGTTTTGCCGACGAGGCCGCGCTGATCGCGGCGGGCGGCGGGCGGCTGCTGCGCGGCTCGACCTTCTACGAGGATTTCATCAAGACGGTGCTGACCGTCAACACCAGTTGGTCGGGCACCTGCCGGATGAGCGCGGCGCTCGTCGCCGAGCCGGGCGGCGGCGCCTTTCCGGCCCCCGAAGCGGTGCTCGACTACGGCGAGGCGCGGCTCCGCCTGCGCGCCAAGCTGGGCTTCCGCGCGCCGACCGTGGTCGCCGCCACAAGGCGGATGCTCGATGACGGGGCAATCGACCGCGCCGGGCACGGCCACCCGGACCGGCTCGACCACGACTATCTCGTGAGCTTCAAGGGGATCGGCCCCTATGCGGCGGCGCATTGCCGGATGCTGCTGCATGATTTCAGCCGCATCCCGATCGACTCGGTCGTCATCGCCCATCTGCGCGAGCGGCACGACACCACCCCGGCGGAGTTCATCGCCGCCCGTGCCGCATGCGGCGCCTATCTCGGGCTCGGCTATCGGCTGATGCGCCTGCGCGAGAAATTCGCCGTCGCCGACATCGATATCAGCCCACCGTCGCCGGCCCCCACGGCCTATTGACGAGGGACAGGATGATGAGCGTCACCCCCTTTGCGGCGATCCTGGAGGCGGCACGCACGCGGCATGGCGCGGCGGCACTGGAAGCCCGGCTGCCGCAGCCGAAGCCGCCGGCCGAATTGAAGGCGATGCCGGACGAGGCGCTCGAAAGCCTCCTGGGCGACGGCGGCTGATCCGCCATTGTGGCAAGCTAGAGCGGTATCCGGTCTGAAGGAATCGAGAATTGGGGATTCCGCTGGCGCT
>CAYMRQ010000302.1:0-4815 GCA_964392845.1 uncultured Rhizobium sp.
CGCACTATGCGCGCATGGACTACGGCAATCGCGTCGGCTTCTGGCGCATGCTCGATGTCTTGAACAAGCACCATGTTCGCGCGTGCTGCTGCCTCAATCTCGAGGTCCTGGATCACTTTCCCGAAATCAAGGACGCCATGGTTGCCAGCGATTGGGACTACATGGCGCATGGTCTTTATAACAGCCGACCGATCTACGAGTACACCGAAGAAGAGGAGCGGGCATACTGGCAGGACTTCATCACCCATTTGCAGGAGATGACCGGCAAGCGCCTGAAAGGACGGCTCGGCGGCGGCGCCGGGTACACTGTCAGGACCGACGATTTGATGGCCGAAGCCGGCTGCCTCTATCACACGTCATGGATCATCGACGATCAGCCCTGGCCGATCAACGTACGCGGCGGCCAGAAGTTTATCTACGTTCCTTATACCGGCCAGACAAACGATGCGGGCATGTTGGCGTGGAATCGTGAAGCGGATTACTTCCTGCAGATGATCAAAGACCAGTTCGACACGCTCTATCGAGAAGGTGCGGAAAACGGGCGCGTGATGTGTCTTTCGCTGCATCCGCACAATATCGGGCGGCCGAACGCCGCCAAGCACCTCGACGAGGCTCTGCGGTACATTCTCGGCCACGACGGCGTCTGGAACACCACCGCGGACGACATTGCCGAGTATTACATCGCCAACTGCTACGACCAGGTGTCAGCCTGGATCGCCGAACGCAAGGCTCGGCCATAAGCGCGCGCAACCATCCGAGCCCGCTGGCAAGCCGAACAGCGGGAGGAAGGCGCGTGTCATACCAGTCTGAACCATGTGCACCCCGCGTCAGCAGCGCGACAGCACCGGCGACGTCTATGCGGGTCAAGGTCGGGTACATGTCTGCGCCTCTATGGTGTCGGCCAACCTTGGCGCGGTAACCGCCGCGCCGCAGAGACTTCGTTGCGGCGGCGGCCGCTATGCTGGACCCGGGATCATCCGATGGTGCCGCGCTTCGCCTAAGAGTCCGACTCAAAATGAGATTAACTCTATCAATGGGTTATCGTCGCCCCCGCGAAAGCGGGGGTCCAGGGTAACCGCTGAAGTCCTTGCCCCTCCTGGATTCCCGCTTTCGCGGGAATGACGAGAAAAGAGTTATGATACATTGAAAACGTCTGATTCATTTTGGGTCGGCCTCTAAGACCCGCCAACCGATCGACCTACCGGCATGAATGTTTCTCGCTCTCGCCCGCCGGCGTCTCTTTACGTCGTCGGGCCGTTCAGCATGGGCTATGTCGATTTCTATACCTTCCTAATCCCGCTTTATGGCCTGTCGCTCGGGCTGGACGCCTCAGAGATCGGCATCCTTGTGGGCGCACGCTCGATCCTCGCCATGTTTCTGTCGATCCACATCGGCGTTTTGATGGACCGGTTCGGTACGCGCAAAGTCACCTTGATCTTCGTTTGGAGCGGGATGGCTTTGGCGCCGCTGTTTCCATTGGTACCGGGGTTCTGGGTCTTGTTGCTGCTGCAGCTGGTCAACGGCGCCGCCGTTTCCTTCGCCTGGTCTGGCGCGCAGACCCTGATCGCCCAGCTCGCCGAGGGTGATGCCCAATATCTCGGCAGGTTCACCTTCTTTGCCCGGCTCGGCTCGACATTGGCGCCGATCCTCGGCGGCGCGGTCTGGGATTTTGGCGGCGTCTGGCCGGCCTTTCTCCTCGGCGCCGCGTGGGGCGCGGTGCTGACGATCGCGCTGCTGTGTGCGCCGGAGGCCGAGTTCTTTGCGCCGCCACGACAGGATGGAACGGGCCAAGCGCGGTTTCGCGCCCGCGATGCCTGGCCCCGAGCCTCGGACTACGTCAACTCGGTCATGCTGCTCGCCATCCCGGCCATCGCGCTGTCCATGGCCATCATGGCGATGCGAAACTCGACATACAGCATCCAGACCTCGGTTTATGTCGTCTATCTCGATCAAATAGGGCTCGTTGGCACGACCATCGGCGTCCTGTTCGCCGCCGCCGAGATTGCGAGCGGGTTCGGCGCGCTCTTTGCCGGGCGTGCGGTGCGCCTGGGCGATGCGCAGCGGACGATGCTGAGCGGTACCGCCCTCGCCATTCTGCTGATTTCGCTAACTCCGCTGCTGGGCGGGATCTTCGCGTTGCTGCTGTTGTCCCAGGTCGTGCGCGGCTGGCTGGAGGGAGTGATCCAACCGGTCGTCTTGTCAGTGCAGGCGAGGGCCGTCGGCCGTTATCAGCAGGGCGCGGTTGTGGGCCTGCGTCAGACGGGTCAGCGGCTCACCTCGATTCTGATCCCGCCGCTGATGGGTGGGATTGCTGACCGCTGGGGTGTGAGTGAAAGCTTTTACATTCTCGGCGCATTCATGCTGATGTTGTGCGTACCGCTCGCGCTGATCATCCGCCGCATCGCCCGGCTCCGACCCCCGGGCTCGTGAACTGAACCAGGCTCTGGAAGAAACTCTGGTGCATCTGCCTCTCAAGATTACAGTGCAGGTCGCGCTCAAAAAGAACCGCGTAGCAAAGGGTTCAGCGAAAGACGTAGATCGGGCTCGACCAGGCCAAATTACCGTCCTCCTGTGTCAAACACACATAGAGGGCGTTGTCGCTTGCCGCCTTGAGCGGTATGCCGGCCGCGAGCGGAGCCGCAGCGGTCATTCCTCTCGCAGCCGCCCGGGTTCACGGCAGGGCTAAGAGTCCGACCCAAAATGAATCAAACGTTTTCAATGTATTATAGTTATTGTCTCGTCATTCCCGCGAAAGCGGGAATCCAGGGCGGCAAGGACTTCAGCGGTTGCCCTGGGCCACCGCTTTCGCGGGGGTGACGATAACCCATTGATAGAGCGAATTTCATTTTGAGTCGGACTCTAAGGAATGCCGACAGCTTTCTTGATCGACCCCATCAGCCAGACCCGCGCGGGCGAGAGCGGCAGCTGGTTCGGCATTGCCCCGAACGAGGTCAAGGCGTTGGCGACGGCGTTGGCCATCAGTCCGCCGACCGGGATGATCGCGCCCTCGCCGGCGCCCTTGACCCCGAGCGGGTTGCTGGGCGATGGGTGGTTCTCGAGCGCAATCGCGCGGATTCTGGGGAAATCGGTCGCCGTCGGGATCAGGTAGTCGGCCAGATTGCCGCTCAACAACTGCCCGTTGGCGTCGTAGACCAGGTTCTCCATAAAGGCACCGCCAAGCCCCTGCACGACTCCGCCGATTGCCTGACCATGCAATGTCAGCGGGTTGACGATGCGGCCGACATCCTCGACGACCAGAAAGTCCAGCAACTCGACGCGGCCCGTTCCCGGGTCGACCGCAACATGCGCTGCCGCCGAACCATAGGAATAGGTCAGCCTGTTGTTGTTGGCGAAAGCGGCGTCGGCCCGCAACCCGTCCGCCGCCAGTTCGGCGAAGGAGACCGAGCGGCCGTCGCCGGTGCGGGCGCGGCCGTCGACCAGCTCGATGTCGCCGGCCGAACCGCCCAGCCGAGCGGCGGCGGCTACCCGGATCTTTTCCAAGAGCGTCCTCGCCCCCTCGAATACCGCCGAGCCGCCAAGGACCGTCGAGCGCGACGCGAACGCCCCGTAGCCCTCTTGCAGATAGGGGGTCGAGCCGTGGAACACGCGCACCTGGTCGAGCGGCAGGCCGAGCGTATCGGCGGCGATCTGCGCCATCACCGTTTCGAGGCCCTGCCCGACCGCGGCGGAGCCGACATACACCGAGACCGTGCCATCCGGCTCAAGCTCCAGCCGCGCCGTCTCCTTCGGCCCGGCGCCGGACCCTTCGATAAAACAGGCGACCGCGATGCCGTGGTAGCGGCCATCAATCAGCCGGCCCTGTAATGCGAGCTTTTCCGCCCACCCGAACTCAGTGAGGCATCGCTCCAGCGTCTCGCCGTAATCGCCGCTGTCGCATTCGGTATCCACCGCGGGACCGCCGGGCTCCAGCCGCGGGAGCCTGTACGGCATCTCGGCGGCACCGATCAGGTTGCGCCGGCGCATCTCGGCGCTGTCGATCCCGAGATCGCCTGCGGCCAGCTCGATCAACCGCTCGCAGAAGAACGATGCCTCGTAGCGGCCGGGCGCGCGATAGGTGCCGGAGGGCGTCTTGTTGGTCAAGAGCGCCATCGAGGTGATGCGGATGTTCGGCACGCGGTAGGGACCGCTGAAGAATTGCGCGAGGGTGCGCGGCTGGATCAGTCCATTGGTGCGGACATAGGCACCGAGGTCGACAAAGACCTCGCCGCGCATCCCGAGGATCGTGCCGTCCCGGCGGCAGGCGATCTCGACCTCGCAATCCGCCTGGCGCGCATGGTTCATCGCGGTCAGGTGCTCGCGCCGGTCCTCGATCCAGCGGACCGGGCGGCCGACATGCCGGGCGGCAAACGGGATCAGGAAGTCCTCGGGATAGAACTCGCCGCGGGCGCCGAAGCCGCCGCCGACATCGTTTTCGATCAGATCGACATCGGCGGCAGCGAGCCCGAGCATCGCGGCCAAGGTATCGCGGTTGAAGAACGGCACCTTGGCGGCGCCGAGCACCGTCATTCGCCCCTGGGCCGCATGCCACTCGGCGAGGACGCCGCGCGGCTCCATCGGCAATGCGGTATGGCGCTGGACCTGGAAGCGCTCGCGCCTGATGTAAGGGGCATCGCGGAATGCCGCATCGGCGTCGCCGATGGTGGCGGTGAAGGTCATCGCGATGTTGGTGCCGCTCTCCTCGAACAACAGGATGTCGTGCTTCCCGGAAGCGTGGCGATCGGCAACCGGCGGCAGTTCTTCAATGTCCAGGGCGATCGCTCCCACCCCGTCCTCGGCGAGGGCCGCGCTGTCCGC
>CAYMRQ010000303.1:0-4810 GCA_964392845.1 uncultured Rhizobium sp.
CCAACGCGCTCGGCCTCACTGTGCCGCAATCGATGCTGATGCGCGCCGACGAGGTCATTGAGTAGGCTCCAACCCGCTATGATCGGTTGTTGACCCAAATCAAGGCGGCGGCGTTCGGGCGCGATAATCTCCGGCGGTCGATCGGACCATGCCAAAGGTGCGCCATGATAGGCCCCGCCGAGATCGCTGTTGCCACGCCCCTGCCCGCGCGCGGGTTCGCGGCGCGCCTCACCGAGCGCCTGCGCGATTGGCGCCAGCGTCGGCGGTGGATCAGCGAAATGGCCGATGCCGCCACGCTCGGCCGCCTCGACGACACGCTCAAGGATGTCGGCATCACGGGTGCCGAGCTGGGCATGCTGATCGAAGCGCCGGCGGATGCCGGAACCCAGTTCGAAATCCTCTCGAAAGCAACGCGGATCGACCTGCACGATTTCGGCCCGGCGGTGTTGCGCGAGGCGATGTGGGTCTGCACCCGCTGCGCGTCCCGCGCGCCCTGTCAGCACTGGCTGCGCACCGGGTATGGCGGAACGGCTCTGACATGCGCTGTCCGAACGCCGCGCTGCTGCGCCGCTGAGGCCGCGGCGCACCCGGCGCGCCGATCGGCGCGGAGCGGCAGGACCGCGCGGGCAAACCGCTCAATCCGCGCGGGGCGTTCCTCGCGGGGCGCTACAGATCGAATTCTCTCCTCGATGCGCGCGACGCCAAGATGCGCTATGCTCGGCGCAACGGGTCAACCGTAGAGCGGAGAGGAGAGGATCATGGATACCATCGAGAGAACGACGCCGAGCCAGGCGGCGCTGCTGGCGGAATTGCCGCTTCGCCTCCACCACAACGCCTATGTAGTCAAGGATCACGAGGCCAATCGCCGCTTCCTCGAGGATCTGCTCGGCATCCCGCTGGTCGCGACCTGGTGCGAGAAAACCTTCCGCAGCGACCTCAACCGCGAGGTCGAGTTCTGCCATACCTTCTTCGGCCTCAAGGACGGCAGCGCGCTCGCCTTCTTCCAGTTCGCCGATCCCGAGATGTACGCGCTGACCCAGGCCAAGGCGCCGCCCAAGGTCGGCAGCCATTATCACATCGCGCTGAAGGTCGGCGACGCCAGCTATGGCGAGCTGAAGGCCCGGCTCAACCGGGCTGGCGAAAAATTCCGCGAGACCGATCACGGCTATTGCAAGTCGATCTACACCACCTCCCCGGACGGCATGATCCTCGAATTCACCTGCGATCCGCCCGATGTCGCCGAGATCGACGCGCTGCGCCGGGCCGATGCGCACAGCGAGCTGACGCGCTGGCTCGCCGGCGACCGCGCGGTCAACAATCAGCTGCGACACCGCGAGGCTTAATAAATTCTGAATACCCGAGAGATTTAACAAGTCCCTAATCAAAGGTGGGATGCATCCGAAATCCGAAGCGATAGAAATCGACAGATGATGTGACCTGCGCTACTGCATGATCGCTGACTATGCGGGAGTGCGAAATGACCAAGCACATTGGCGGGCCGGGCCCCGCCGGGATCGAGAGGCGCCGCCTTGCGATCCCCTCGACGATCCTGCAACGCTGGTTGCGCCGCGCGGCGTCCCTGGTGCGCACCGAGCGCGGCAACGCGGCGCTGGAGTTTGCCCTGGCCGCGCCGCTGTTGGTGGGATTGCTCGTGCCGGTGGCCGATCTCGGCATGGCCTTCTCGCAAAAGATCCAGGTTCAGCAGGCGGCGCAGGCCGGTGCGCAGTACGCCTCGATCCATCCCTGGACCAGCAGCTCCCCCACCGCGATTTCCAATGCCGTGCTCGCGGCCAGCAACCTCTCCTCGCTTGCTGCATCCCCGGCGCCGAGCCAGATCTGCGGATGCCCGACCGGCACCGCGATCGCTTCCGCCACTTGCAGCAGCACATGCTCGGATGGGGAGCCCGCCGGGTACTACGTCATCATCAACGCGCAAGCGCCCTATGCCCCGCAATTGCCGTATTCGGTGCTGGGCAGCTCGGTGACCCTCACCGCGCAATCGACCGTCCGCGTCCGCTAGCATGGGACCGGCGTCATGAAGCCGATTGCCGCGCTGTTCGGAGCCGCGCTCCGCGCCCAGGTCAGGGACGTTCGCGGCAGTGCGGCGATTGAGGTCGCGTTGACGGGCATGGCGCTGTTGATATTCCTGTTCGGGATTATCGAGGTCGGGTTTGCCATGTGGCTGCAGAGCGCGCTCGATTATTCGGTCGCGGAGGCGGCGCGGTGCGCCAGCGTCAATTCGACGCTTTGCGGCACGACGAGCCAGATCCAGAGCTATGCCGCCAATCAATCGGGCGCCGGCTTCGACAGTTCGATCTTTTCGGTCAGCACGCCGAGTTGCGGCAATCAGGTCTCGGCGAGTTATCCGCTGACGCTGACGATACCGGCGATCACGTTCTCGGTAACCCTGGACGCGCAAGCCTGCTATCCAATTTGATTGGCAATGAAAATGCATGATCTCCCCCCAATGTTCGACCACTCGCGCCGGCGCCTGCGTGCCGCCGGGAACGCGCTGAGACGACTGCGGTCCCGAGTGCCTGTGGGTCCTTTCGCCCGACTGGTTGGCGATCGGGCGGGGGCGACGGTGGTAATGCTGGCGCTATCCTTGTCGGGGATCGCCGGCGCCGCCGGCCTCGGCACCGAAGCGGCGAACTGGTATACCGCGAAACGCACCATGCAGGGCGCCGCCGATGCCGCGTCCTCCACCGCCGCGGCCGCGTTGGCGGCGGGCGAGGCAAGCTCGACCTTTACGACGTTGGCCAGGAGCGTTGCCGCTTCCTACAACTTCGTCGACGGCAGCAACGGCACGACGGTGACCGTCAACTATCCGCCCGCCTCGGGCGATTACCAGAGCAGCCCGGCGGTCGAAGTCGTCATCAGCCAGACCCAGACGCCATTGCTGTCGGCGGTGTTTGTTTCGACCGGGCCAACCATCAAGGCCCGCGCGGTCGGGCTGGCGAACACCAGCAGAACGGGTCAGGGCTGCGTCGTTGCGCTTGACCCCAACAACGAGACCAGCGTCACCACCTCAGGCACCGCGTCGCTCGCTTTCCCGGGGTGCTCGCTCTACATCAACTCGCCCTCGACCAGCGCGTTGGATTTAACCTCCGGCTCCACAATCGACGCGGCGATCGCCTATATCGTCGGCGGGGTGAGCGGTACCGGGCTGACGACGACATTGGGTACCTACACCGGGGTCAACCCGTTGATCGATCCCTATAAAACCGCCGCGGTTCCGGCTTATTCCGGCTGCAACTCGCACAACTACAAGGTCACCGGCGGCCATAGCGAAACGGTAAACGTGGGCGTGTCAGGCGTTCACGTTTTCTGCGGCGGGGTGACGGTGCTCGGCAATTCAACCCTGACGCTCGGTGCCGGCACCTTCATCATCGACCAGGGGCTCCTGAACATCGGCGGCGGCTCGACGCTGACCGCGACGAGCGGCACCACGATCATCCTGACGACCAGCGACCTCAGCAAGAGCTGCGCGACCACCAAGTTCTCCGGCGGCGCCACGGTCTCGATCATCGCGCCAACATCGGGCGCGCTGTCGGGCATCGCGCTGTTCCTGGACCGCGCCTGCACCGACACCAGCGTGATCAATTCGCTGAGCGGCGGCGCGACGCAGAACATCACCGGCGCGATCTATTTCCCGGGCGAGCCGGTCAGCTTTAACGGCGGCAGCACGACCGGCGGCGCGGTCTGCACCCAGCTGATCGCGTGGTCGATCTCGTTCGGCGGCAACTCGACCTTCAACAACAACTGCACCGGCACCGGCACCCGCGGGGTCAGCCTGACCGGCGGCCGCCTCGTCGAATAACGCATCGAAAACCACCGGCGAGGCTTGCGCTCGACCTATCCGCCCGGCCACACTCCCGATCCTTGGGTGTTGGTCGCAAGCGGCGGAGGATCGAGATGCGCGTAGGTTTCATCGGGCTCGGCATGATGGGCAAGGGCATGGCGGCCAATCTGCAAAAGGCCGGCCATCAGCTCACCGTCCACGACCTCAATCGCGCCGCGGCCGAGCCGTTTCTGGCGAAAGGCGCCGCCTGGGCCAATTCGCCGCGCCAGGTCGCCGAAGCCTCTGAGGTGGTTTTCACCTCGCTCCCGGTCCCGGCCGATGTCGAGGCGGTGGCGCTGGGGCCCAACGGGCTGATCGAGGGGATGCGGCCCGACACCGCGTTTTTCGACATGTCGACCAATTCGGTGGCTGTCGTGCGCAAGATCAACGCCGCCTTCGCCGAAAAGAACCTCTACATGCTTGATTCGCCGGTCAGCGGCGGCCCGGGCGGAGCGGCCAGCGGCAAGATGGCGATCTGGGTCGGCGGCGACGAGCAGCAGTTCAACCGCCACAAAAGCGTGCTCGACGCGATGGGCGACCAGGCGCGCTACATCGGCCCGATCGGCGCCGGCACGATCGCCAAGCTCGTGCACAATTGCACGAGCGCGGTCGTCGGCGTGGCGCTCGCCGAGGTGATGACGATGGGCATCAAGGCCGGGGTCGAGCCACTCGAATTGTGGGAGGCGGTACGGCAGGGCGCGACCGGGCGCCAGCGGACCTTCGACCGGCTCGGCAAGTTCCTCAGCAGCGCCTATGACCCCGCGGATTTCGCGCTGCGCCTCTTACACAAGGATGTGTCGCTCGCGGTCGGGCTCGGCCGCGAGGTCGGGGTGCCGATGCGGCTGGCAAACCTCGCGCTCGAGGAGCTGACAGAGGCGATGAACCGCGGCTGGGGCCAGCGCGACAGCCGGGTCGGCGGGCTCCTGCAGGCCGAGCGCGCCAAGATCCCGCCCCTCAACATCGACCCGC
>CAYMRQ010000304.1:0-275 GCA_964392845.1 uncultured Rhizobium sp.
TCCTGCCCGCGTGCCGGTACGCGCCCGCCCTCGATCAGCAGCGGCGGGCGCGCCGTGCGGCCCGCCTGCGCGTGGTTCCAGGCGGCGCCCCAGCCGGGAGAGGCTGCGGCCCAGCCGGTCGAGCCACTGCCCCAGGAACCGCCCGGGGCGGCGCCGACGCCGAGCCCCATCTCGGTCACCATCTCGACATGGCCCGCCGGCAGCTCGTCGATGAAGTCGGCGGCTTTGCCGATGGCAGCGACCTGGGAGAGAATCGGCAGGGGGCCATATGCGAT
>CAYMRQ010000304.1:285-4808 GCA_964392845.1 uncultured Rhizobium sp.
CCGTGAATGCGCCGGCTCCCGGCAAACGAGACGAACACCTGGCGGCGCGCCCGGGTCAGCCCGACATAGGCGAGGCGCCGCTCCTCTTCGAGGCCCTTGAGCCCGTGTTCCTCGACCGAGCGCTGGCTCGGGAACAGCCCCTCCTCCCAGCCCGGCAGGAACACGCTGTCGAATTCGAGGCCCTTGGCGCTGTGCAGGGTCATCAGATTGACCATATCGCCGCTGCTGTTGGCGGCGTTGTCCATGACCAGGCTGACATGTTCGAGAAACCCGCCGAGGTTCTCGAATTCGGCCATCGCGACGACCAGCTCCTTCAGGTTTTCCAGCCGGCCCGGCGCATCGGGTGATTTGTCGGCCTGCCACATCCCGGTGTAGCCCGATTCGTCGAGCACGCTCTGGACCAGATCGGTGTGCGACAGGCGGTCGGCTTCGGCGCGCCAGCGGTCGAGCGCGCCGATGAATGCCGCGAGCGCGTTGCGCGCGGCGCGCGGCAACTGGTCCCCGGCGATCAGCTGGCGCGCGGCTTCGACCAGCGGCAGCGACCCGGCGCGCGCGGCGGCGTGCAGAAGCTGCAGGGTCGCGGTGCCGATGCCGCGCCGCGGCGTGTTGACGATGCGCTCGAAAGCCAGATCGTCGCTCGGCTGGCGCACCAGGCGCAGATAGGCGAGCGCGTCGCGGATCTCCTGGCGCTCGTAGAAGCGCGGGCCGCCGACCACGCGATAGGGTAGCGCGAGCGCGATGAAGCGTTCCTCGAATTCACGGGTCTGAAACCCGGCGCGCACCAGGATCGCGATTTCCCGGAGCGGGTGGCGCTGGCGATGCAGCGCCTCGATCTCGTCGCCGACCCAGCGGGCCTCCTGCTCGGCGTCCCACAGCCCGCGCACGACGATTTTGTCGCCGGCATCGGCGCGGGTCCACAAGGTCTTGCCGAGCCGCCCGCGGTTATGGGCGATGACGCCGGCGGCGGCGGCGAGGATTTCCGGGGTCGAGCGGTAATTCTCCTCGAGCCGGACGATCAGCGCGCCCGGAAAATCGCTCTCGAACTTCAGGATGTTGCCGATCTCGGCGCCGCGCCAGCTATAGATCGACTGGTCGTCATCGCCGACGCAGCACAGGTTCTTGTGCTGCTGCGCGAGGAGCCGCAGCCACAGATACTGCGCGACATTGGTGTCCTGGTATTCGTCGACCAGCAGATAGCGGAAGCGGCGCTGATAGGTGGCGAGGATCTCGGGGTTTTGGCTGAACAGCGTCAGGTTGTGTAAGAGGAGATCGCCGAAATCGACCGCGTTCACGGTGGCGAGGCGCTCCTGGTATGCGCGGTAGAGCGCGAGTGCGCGGCCATCGGCCCAATCAGCTCCCAAGGCGGCGCCGGCATCGCCCACGGGCACCTTGTCCGGAACGAGGCCGCGATCCTTCCAGCGCTCGATAATTCCATGGAGCGCGCGCGCCGGCCAGCGCCGCTCGTCGATGTTGGCGGCGGCGATGAGCTGTTTCAGGAGGCGCAGCTGGTCGTCGCTGTCGAGAATCGTGAAGTTCGATCGGAGGCCGACCGAATCGGCATGACGGCGCAGAATGCGGGCGCCGAGCGCATGAAAGGTGCCGAGCCACACCCCGTCGGCGGCGTGCCCGATCATCGCTTCGAGCCGCTCCTTCATCTCCCGCGCCGCCTTGTTGGTAAAGGTGACCGCGAGCACCTCGCCGGCGAGGATCTGCGCGAGGCGCGTCGTCAGCACCCTGGTCTTGCCGGTGCCGGCCCCGGCCAGCACCAGGACGGCGCCGTCGACCGCCGCGACGGCGCGGCATTGCGCCTCGTTGAGGGCGGCGAGGAGCGGCGCATCACTAGCCGGTAGCGGCGGGCGGTCGGTGAGAAGATCGGTCATGCCGCCCATCATATAGCAAGGCGACGGCGCCTGGACACCAGAAGCGGGGTCAAAGACAGGGTCAAAGAGCAGCGTTTCGCAGAGCTAAAGCAAATGCCGGTCATCTCGGCTTACGCCGTGCCTGCCCCTCACCCTCCCACGCTTCGCGCGGGTCCCTCCCTCTCCCCGGGGCCGCAGGGAGAGGGTTGGGGTGAGGGGCCGGCACCGTGCCCAACCATCGCGTAAGGGTACTTGCGCGCTGGGAAAAGTCCCGCCCCAGTGGCGCAAAAGCCACGCTTCGGCGGAAAACTGTTGCAAAAGAGACGAGTCCTGGCCCCGCCGGGTCACCCTGGCCCTATGGTGCGCAAGCATCCGCCAGCGTCCCCGCATGCACGCCACCATCGTCATTCTGGTCCTGATCCTGACCTATATCGGCATGGCCGCCGGGCGGATCGCCTGGCTGCGGGTCGACCGGACCGGCATCGCGCTGCTCGCGGTCATCGCGCTCCTGGCGAGCGGCGAGATGACGCTCGACGATTTCGGCAGCGCGGTCGACCTGCCGACGGTGGCGTTCCTGTTCGCGATGATGATCATCTCGGCGCAGTTTGCCGAATCGGGCTTTATCGACCTGTGCGCCCGCACGATGGTCGAGATGCGGGGCGGCACGGCCGGGCTGCTGGCGTTGACCGTCGCGATCAGCGGCGGGCTGTCGGCGGTTCTTGCCAACGACATCCTGGTCGTCGCGATCGCGCCGCTGCTGCTCGCCGGCGCGCAGCGCCGCGGCCTCGATCCGCGGCCCTTTGCGATCGCGCTCGCCGCCTCGATCAATGCCGGCTCGTCGGCCACGATGATCGGCAATCCCCAGAACATCCTGCTGAGCGCCATCGGCCGGCTCGATTTTTGGACCTTTCTGGCAGCCTGCGCCGTGCCGGCGCTGGTCACCCTGCTGGTCGTTTTTGCCGTCGTCTGGCTGCAATGGCGTCGCCGCATGCGCGAGACCTCGGTACCGGCCGATGCGATAGCGGTCGCGGCGGTCACCGAGCATGTCCTCGACCGCAATCAGACGATCAAGGGCAGCATCGCGGTCGCGGCCCTGCTGATTCTGTTTGCCACCCCGCTGCCGCGCGAGATCGGCGCGCTGATCATCGCGGCATTGCTCTTGGCCAATCGCAAGATCACCAGCCGCACGATGATCGCCGCGGTCGATTGGCCGCTGCTGCTCCTGGTTTCCTGTCTCTTCGCGATCACCGGGCAACTCAACGATGCGGCGGTCGCCGCCAAAGTGCTGGCGTTCCTCGACGATCACCAGCTGCTGCCGAACAATCTCTTGCTGCTGCTGCCGTTTGCCGGGGTGACCAGCAACGCGATCGGCAGCGTTCCGACGGCGATGCTGCTGCTGCAGATCTGGCCGAGCCCGCCGCCCGGGGTGCTCTATGGGCTGGCGCTGCTCTCGACCCTGGCCGGCAATCTTCTGCTCACCGGCAGCCTGACCAATCTGTTGATCGCCGAGGGCGCCGAACGCGTCGGCGCCGGGCTGACCTTCAGGGAATATGCCCGCGCCGGAATCCCGATCACGGTGCTGTCGCTCGCCTTTGCGACCCTCTGGCTGCTGTGGCTGGATATCCTGCCGCTGACGCCGCCGATCCCGGCGGCACCCTCGCCGTAGACACAAGGGGACGCGCACAAGGCGTTACCCTGGCGGGGCCGCGCCGAGCGGGCTAGAACAGCGCGAGATTTGTGCAGGAGCATCCGTGCCGTTCCGGCGTCTTCGCATCGGTACCCGCGGCAGCCCGATGGCACTCTATCAGGCCGGGCTGGTCCGCGACCGGCTGCGCGATGCCCATCCCGACCTCGCCGCCGAGGGCACGGTCGAGCTGGTGGCGATCCGCACCACCGGTGATCGCGTGCAGACCCGCCTCCTCGCCGAGATCGGCGGCAAGGGCCTCTTCACCAAGGAGATCGAAGAGGCGCTCTTCGACCGCCGCATCGATCTGGCGGTGCATTCGCTGAAAGACATGGAGACGGTGCTGCCGGCCGGCCTCGCAATCGGCGCGGTGCTGGCGCGCGACGATCCGCGCGACGCGCTGATCTCGCGCAGCGGCGTGCGTCTGGCCGACTTGACGCACGGCGCGCGGGTCGGCACGGCCTCGCTGCGGCGCCGCGCCCAGCTGTTGCGGCAGCGCGGCGATTTTGCGGTGCTGCCGATTCGTGGTAATGTCGACACCAGGCTCGATAAGCTCGCGGCCGGCGAATTCGATGCGCTGGTGCTGGCGCTGTGCGGCCTCGAACGCCTCGGCAAAGCCGGGCTGGCGAGCGAGATCCTGGCGCCGGAGCTGATGCTGCCGGCGGTCGGCCAGGGCGCGCTGGCGATCGAGTGCCGGGAAGCGGACGAGGCATTGCGGGAGCTGCTCGCGCCGCTCAATGATCCGTCGAGCGCGGCGTGCGTCGCCGCCGAGCGGGCGATGCTGGCGGCGCTCGACGGGTCGTGCCGCACGCCGATCGCCGGGCTGGCCACGATCGCGGAGGGTCGCCTCAGCCTCGATGCGCTGCTGCTGGCGCCCGACGGCAGTGCCGAGCGGCGCGACCAGATCGCCGGCGCGATCGGCGACGCGGTGGCGCTCGGCAGCGAGCTCGGCCAGCGGCTGCGCCGCGGCGCCGGCCCCG
>CAYMRQ010000305.1:0-1820 GCA_964392845.1 uncultured Rhizobium sp.
GTCCCAAGTTCGTTCATGCAAGTGCCCGGCCATTCCCTGAGATCGCGCCCGTGCCGGTGCCCTCCATTGCGGCCGATTCCGACCCGGACAAGATCGTCTATCTCGCCTTTACCTCGGGCACCACCGGCACGCCGAAGGGCGTCATGCATTCCGACAACACGCTATTGGCCAATGGCCGGGCGATGGTCGAGGACTGGCGCCACGACGAGCGCACGATCCTTTTGAGCCTCAGCCCGATGAGCCACCACATCGGCACCGTCGCGGTCGAGCAGATGATGGCCGCCGGGCTCGAGCTGGTGGTCAACGCCCCGCCGGCCGGGATGACCCCGCTCGACTGGATCATCGAGACCGGCGCGACTTACGTCATGGGCGTGCCGACGCACGCGATGGACATCCTCGCCGAGCTGCGCCGGCGCGGCGTCGACAAACTCGGCGCGGTCAAAACCTTCTACATGGCCGGCTCGCCGATCCCGCGCGAGGTCGCGCAGGAATTTCTCGATCGCGGGGTCACCCCGCAAAACGTCTACGGCATGACCGAGAACGGCTCGCACCAGTACACCCTGCCGAGCGATCCGGCCGAGACGATCGTCGCGACCTGCGGGCGCGCCTGCGCCGCCTACGAGATCAGGATCTGGGACCAGGACAACCCCGATATCGAGGCATCGCCCGGCGCGGTTGGCGAGATCGGCGGCATCGGCGCCTGTCTGACCCTCGGCTATTTCGACAACCAGGAGGCGACCGAAGATTCGTTCAACCGCGGCGGCTGGTTCATGTCGGGCGATCTCGGCCGGCTCGATGACCAGGGCTGCCTCGAAATCGTCGGCCGCAAGAAGGATTTGATCATCCGCGGCGGCCACAACATCCACCCGGCGCAGATCGAGGACCTCGCGATGCGCCACAAGGCGGTGGCCCGCGTTGCGGTTTTCGCGGTCGCCGATCCGCGGCTCGGCGAGAAGGTGTGCCTGTCGGTGATTTTCCACGAGGGCGCGAGCGCCGAGGCACAGGAATTGCTCGCCCATCTGCACGCGGCCGGGCTGTCGCGCTACGACATGCCGGAGTATTTCATCGCGATGGCCGCCTACCCGCTGACCGCCAGCGGCAAGATCTTGAAGCGCGAACTCGTCGAATGGGCGAAATCGGGCCGTATCGCGCCGGTGCCGGTGCGCTGGACCAGCCCGGTGAGGCAAGAGGAGTAAACGACCCGATGGCCATCCATATGAGCCGCATCGACGAGCTGGCGCTGATCACGCTCGACCGGCCGGAGGCGCTCAACGCGCTGAGCTTCGCGCTGTTGGACGATTTGAGCCGGCAGCTCGACTCGATCGCCAGCGGCGATACCCGCGCATTACTGGTTACCGGCGCCGGCGACCGTGCCTTTTCGGCCGGCGCCGACATCAAGGAATTGATGGGGCGCACCCTCGTTGAGCAGCGCGCCGGCGCGACGCTCGGCCAGGCGGTGCTGGCCAAGCTCGATCAGCTGCCGATGCCATCGATCGCCCTGATCAACGGCTATGCCTTTGGCGGCGGGCTCGAACTGGCGCTCGCCTGCACCTTCCGCCTGGCGGCACCCTCCGCCAAGCTCGGCTTTCCCGAGATCAAGCTCGGCCTCATTCCTGGATACGGCGGCACCCAGCGCCTGCCGCGCCTCGTCGGCGAGGCGCGCGCCACCGAGCTGATCCTGACCGGGCGCACCGTCGCGGCCGATGAGGCCGAGCGCATCGGCATGATCAACCACATCGTCGACGGCGATCTGATCGAGGCCGGCCGGGCCTTTGCCCGCGAGATGACCGGCTACAGCCTGCCGGTCCTGTGCCTGGCGC
>CAYMRQ010000305.1:1830-2103 GCA_964392845.1 uncultured Rhizobium sp.
TCGAGATCACCGTCGCCTCGGAGGTCATGGCGATCCTGTGCCTGGCGCGCGACGCGATCCGCCGCGCTCATGATCTGCCGCTGCATGACGGGCTCAAGATCGAGGCCGATCTCTCGACCCTCGCCTTCCAGACCCAGGACGCCGTCGAGGGCATGACCGCCTTTATCGAAAAGCGCCAAGCGGTGTTCCGGGATGGGTGACGTGCGTGCAAATTGGACCGCTTCCGTCCCGGCCGCATGCGGGCGGGACGCCCGCGGTCCGGACACATGACCC
>CAYMRQ010000305.1:2113-4793 GCA_964392845.1 uncultured Rhizobium sp.
GCCTCGATGCGATGCCGGCGCTGTCGCCCGAAGAGCGGCTGCTGCTCGACAGCGTGCGCGCGCTGGCTCAGGGCGAGATCGCGCCGCGCGCCGCGGATTACGACCGCTCGGGCGAGTTCCCGTGGGACAATATCCGGGCGATCAACGCGCTCGGCCTCAATGCGATGTTCGTGCCCGAGGCTTACGGCGGCGCGGGGCTCAGCTACGCCGCCTACCTCGCCTGCGTGCGCGAGATCTCCAAGGCCTGCGCCTCGACCGGCATCATCTGGGCGACCAATTTCCACGCGACGAAGCCGCTGATAGATTTCGGCACCGAACAGCAAAAAGCGCGCCTGTTGCCGCGCGTTGCCGCTGGGGCGATCGGCGCGCTGGCGATCACCGAGCCCGATGCCGGGTCGGACGCGACCCATATGACGACGCGCTTCACCCCGGACGGCGACACGGTCGTCATTTCGGGCGGCAAAACCTTCATCAGCAACGGCGATGTCGCCGATCTTTATCTGGTCTTCGGCAAATGGGCCGAGATCGCCGACGCGCGCCAAGCGATCTCCGCGATCATCATCGAAAAGGAACCCCCGGGCCTCAGAATCCTGCGCAAGGAGGACAAGATGGGGCATCGCGCCGCCTCGACCGCGGCGCTCGCCTTCGAGGATTGCCGTGTGCCGCGCGACAATCTGCTCGGCGCACCCGGCGATGGGTTGCCGCTCTTACTGGCGGCGCTCAACAAGTCGCGCCCGAGCGTCGCGGCGCACGCGCTCGGCATCGCCCGCGCCGCTTTCGAGGACGCTGTCGGCTACATCAACGAGCGGCACCAGTCGGGCCGGCGCATCATCGAGTTTCAGGGTATCCAGTTTCTGTTGGCCGACCTCGCCACCGATTTGGCGATGTGCGAAGCCTGGCTCTGGCATGTCGCCGATCTCGTCGACCGCGGCGCTGCCGATATCGCGCCCGGCATCGCTGTCGAAGCCTCGATGCTGAAGATGCGCGCCTCCGATCTGGCGATGCGCATCGCCACCGAGGCGGTGCAGCTGCATGGCGGCTATGGCTACATCAAGGAGTACCGGGTCGAGCGGCTCATCCGCGATGCCAAGATCACCCAGATCTGGGAAGGCACCAACCAGATCCATCGCCAGCTGATCGGCCGCAGCTTCATCGCACGACGCTGACGCGCATAACGGGAACTGCTCCCACCCCAGGGGTTCATCGAGGCAGGCGCCGCCGCAAAGGCGCCGCATTTCACTCGTTGTCCTCGCACCACCACCCTTTCGGGGTCCGCCATGCGCCGCCTCGCCGTCAGCATTCTTGCCCTCGTCGCGATAGCCGCCGTTCCGGGGTCGACATGGCCGGCATTTGCCCAGGACGAACCGCCCGCCCGCGTCGGCCGCGTCAGCTTCGTCGCGGGCCAACTCAGCTTCCACGCCGCAGGCGAGACCGAGTGGTCGGCGGCGGCGGTCAATTACCCGGTCGCCACCGGTGGATCGTTCTCGACCGACCCGCAATCGCGCGCCGAGATCCGCATCGGGGCGCAGACGATCTACCTCTCCCACGATACCGCGGTGGATGTCATCCGGCTCAACCAGCAGGTCATGCAGATCGCCGTCCGGCAAGGCCGGATCGGGCTGCATCTGCGCAACCTCCCGCAGGGCAATACCGTCGAGATCGACATCCCGCGCGGCGGGGTATGGCCATTGCAGCCTGGCATCTACGACATCGCTGCCGGAACCCAGGCCGAGCCGTCGCGCATCGCGGTTTTCCAGGGCAGCGCCCGCTTTGTCGGCGGCCCGATCGATCTCGGCATCAAGACCGGCGACGCGGCGGCAATCGGCGGCTGGGACACCCTGACCGCAGCGCTCGAACGTGCCGCGCCGGACGCCTTCGTCGAATGGTGCCGCTCGCGTGATTACCGCGAGCGGCGTCTCGCCGTGCCCCATTACGTCTCGCCTGCCATGACCGGCTATGAGGCGCTCGAGCAATATGGGGCGTGGCGCAGCGCACCCGATTATGGGCCGGTCTGGTATCCGAGATCAGTGCCGGCAGGCTGGGCGCCGTATCGTGACGGCCATTGGGTCTGGGTCGCGCCGTGGGGCTGGACCTGGGTCGATGACGCGCCATGGGGCTTCGCGCCGTTCCATTACGGGCGCTGGGCGTTCATTGGCGGCCGGTGGGGCTGGGCGCCCGGGCGTTTCGTCCCGCAGCCGGTCTACGCGCCGGCGCTGGTGGCGTTTATCGGCGTCGGGCCGGCGGTCGGCTGGTTCCCGCTGGCCCCGGGCGAGGTCTATTGGCCGAGCTACACGCGCAACCCGACCTATATCCGCAACGTCAACATCGCCAATGTCAGCCAAAGCAGGATCGCCAATCTAGGCAACGCCACCCGTAACCGGTCGACCGCCGACCCGCCGCCGCAAATCGTCAACCAGAGTTTCGTGAACCGTGGCGCGGCGACCGTGGTGCCGGTGCAAACCTTTACCAGCGCGGCAAAGGTGGCGCCTGCGGCGCTTCCCGTCGCGGCGCAGGCGCTGCGGCAGGCCCCGGTCAGCGTGCAGCCGCTACAAGTGACGGCGCCCGCGGCGCGCCCCGCGGCTTCTCGCCCGTCCGGCGCTGCGACCGCTGCGGCACCGACAGCCGTTCCAGGCGCCCAGCCGCCTGCCGCCTCGACCGCGACGGCGCCGTTGACCGCTCC
>CAYMRQ010000306.1:0-4774 GCA_964392845.1 uncultured Rhizobium sp.
CTGGGCGCGGCAGTTGTGTGGCCGTTGGCCGCGCGCGCACAGCAGAAGGCAATGCCGGTGATCGGCTTCCTCGGCAGCACCTCACCCGACCCGCTTGGGCCATCTGTGGCCGCATTCCACCAGGGTCTGAGCGAAACCGGCTATGTCGAGGGCCAAAATTTCACGATCGAATACCGCTGGGCGGAGGGTCGCTATGATCGGCTGCCCGCATTGGCCGCCGACCTCGTTGGCCGCAAGGTCGATGTGATTGTGGCCCAGAGCGACGTTTCGGCTCTCGCGGCCAAAAGTACGACCTCCACGATCCCGATCGTCTTCGTCGCCGGCAACCCGGTCGGGGCCGGCTTGGTCGCCAGCCTCGCCCGGCCGGGCGGCAACCTCACGGGCGTCAGCTTCCTCGTCGTCGAGCTGACGCCCAAGCGGCTGGATCTGCTTTCCGAGCTGGTCCCCCAGGCCCGGGTGACCGCCCTGCTGGTGAACCCGAACAATGCGAATGCCGAGCGCGTGATGCGAGACGTGCAGGAAGCGGCGCGCACAAAGGGGCTGCAGCTCGCTATCCTGAAGGCCGGCAGCGAAAGCGAGATCGACGCCGCCTTCGCGACCCTCGTCCAACTGCAAGCCGGCGCGCTCGTCCTCGGCGGCGATCCGTTCTTCACCAGCCGGCGCGAGCAGCTCGTGGCCCTGGCATCGCGCCATGCCGTTCCAGCGATCTATCCGCGGCGTGAATTCGCCGAGGCCGGCGGTCTGATCAGCTATGGAACCAGCTTCCCGGCTGCCTTTCGCCAGCTCGGCATTTACGCGGGCAAGATCCTCAAGGGCGCCAAGCCGGCCGATCTGCCGGTTCAGCAACCGACGACGTTCGAGCTGGTCATCAATCTGAACGCGGCCAAGGCGCTCGGCCTCACCGTCCCGCATTCGTTCCTCGCGCGCGCCGACGTGGTTATCGAGTAACGACGTGAGCACGCTCGCCACCCTTACCCGCTCGCTTGCCGAGCGTCCGCGCGCCGTCGCCCTGTTCGGCGCGCCTGAAGGGCATGACGCCGCGACGATCGGGGGGCTGCTTGCGGCAGCCGGCGGCGAGACTTGGCTGCATGTCTGCCGCGACGACGGCCGCATGGCGCGGTTTGCGGCTTCGCTCGGGTTTTTTCACCCCCAGCTCAGCCAGCTGACCTTTCCGGCCTGGGATTGCCTACCCTATGACCGGGTCTCGCCGAACGGCGAGATCACCAGCCGGCGCATCGACACGCTGACCCGCCTCGCCGGCGGCCCCCTCCCTAACCCTCCCCCGCTTGCGGGGGAGGGAAGGGTGGGGGCTGGCGGCGGCGAGGACAAGCGCCCGCTTGTCGTGCTGACGACGGTCAACGCGCTGGTGCAGCGCGTGCCGCCGCGCCGGCTGTTCGACGGGCGCGTCCTGACCCTGGGGCCGGGCGGACATATTCCGCTCGACCGGCTGCAAAGCTTTTTCCGCAACAACGGGTATTTCCGCACCGATACGGTGCGCGAGCCCGGCGAGTTCGCGGTGCGCGGCGGCATCGTCGATCTCTACCCGGCCGGGGCGGCGCAGCCGATCCGGCTCGATTTTTTCGGCGATACGCTCGAAAGCCTGCGCAGCTTCGATCCGCTGACCCAGCGTTCGACCGGCGCCATCGACAGCTTCGTGCTGCGTCCGGTCAGCGAGGTGCTGCTCGACGACGACGCGATCCGCCGCTTCCGCTCACGCTATCGCGAGGCCTTCGGCGCGGTCGGCAGCGACGACCCGCTCTATGAATCGGTCAGCGCCGGGCGGCGCCAGGCAGGAATGGAGCATTGGCTGCCGCTCTATTACGAGACGCTGGAGACGCTGTTCGACTATCTGCCGGGGGCCGCGGTTTCGTTCGATTACCAGGACGAGGAAGCGCGCGCCCACCGCTTCGAATCGATCGCCGATTTCTATGCCGCGCGGCACAGCATCGCCGGAGGGTCGAGCGGCCGGGTGCGCGGCACCGCGCCGCTCTACCGCCCGGTGCCGCCCGAGCAGATGTTTCTCGACGAGGCCGAATGGCAGCGGGCGCTGCGCGGCCGCGCCGTCGTCCAGCTGTCGCCGTTTGCGATGCCGGAAGAGGGCCCCCACCCCAACCCTCCCCTCCCCGGGCTTGACCCGGGGATCACGGGGGAGGGAGTCGCTGCTGCGTTGCTGGGCGAGGCGTTCGATGCCGGCGGCCGGCGGGCGCGGAACTTTGCCGCCGAGCGCGCCGACCCCAGGGTGCAGCTGTTCGACGCGGTGCGCGACTACCTGACGGAACAGCAAAAAGCCGGGCGGCGCGCCGCGATCGCCGCCTATAGCGAGGGCTCGGCCGACCGGCTCGCCACGGTATTGCGCGAGCACGGGCTCGGCGAATTGCGCAGAGTGGCCGACGGCAAGGCCCTCGCCAGGCTGCCGCGCCAGACCGTCGGGCTCGCCATCCTGCCGCTCGAAGAGGGGTTTGCCACCGAGGCGCTGGTGCTGCTCGGCGAGCAGGACATCCTCGGCGACCGGCTGTCCCGCGTGCCGCGCCGGCGGCGCAACCTCGACGATTTCATCACCGAGGCGGCGAGCCTCTCGGCCGGCGATCTCGTGGTTCATGCCGAGCACGGCATCGGCCGCTATGAGGCGCTGGAGACGATCAGTGTCGCCGGGGCCCCGCACGATTGCCTCAAGGTGCTCTATGCCGGCGACGATCGGCTGTTCGTGCCGGTCGAGAACATTGAGGTCCTGTCGCGCTATGGCTCCGAGGAGGCCGGGGCGCAGCTCGACCGGCTCGGCGGGGTCGGCTGGCAATCGCGCAAGGCGCGGGTCAAGCGGCGGATTCGCGAGATCGCCGGCGAGCTGATCCGCATCGCCGCCGAGCGCCAGCTGCACCCCGGGGAAATGCTGGCGCCGCCCGAGGGTCTCTACGAGGAGTTTGCCGCGCGGTTTCCCTACCCCGAGACCGAGGACCAGCTGCGCGCGATCGAGGAGACGCTCGGCGACATGGTGGCGGGGAAGCCGATGGACCGCCTCATATGCGGCGATGTCGGGTTCGGCAAGACCGAGGTGGCGTTGCGCGCCGCCTTCATCACCGCCTTTGCCGGCGGCCAGGTCGCGGTCATCGTGCCGACGACACTGTTGGCGCGACAGCACTACCGTACCTTCAGCGAGCGTTTCGCCGGGCTGCCGGTGCATATCGCGCAATTGTCGCGGCTGGTGGCGCCCAAGGATGCGCGGCAGACCAAGAGCGAGCTCGCCGAGGGGAAGATCGAGATCGTCATCGGCACGCACGCGCTGCTCGCCAAGGATGTGCATTTCGCCCATCTGGCGCTCGTCGTCGTCGACGAGGAGCAGCATTTCGGCGTCGCCCAGAAGGAGCGGCTAAAGCAATTGAAGGCCGACGTGCATGTGCTGACGCTGACCGCGACGCCGATCCCGCGCACCTTGCAGCTGGCGCTCTCCGGGGTGCGCGAGATGAGCATCATCGCGACCCCGCCGGTCGATCGCCTCGCGGTGCGCACCTTTGTCATGCCGTTCGATCCCGTCGTGGCGCGCGAGGCGATCTTGCGCGAGCGCGACCGCGGCGGGCAGATCTTCTATGTCGCGCCGCGCATCGCCGATCTCGACGAGGTGCGCGAGGAATTGCGCAAGATGGTGCCCGAGATCCGCGTCGCCGTCGCGCATGGCAGGATGCCGGCGGTCGAGCTCGAAACGGTGATGACCGCGTTCGACGAACGCGCCTACGATCTGCTGTTGTCGACCAACATCATCGAATCCGGGCTCGATATCCCGACCGCCAACACGCTGATCGTGCACCGCGCCGACAGGTTCGGGCTGGCCCAGCTCTATCAGCTGCGCGGCCGGATCGGCCGCAGCAAGGTGCGCGCCTACTGCTATCTGACGCTGCCCGAAAAGAAGCAGCTGGCGCCGACCGCGCTGCGCCGCCTCGAAGTCATGCAGACCTTGGATACCCTCGGCGCCGGGTTCCAGCTGGCGAGCCACGATCTCGACATCCGCGGCGCCGGCAACCTCTTGGGCGATGAGCAGTCCGGCCATATCCGCGAGGTCGGCATCGAGCTCTACCAGCACATGCTGGAAGAGGCGGTGGCTGCCGCGAAGACCGTTGGAGCGGGTGGCGATGGCGTTGCCGCCGAGGAGTGGAGCCCGCAAATCACGATCGGCACGCCGGTCCTGATCCCGGAAGTTTATGTCGCTGATTTGGGCGTGCGGCTCGGGCTCTACCGGCGCATCGCCCAGCTCGGGGGGCGCCGCGAGCAGGAAGCGTTTGCCGCCGAGCTGATCGACCGCTTCGGCAAGCTGCCGGGCGAGGTCGAGAACCTGTTGCAGATCATCGCGATCAAGCGCTGGTGCCGCGAAGCCGGGGTCGAGCGGGTTGAGGCCGGACCCAAGGGCGCGGTCATCACGCTGCGCGGCAACCGCTTCGCCAACCCGGCCGGGCTCGTCGAGCTGATCCAGAAACACGCCGGCACGCTGCGGTTGCGGCCCGACCAGAGGCTGGTCTATCTGCGCAACTGGGAGGACGAGCACGAGCGCCTCGCGGGCGTCGCCCGGCTGATGCAGGCGCTCGTCAAGCTCGCCCGCGCCGGCACGCCCGCAGCCGCGCCCGCGCCGATGCTGAAACCGACGCCCGAGCTGGTCAAGACGCGGGCGGAAGGGAGGGCATAGCGCCGCCGCGGAGTCGATTGCCGTACGAAGCAGGATTCTCATGGACCAGCCACATGTCGGTCGGTCATGGATCGCAGCGGCCGTCGAGCAGCGCGCCGTTCACGG
>CAYMRQ010000307.1:0-3412 GCA_964392845.1 uncultured Rhizobium sp.
GCCTGCACCGATTGCCGCCGGTTCTGGGCCAAGTTCCGCGCCGGCGAGGTGACGCCCACGGAAATCGGCGAGATCGAAGGCAATCTCGCGACCACCGCCGGCACCTGCGCGGTGATGGGCACGGCGAGCACGATGGCCTCGCTGGTCGAGGCGCTCGGCATGATCCTGCCGGGGAGCGCGGCGATTCCGGCGGTCCATGCCGACCGGCTGCGCGCCGCCGAGGCGACCGGCCGCGCCGCGATGCATCTCGCCGCGAGCCGGCTCACCCCCGACCGCATCGTCACCCCGCAGGCGGTCGAGAATACGCTGCGCGTGCTGATGGCGATCGGCGGCTCGACCAACGCGGTCTTGCACCTGACCGCGATCGCCGGCCGTGCCGGCATCGACATCGATTTGAAGCGCCTCAACGAGATCAGCGATTCGACCCCGGTCCTCGTCGATCTGATGCCGACCGGGCCGCATTACATGGAGGATCTGTTCGCCGCCGGCGGCATCGGCGCGGTGCTGCGCGAGCTGAAGCCGCTGCTTCATCTCGATTGCCTGACCGTCGCCGGCCAGACCCTGGGCGAGCGCCTCGATGCGCCGGCCGGCCGCCGAGCGGACCGAGATGTCGTGCGGCCGCTCGCCGAGCCATTGCAGCCGGTCGGCGGCCTCGTTGCGCTGTTCGGCTCGCTGGCCCCGAAGGGCGCGATCTTCAAGCGCTCCGCCGCCGACCCCAGGCTGTTCGAGAAGGAAGGCCGCGCGGTCGTCTTCACCTCGCTCGAGGATCTGTCGGCGCGCATCGACGATCCGGATCTGGACGTCACCCCGGATGATTTCCTGGTGCTGCAGAATGCCGGGCCGCTGTCGCCTTCGGGCATGCCCGAGGCCGGCTATCTGCCGATCCCCGCGAAGCTCGCCCGCGCCGGGGTCAGGGATATGGTGCGCATCTCCGACGCGCGGATGAGCGGCACCGCCTATGGCTCGATCGTGCTGCATGTGACTCCGGATTCGGCAAGCGGCGGGCCGCTAGCCAAGGTGAAGAACGGCGACCGCATCCGGCTTTCGGTCAAGGAGCGCCGGATTGACCTCCTGGTCGCGCCCGACGAGCTGGCGCGCCGCAAGGCGGCGCCGGCGCCGATGCCCGAACGCGGCTACGCCCGGCTCTACCGCCGCGAGATCCTGCAGGCCGACCGCGGCTGCGATTTCGATTTCCTGCGCCAGCACCCGCTCGGCGACGGGCGCGCATCGTGACGATGCGCCTCGAAAACCCGGCTGTCGTCCTTAGATCACCGTATTGTAGGCCAATCGAAACTCCAAAATTGTGACGAATCAGTGAATGTGGTGAGATTAAGCAGCAAATTTGAAGATTGATACTATGCACGGATCAGGTCGACCAATACCAATCAAACGATTTAGGCTCAACGAAAGGCTGCTCGCGGTCGCAGCCAACAGCACTGACCCGCTGGTCCGTAGCGTTCGGCATGCGCTTCACGAATTCGAATTTAGCGGAGCGCTGCCAGCGACATATAATTGGAAATACCTTCCAGATGATATCTTCATCCGTATCTGTTCCACCGCAACCGCTTGGCAGGCCAACCATCTTTTGCTGAGCCACCTATTTCGGATCGTAGAAGCGTTCGAAATCTCAAGCATCTGGCGATCCCAAGAGCTTATTGGCTCTTGCATCGATAGCGTCAATAGGAACCATTTAGTTGCCGGAGCCACGGTAGCTCGCTCTTTACTCGAACTGGCTGTCCATTACGCTCAAGTGGCCAACATTCTAAGGGAATCACTCGATAAATTTCCATGGGATGATGTCAAAACCCATTTCATTATCACGGACCAAAAGGACGCTAGCGGTAAAAAATTGGGTTAGAGAGTTTCGTCGAACGTCTAATGGCTGGAACTAGGATAAATCAGATTTTGTCAGTTAACCCTGATCTACAACAAAAGAACATACTAACGTCGATTGAACAGACGGATAAGGTTATGATCAAAAAACAAATGGGATACACCATTAGGCCTCATTACGAATTCCTATGCGAGCTAGCTCATCCCAACACCATCGGGTATCAACGCTTCTTTGTTTCGGAGCGCAAGCGGACAGATGGGTGGCTGGAACGAACGCTCTCGGTAAACGCCGGCTCTGACGTAGCCGTGGGAGTTGCGGAACAATGCCTCTGGGCACTCTCCTTCAGTTCAAGCACGATGAACGGCGTGTTTGGAGTGTTTCAGGAGCTACTCAGGGGCCTAATTGAACGCGTTGGACCACTATCTCCCCCATAGAGAGGAACCGCAGGTGCCGATCTCGATCCGCCCGCTCCATCCGGGCTTTGCCGGCGAGGTTGCCGGCATCGATTGCCGCCGACCGCTCGACCCGCAAGAGGTCGCCGCGATCGAGGCGGGCATGAACCGCTATGCCGTGCTGGTGTTCCACGACCAGCCGCTCAGCGACGCGCAGCAGCTCGCGTTCACCCGCCATTTCGGCGCGCTCGAGAGCTACGCGACGCCCGGGCATATCCGCAAGAGCCAGGAACAGCGGCTGGGGCCCGGCATCGCCGATTTCTCCAACCTCGACAGACATGGCAACATCCTGTCGGCCGAGGACCGGCTGTGGTTCTTCAAGCTCGGCGATCGGCTGTGGCACTCGGACAGCTCGTTCCGTCCGGTACCGGCGAAGTATTCGCTCTTATCCGGGCGGGTCATCCCGTCCTGGGGCGCCGATACCGAGTTCGCCGATATGCGCGCCGCCTACGATGCGCTCGATCCGAGAACGAAGGCCCTGGTCGCCGATCTGGTCTGCGAGCATTCGCTGATCTATTCGCGCGCCGCGATCGGCTTTACCGACCTGACGCCGGAGGAGACCGCCGCCTTCAAGCCGGTGCGGCAAACTCTGGTGCGCACCCATCCGGTTACCGGGCGCAAATCGCTGTTTCTCGCTTCGCACGCCGGCGCGATCGTCGGCTGGACGGTCCCCGAGGCGCGCATGTTCCTGCACGAATTGACCGAGCACGCGACGCAACCCGAGTTCGTCCATCGCCACAAATGGCGGGTCGGCGATCTGGTGATGTGGGACAACCGCCAGACGATGCACCGCGGCCGCCGCTTCGATCGCAACGAGGTGCGCGACGTGCGCCGCACTACGCTCGCCGGCGACGCACCGACGATCGAGCAGGCCGCGTGATGGTCGCGCCGATGGATGACGGCATGACCCCGGAACGGGCGCGCGCGCTGCTCGATTTCTGGTTTGGGCCGCCGGGTGACCCGGAGCGCGAGCGGCATCGCCAGATCTGGTTCAAGAGCACTCCCGAGCACGACGACACGCTGCGCCGCCGGTTTCTTGCCGACCACGAGCGCGCCGCCTCCGGTGCGCTCGAAGCGTGGGAAGCGGCGCCGCAAAGCGCCCTCGCCCATGTGCTGCTGCTCGACC
>CAYMRQ010000307.1:3422-4765 GCA_964392845.1 uncultured Rhizobium sp.
CGCCGCGGCCGACCGCGCGCTGGCCCGCGGCTTCGATGCCGCGTTCCCGACGGTCTTCCGCAAGTTCTTCTACATGCCGCTGCATCACAGCGAAGACCTCACCGACCAGCGCCGCGCGGTGGCGTTGTTCGAGAGCCTGCCGGACCACCGCGAGCGGGCTGATAGCAGACGCTATACCCAGCGCTATGTCGACATCATCGAACGCTTTGGCCGCTTCCCGCACCGCAACACGATCCTCGGCCGGGTGTCGACGCCGGAGGAGATCGCGTCGCTGAAGGAGGCCGAACCGTCTTTGTAAGACTGTCATTGCGAGCGAAGCGAAGCAATCTCGCGCCGATTGTGCTCGTCACATCCAGATTGCTGCGTCGCTCCGCTCCTCGCGATGACACCAATGCATCTAAGGGAGACCGTCATGCCGATCACCGATATCAGCGTCACCGACATCGCGGATTTCGCCGATGGCCATGAGTTCGGCGCGGCCGGCGCCTATATCCGCATCAAGGGCGTGGCGCGCGGCGTGCTTGATCCCGCTGCGCCGGCGAATGCCGGCATCGTCGATCTCGACAAGGCGCCGAGGAACGCCGGGGGTCTCGTCGACTACGCGACCGATTTCGACATCCTGCGGCCGAAGGATGCGCCGCGCGCCAGCTCCATCCTGGTCTACGACGTGCCCAATCGCGGCTCGAAGCGCATCTTCAATCTGCTCGACGATTTTGTGGCGAGCGATCCGGCGCGCACCAACGACCCGAAGACCAAAGAGGATGCTGGAATCGGCTTTTGCCTCGGGCGCGGCTATTCGCTGGTCTGGTCGGGCTGGGACCCCGGCGCACCGCGCGCCAATGGCGGGCTCGGCGCCGAGTTCCCGACCGCGATGGAGAATGGCAAGCCGATCACCGGGCGGATCCGCGACGAGTTTCATTTCGGCACCAGGGCGCCCGGCGACGGCAGCGTCCGGCGCCTCTCCTACCCTGCCGCCTCGACCGATCAGCCCCGGGCGAGGCTCACCGTGCGCGCCCGCGAGAGCGACCGGCGCCGCGAGATCGCGCGCGGCGAATGGGAATTCATCGACGACCGCTCGATCCGGCTCCTGCCGGCAGGCCGCACCTTCGAGCCGATCAAGATTTACGAGCTGTGGTACGAGGCCACGGGATCGAAGGTGCTCGGCATCGGCTATGCCAGCGTTCGCGACCTCGTCTCGTTCTTGCGTTACCGCAGCGCCGATCGCGGCGGCATTCCGAACCCGCTCCTATCGGGGATGAGCGAAATCCGCCACGCGCTGGCCTTCGGCGTGTCGCAGAGCGGCCGCTTCCTGCGCCACTTCCTCGAACTCGGCATGAACGCCG
>CAYMRQ010000308.1:0-4752 GCA_964392845.1 uncultured Rhizobium sp.
GCGCACCGCGGGATCGTCCTCGACGATCAGGATCGCGGCGGTAGGGCCGGAAGTCGCCTCCATCCGCTTCGCTGCGCTCGGCGCCAGCTGCTCGTTCTCTCCGAGCGGCACCTCTACGGCGAACACCGACCCGCGGTTCGGCCAGGAGCGGACATCGACGGGGTTGCCGAGGAGATCGCTGATGCGCTGCACGATCGAGAGACCCAGCCCGAGACCGCGGCTGCGCTCGCGGGCGGCGTTGTCGAGCTGATGGAATTCCTCGAAGATCGCCTCCAGCTGTCCCGCGGGAATACCTATCCCGGTGTCCCACACCTCGATGCGCAGCTTATTGCCGCGCCGGCGGCAGCCGAGCAGGACCTTGCCGTGTTCGGTATATTTCACCGCGTTCGCCAAGAGGTTGCGCAGCGTCTGCTCGATCAGGCGCGGATCGCTGCGCACGTTGAGGCCGCTCGCGACCACCCGCCAGCCGAGCTGCTTGGCCGTCACGTGGTAGGCGAACTCGGTTTTGAGGCGGTCGAGCAGGCTGTCGATCGGAAACTCGACGATTTCCGGACGGACGATCCCGGCCTCGAGCTGGTTGATGTCGAGCAGCGTATTCAGCATGCCCGACATCGCGCTGAGCGTCTCATCGAGCTTGGCGACCAGGCGGGAGCCGCTCTCGTCCTTGATCCTCTTCGCCAGGATCCCGCGCAGCAGGCTGAGTGTCTGTAGCGGCTGACGCAAATCGTGGCTGGCGGCAGCGAGGAAGCGCGACTTTCCCAGGTTGGCCTGCTCCGCCACCCGCCTGGCGCCGTCCAGCGCCTCGCTCGCCCGCTTGCGCTCGGTGATGTCGTCGATCGTCGCCAGGATCTTGCGCGTGGCCAGGGGCTCCTCGCGAATCTCCAGCGCGTTTACGAGCAAGGATCGCATTCCCCGCGGCGGCAGCTCGACGTCGATCTGGTAATCCTCGATGACCCGCTCGCCGCGCCGAAGGCGGTCGAGGAAGGAGCGCACCGCCGCGTTATCGAGGCGGCCGTCGCCGACCGCGTCGAGTTGCCGGCCCACCGTCTCCTCGGGCTCGACCAAAAAGGTATTGTAGAAAGAGCGGCTGGCGGAGATGACGTAGAGCTCCTCGTCGAGCACGACGAGCGGCTGGCTGATTGTGTTGATGATGCTGTCGGAATAGGACCGCGCCGCCTCGATTGCCCGCTCGGCGGTTTTCCTCTCGGACACGTCGGCGAAGGTGATGACCACCCCCTCGACCTGATCGTCGTGGGTGCGATAGGGCAGGATACGGCGGGTGTACCACGCACCGTTTTCGGCCTCGACCTCGCGGTTCGGCGGCACCTGGCCGTCAAGGACCGCGCCGGCGTCGGCGAGCAGGCGGGGGTCGTTGATGCGACGGGCCAGATCGGCGAGCGGCCTGCCGATGTCCGACGCGATGACGCTGAACATCGTCCTGGCGGCTGGCGTGAACAGACGGATCTCGAGATTGCCGTCGAGGAACAGCATCGCGATCTCCGAGCTGTTCATCGTGTTCCGCAGGTCGTTGGACGTGGCGCGCTGAACCTCGATGGTTTCGTTGAGCTGAGTGTTGAGGGCGGTCAGCTCCTCGTTGAGCGATTGCAGCTCTTCCTTGGACGTTTCCAATTCCTCGTTGGTCGATTGCAGCTCCTCGTTGACCGACATGGCTTCTTCGTTGGCGGACGTCAGCTCGTCATTGGTTGTTTCAAGGTCGTGGATTGCGCTCTCCAGCTCCTTGCGGGTGGCGTCGAGCTCCTGTTCGAGCTCGGCGACATGCGGCGGGTCGACGGCCTGGGCCGCTTCCGTTTCGCCTTTCTTGTGCTCGGGTTCGTCGGAGAAGCTGACCAGGAGAAACCCCTCGCCCTCGGTCGGCACCGGCTGGACCAAGACATTCACCGAGACGGCGTTGCCGTTACGCTCCAGCTGCGCGCCCCCGACCACGGCGCGAACCTGCTGCCGGCCGGCCTGGCGGATCGCCGCCCGGAGCTTTGTGCGCAGCCCGTCGCGCGCCATCGAGAAGAGATCCCGGCTGGCCTCGCCCGCGGCCACCTTCAGGTAGCGGTCGATCGGCCCGAAATAGTAGAGGCCCTCGTGCCGGGCGTTGATCAGGACCGAAGCCGGCGCATAGGCGTCAAGCAGCGCCTGCCGGGCGAGGTCGCCAATCTTGCCGCGCGGCGCCGCGGCCTCAGGCCCGCGCGAGGGCGGGGACGACGTCCGTCCGCCTTCACCGGGCGCGATCGGGAACACGACCTCGCCCGGGCGGCTGTGACCGAGATGCCGGTAGATCCGCTGTCTCTTGGAGATCGGCTCGAAACGGTCGCCGAAGTCACCGACCGTTTCGGAGCTGCCGAGCACGAGGATCCCGCCCTCGCGCAGCGCGAAATGAAACAGCGAGAGGACCTTCTCCTGCACCTCGGGACGCAGGTAGATCAAGACGTTACGGCAAGACACGAAGTCGAGCCGCGAGAACGGCGCATCGGCCAATAGATCCTGCGTCGTGAACACCACCGTTTCGCGCAGCTCGCGCGTCACCCGGTAGCTGTGGCCTTCCTTGGTGAAGAAACGCTTGAGGCGCGCCGGCGAGACCTCCTTGCGGATCGACTCCGGATAGAGGCCATTGCGGGCGATCGCCAGTGCATCATCGTCGACGTCAGAGGCGAAGACCTGCAGCTTCACGTTTCGCTTCGCCGATGCAATCTCCTCGAGGAAGAGCATGGTGATCGAATAAGTCTCCTCGCCGGTGCTGCATCCGGCGTCCCAGATGCGGATCGGCAAGTCCAGCGGCTGCCGGCGTATCAGCTCGGGGACGACCGTCTCCGCCAACACCGCGAAGGTCTTTTCGTCGCGGAAAAATTGGGTGACGTTGATCAGCATGTACTTGGCGAGGCGATCGATCTCGTCGGGATTGTTGCGGATCGTGCTCAGATAAACACTAATGTCCTTGATCGACGCCGTCGCCATCCGCCGCCGGATCTGGCGCAGCAGCGTGCCCTCCTTGTAGAGGGTGAAATCGTGCGCGGTCTGCGCCCGCAGGAGGTCGATGATCGCGGCCAGCGGGGCATCGGCGCCGTCGCCCGGCGCCGGTTTTGCCGGTTCCGGATCGAGCTGCGCCAGGCCGTTGGATTTGCCGCTGTATTTGACGAGGGCTGCCGGAATCTCGGCAACCGGCAGCACCAAATCCGCCGCGCCGGTCAGGATGGCGCTGCGCGGCATGCCGTCGTGGGCGGCGTCCTTCGGATCCTGCACGATGACGAGCCCGCCTCTGTCGCGGATCGCCGTCAGCCCGGCGCTGCCGTCGGTGCCGGTGCCGGAGAGGACCGCGCAGACGGCACGCTCGCCGCAGTCTTCGGCAAGCGAACGCAGGAAGAAATCGATCGGCATGCGAGCGCCGTGCCGCTCGCGCGGTCTGGTCAGTCGAAGCGCGCCTTCGCGGATCGAAAGAGCGAGGCCCGGCGGGATGACATAGACGCGATCGCGCTCGACCGGCATGCCGTCCGCCGCTTCCAGCACCTGCATCGCCGTATGGCCGGCCAGCAGAGGGACCATCATGCTCTTGTGCGTCGGATCGAGATGCTGAATGAGGACGAAGGCCATGCCGGTGTCGGACGGGAGCGCGTCGAACAGCTTGGAGAGGGCCTCCAGCCCGCCGGCCGATGCGCCCAGACCAACCACCAGGAAGTCGTCGGGCCGGGAGGCAGGTCGCGCGGCGCCGCGGCCCGGCCGGGCCGTCCCGGTCTTCCGCGCGCGGGGTTCAATCGGTTCAATCGTCATGGATTTTGGCTTTCAGCATGCTCCGCCATGGCTGCCCCTCCCGCGTTTACCAGGCCGAGTATAGCGCTGGTCCGCTACCGGCGGGAGGCTCGGAAACTACCTAAACGGCAGCAAAAAACCCCGAATCCGGGCACGCCGGCGCGCAACGGAGCCGTCCGGCAATCAGCGCCAGGACCGCGAGAAAAAACCGGAGACGCCACGGGGTGCTTTGGGGGGAGGATTGTGGCGCCTCCGGCTCCGCTCACCGCAGAGAACCGCACCCTGACAGGTGAGGGGGCGCCTGGGGAGGCTCGGAATCTACTCAATCACCGCCCGGCCAGCGCCCGGCGTCCGAGGCCGCCCGAGGCCGCTCGGGGTCGGGCCGTTACGTTCGGACAAGCGCGAAATAGACGACGTACAACCAACCGAAGATCCCGTGAATGATTGCCCACAGGATCGAGTGATTGGTCGTATAGGAAATCGCGATCGCCAGCGCCGAGCCAAAGCTGGCACCGTACTTCGCCCCTTCGATCCGCACGCTATAGGCAGAGCGACCGTTCATGGTCTCCTCTCGTCTTGCGCTGCATAAATTTGGGCAATCCTCGCTCAATGCGGCAAGGGCATCCGATAGCGATCGACCGGCCCGATCTCGGGCCGCCGCCGCTCAATACATGTGCTGGCCGCCATTGACCGAGAGGGTCGAGCCGGTGATGAAATCAGCCTCGTCGGCGACCAGGAAGAGGACGGTGCGGGCGATGTCCTCGGCCTTGCCGAGACGGCCGACCGGGATCCGCGCGACGATCTTTTCCAGGACGTCCTTCGGCACCGCGCGCACCATCTCGGTATCGACATAGCCGGGCGCGACGGCGTTGACGGTGATGCCGCGCGAGGCGCCCTCCTGCGCCAGCGCCTTGGTGAAACCGTGGATGCCCGATTTCGCCGCCGCGTAGTTGACCTGGCCGTACTGGCCCGCCTGGCCGTTGATCGAGCCGATATTGA
>CAYMRQ010000309.1:0-4733 GCA_964392845.1 uncultured Rhizobium sp.
TGCGAGACGATGACCCGCTCGGTGCCGTTGATGATGAAGGTGCCGTTGTGCGTCATCAACGGCATGTCGCCCATATAGACGTCCTGCTCCTTGATGTCGCGAATCGAGCGCGAGCCGGTGTCCTCGTCGACATCCCAGACAACCAGGCGCAGCGTGACCTTCAGCGGCGCGGCAAAGGTGATGCCGCGCTGCTGGCACTCGTCCACCTCGTATTTCGGGGTCTCCAATTCGTAACGCACGAATTCGAGCTGGGCGCGCTCGGAAAAATCGCGGATCGGGAAAACCGACTTGAACACCTCCTGCAGCCCGACATTGCCGCGCTCTTCGGCGATCACCCCCATCTGCAAGAAGTGGTCGTAGGAACTCCGCTGCACCTCGATCAGGTTGGGCATCGGAGCGACCTCGGGAATGCGCCCGAAGTTTTTTCGGATCCGCTTCTGGCCGTTGAAGGATATCGCCATTTATGTCCCTCGCTGTGGGCCGCGTCTCGCGTGGCCCGAAATCCTCATCGCCGCCACGTCGCGCAGCCCGATTGGCGCGCCCTGCCGCGACGCCTTTCCCGGACGCGTCGACACCGGGCGCGCGACAGCTCTCGCACCCCGGCTCGGTAGTCTCGAATTGGGCGCGGCGCCCGATGGCAGCCGCTGCGCTCTGCTGAAGGTCGTGGCGGACCTACCTTATTTCGACAGTCGCACCGGCATCTTCAAGCTGCTTCTTGATTTTTGCAGCTTCTTCCTTGTTGACACCCTCCTTGACCGCCTTCGGCGCCGCCTCGACGAGATCCTTGGCTTCCTTGAGGCCGAGCTGCGTCAACGCCCGCACTTCCTTGATCACATTGACCTTCTTCTCGCCGAACGAAGCCAGGATGACGTCGAACTCGGTCTTTTCGGCGGCCGCCTCGGCGGCCGGTGCCGCACCGGCGGCGGCCACCGCGACCGGCGCCGCGGCCGACACGCCCCATCTCTCTTCGAGCATCTTTGCCAGCTCTGCCGCCTCGATCACGGTCAGCGCCGACAGATTGTCGACGAGTGTTGCCAGATTAGCCATGTTGCTACTACTCCCGATTGCGCCCTGGGGGCTTGCTCTGCACGAATTTCCTTGGTCCGGCTAGGCGGCCCCGCCGGCTTCGGCCGCGCCCGGTTCGGCGCCACCCGGTTCGGCGCCACCCGGTTCGGCGCCACTCTGGGCCGCCCCGCCGGCTTCAGCCGCACCTTCGGCGGCCTCGCCCTGCTCGGCTCCACCCTGCTCGCCCCTACCCTGCTCGGCATGGGCAGCCAGCACCCGCGCGAGCTGGCCGCCGGGTGTCTGCAACAGCACCGCGAGCTTGGTTGCCGGCGCGTTGATGAGCCCGATGATCCTGCTGCGCAGCTGGTCGAGCGAGGGCAGGGTCGCCAGCGCCCTGATCCCCGCCTGGTCGAGCATCTGGCCGGACAGCCCACCGCCGACGATCGTCAGCTTGGTGTTGCGGTTGGCGTATTCGACCGCGGCCTTCGCCGCCGCGACCGGGTCGTGCGAGAAGGCGATCGCCGTCGGCCCGGTGAACAAGGGCGCCAGCGCGGCAAACGGCGTCCCTTCGAGGGCCCGCCGCACCAGGCGGTTCTTGGTCACCCGATAGCTCGCACCGGCGCTGCGCATCTGGCGCCGCAGCTGGGTGACCTCGGCGACCGACAGCCCGGTCTGGTGCGTGATCACCACGCACACCGTGTCGGCCAAGTCCCGATGCAGGGTCGCGGTCAGAAGCTGCTTTTGCGCTCGGTCCACCTATCGTCTCCAAACTCGGCCGCCCCTGCTCGCCTGCGTCGCGAGAGGCCTGGTCTCTTCGACCCCGGGATCGATGTCCGCCCAGAGTGCCACTATCCGGCGAACCAAATTACGCTCTGGTTTCCTCGGCGAGACCCGCGAGCTCGACCTTCACCGCCGGCCCCATGGTCGAACTAAGGCTCACCCGCTTGATGTAGGTGCCCTTGACTCCGCTCGGCTTGCCCCGGGTGATCGCGCCGACAAAGGCGCGCACATTATCGACGAGCGCGTCGTCCGTAAAGCTCGCTTTGCCGACCCCGGCGTGGACAATGCCGGCTTTTTCGGCACGGAACTCGACCTGGCCGCCTTTTGCCGCCTGGACCGCCTCGGTGACGTTCTGCGTGACCGTGCCGAGCCGCGGGTTGGGCATCAGCCCGCGCGGCCCCAGGATCTTGCCGAGCCGCCCGACCAGCGCCATCATGTCGGGCGTGGCGATGGCGCGGTCGAAATCGATCTGTCCGGCCTGCACCTTCTCGACCAGATCCTCGGCCCCGACGACATCGGCCCCTGCCGCCTCGGCCTCCTTGGCGCGGTCGCCGCGAGCGAAGACGCCGACCCGGACGGTCTTGCCGGTGCCATGCGGCAGCATCACCGTGCCGCGCAGGTTCTGGTCGGGCTTCCTCGGATCGAGATTGAGGTTCATCGCGATCTCGACGGTCTCGTCGAACTTGGCCGAGGCGCGCGATTTGATCTCCTTGACCGCCGCGTCGACGCGCAACGGCGGCGCTTCCGGATCGATCCCTTCATAGGCCTTGGTCAGCCGCTTGCCTGTCTTGGCCATATCCTGCTCCCACTCGCTACTCGACAACCTCAAGCCCCATCGAACGCGCCGAGCCGATCACCATCCGGCACGCCGCGTCGAGATCGTTGGCATTGAGGTCCACCATCTTCTGCTCGGCGATCTCGCGAACCTGCGCCATCGTCACCTGACCGACCGTGCCGCCCTTCCCGGTGGTTTGCGCGCCCTTCTCGACCCCGGCGGCCTTTTTGAGAAAAAAGGAGGCGGGCGGCGTCTTGGTCACAAAGGTGAAGCTGCGGTCGCCATAGGCGGTGATCACCACCGGGATCGGCATGCCCGGTTCGAGGTTCTGGGTCTGCGCGTTGAACGCCTTGCAGAACTCCATGATGTTGAGGCCGCGCTGGCCCAATGCCGGGCCGATCGGCGGCGACGGGTTGGCCTTGCCCGCCGGCACCTGCAACTTGATCATTCCGACGATTTTTTTTGCCATGGTCTACCCCTTACAGGACCGCCGGCGTCCCGCCGGCTTGCCGGCCAGAGGCCGGCGTGGTTCAAAAAACTCTAGAAAGCAGCACCAATTGGGCCGCTATACTGAATGACTTTTATATCCTCATCAACTGCAGTCGCGTACAGGACATAAACTGGGGCCTTGGAAGTCCAGCAGGCCTTTCCAGTATGAATGTCTAGATCTTTGTTTTTACCGCCTCGCGTTCTGCGAAAATGAGCCCTTGCAGGCTGGTTGGAAGTCAAACTGAGAATTTGGAAGCAAGCTGTCGCCCCTCCTACATGTAACCAGATTTTATGCTCAGTACCCTTGGTTATTGTGTAAACAGGCTTAGGTTGAGGCCCTTGAGCGTATGCGGCTGAAATCGAAAGCAGTCCGCCAAGGGCTATTGATGCCGCCATAGTCCAACGCATTTGCAGCATTTCCATCCCTACCTTTGATCGAATGATCCGATTTTGGCTTGCCCGCCAGAGGCCGGCGGTCCGATTTGATTGTGCGGCGTCAAAGGCGTCAGACCTTCTCGACCTGCGAATACTCAAGCTCGACCGGGGTCGCCCGGCCAAAGATCGACACCGCGACCTTGATCCGCGACTTCTCCTCGTCGACCTCCTCGACGACGCCGTTGAACGAGGTGAACGGCCCGTCGGAGACGCGCACCTGCTCGCCGATCTCGAAGATGATCGACGGCTTGGGCCGTTCGATCCCCTCCTGGACCTGGCGCATGATCCGCGCCGCCTCGTTGTCGCTGATCGGCGTCGGCCGGCCGCGCCCACCGAGAAAGCCGGTGACCTTGGCGGTGTTCTTGACGAGGTGCCAGGTCTCGTCGTTGAGGTCCATCTTGATCAGCACATAACCGGGGAAGAACTTGCGCTCCGAACTGACCTTGGCGCCGCGCTTGACTTCGACGACCTCCTCGGTCGGCACCAGGATCTCCTCGAAGCGTTCGCCCAGGCCCTTCTGCCCGGCCTGCTCCTGGATTGCGGCCGCCACCTTCTTCTCGAAGCCGGAATAGACGTGGATCACATACCAGTGGCTCGCCATACCGCAATGCTCCAGCTACTGCCCCAGCCCGAAAAGCACCCGCACGCCATAGGACAGCACCTGATCGACCACAAAGAAGAACGCCGCGGCGATGAATACCATCACGAACACCATCGCCGTCGTAACCGTGGTCTCCTTGCGGGTCGGCCAGGTAACCCGGGCCAGCTCCTGGCGAACCTGCTGAACGAATTCGGCGGCGTTGGTCTTGGCCATGTCAGATCACATCACCCTCATCGGCCGCGGCCGACAGCAACACCATACACGTTTTATCGGGGCCATGGCATAGCGTGGCGATGGCGCCGCGCCGGGAAGCTCCCCAGCCAGCCGCATCGATCCCGCGCCGGCGCGCGGGCCTGGCAGGAGTGGAGGGGCTCGAACCCCCAACCCCCGGTTTTGGAGACCGGTGCTCTACCAGTTGAGCTACACTCCTAATTCATTGCCGCTGGATCGATACCGTGCGTCCTTCGAGACGCCCGCTGCACGGGCTCCTCAGGATGACGTACTTTCTAAATGCCATCACAAACTTACGTCATCCTGAGGAGGCGCAAAGCGCCGTCTCGAAGGACGCGGTATCGTACTGCAGCGACCCCTTTCCGGCTCCTATTTGAAGATCTTGGCGACGACGCCGGCGCCGACGGTGCGGCCGCC
>CAYMRQ010000310.1:0-4724 GCA_964392845.1 uncultured Rhizobium sp.
CGCAAACACCGCCGGGCTGTCCCCCAGAAAACCGATGCGGTAGACCTTCGCCGCCTGCTGCGCGCGCGCCGTGAGCGGCCACGTGATCGCTGCACCGCCCAGGAGAAATATCAACTCGCGCCGTCTCATTCGATCACCTCGTCGGCGCGCGCGAGGATCGAGGGCGGGATCGTCAGGCCGAGCGCATTGGCGGTCTTGAGATTGATGACCAGCTGGTACCTGGACGCCTGCTCGACCGGCAGGTCGGCCGGTTTGGCCCCCTTGAGGATTTTGTCGATGTAGGTAGCGGCGCGCCGGATCTGGTCGGGAAGGTCGGTCGCATAGCTCATGAAACCCCCCGCCTCCACAATCGCCTTGTTGTTAAAAATCCCCGGCAACCGGTGCTTTAGTGCGAGTTCGGCCACAAGCGCTCGCTGAGCGGTAATAAGCACCGCCCCCACGGCGAGAAAACCGCCGACACGTTCCCGCACCATCGTCGCGAACGCCCCTTTAAAATCCTCGATGGTTTGCACCGGTACCATGTGGAGCTGAACCCCAAGCTTGTCGGCGGCAGCCTCAACGGCCTGCAAGGCAGGACGGTGCGAGGGCGCCGTGGGAGTGAAGAGTACGCCGATCCGCGTCGCGTGCGGCACGGCCTCCGTCAATATCTGGAGCTGCTTGGTGACGATCTCGGGTAACTGCACCGACAGTCCCGTGATGTTGCCGCCGGGCCGCGGGAGGCTCGCCACGTGGCCGAGGCCCAGGGGTCGGCATGGAGGGCGAATACGATGGGGATCGTCTTAGTCGCCTGCCGGGCCGGTTCCACCTCAGTCGAAGAAATCGCGAAAATAATTTCGACATTCATGCGGACCAGCTCGGCCGCAAGTACGTGCAGCTGTTCGACTGTATCCGCCCAACGGAACTCAATGACAATGTTCTCGCCCTCGACATAGCCGAGGTCACGCAAGCCTGCTTGCAGCGCCTCTACCCAGTGCGCGGACGCAGACGCGGAACCGAAACCCAGGTACCCGATCCGCGCGACCTTCGCCGCCTGCTGCGCGCGCGCCGCGAGCGGCCAAGCGAAAGCTGTGCCGCCGAGGAGCGTGATGACATCCCGCCGCCTCATTCGATTACCTCGTCGGCGCGCCCGAGGATCGAGGGTGGGATCGTCAGGCCGAGCGCGTTGGCGGTCTTGAGATTGATCACCAGCTGGTACCTGGAAGCCTGCTCGACCGGCAGGTCGGCCGGTTTGGCGCCCTTGAGGATCTTGTCGATGTAGATGGCGGAGCGCCGCGTCAGATCCAGCAAATCAGGCGCGTAGGACATCAGCCCGCCCGACTCTACATTGGGCCTGGCATTGAACATGCTCGGCAACCGGTGCTTCAGGGCGAGCTCGGCGAGAAGCGCGGGGTTATGACGAGCGGTCAGCGCGGCCGCGTGGACGAAAACGGCGTCGACGCGATCTCGCGCCATAGTCGCGAAAGCCCCGGCGTAATCCGCGACGCTGAGCACCGAAAATTCCTCGACCTGAACGCCAAGCTTCTCGCCAGCGGCTTGAGCGGCTTCTAGGGTAGGACGCCCCGAGGGGGCGGTTGGAGTCCACAGCACGCCGAACCTCGTCGCGTGCGGTACGGTCTCCTTCAATATCTCCATCGCCTTTGCGGCTAACTCGGTTTGCACGACCGTCAATCCCGTAATGTTCCCGCCTGGCCGCGGCAGGCTTGCGACATGTCCGAGCCCAACGGGGTCGGCATGCGTCGCGAAGACGATCGGGATCGTGTTGGTTGCCTGCCTGGCGCGTTCGGTCTCGGTAGAAGAGGGCGCAAGAATAACGTCGACATTCATGCGGACCAGCTCGGCTGCAGCCTCCTGCAGCTGCTCGACCGTCTCCGTCCAGCGAAACTCAATGACGATATTCTTTCCCTCGATGTATCCGAGAGTGCGCAACCCCGCCCGGAGCACCTCTACCCGATCCGCGAAAGCGGCAGCGGTAGAGAAAACCAGAAGGCCGAGCCGCGGGATTTTGCCCGGCTGCTGCGCGCGCGCCGTCGCCGGCCAGGCAATCAGCGCCGCGCCGGCAAACTTCAGCAACTCGCGGCGCCTCATGAGGTGCCTCCCGTTGTGGTGCCGGGATATGGCTCAAGGAGCCTCCCAGCTTGTGTTTATGCGGCTGATCGTGACCGGATCAGCCGCCGGCCGCAAGGATCGCGGCCAGCCCGGCGCGGTAGTTCGGGTAGCGCAAGGCGACGCCCAGCTCGCGCTTGATCAACGCGTTCGAGACGCGCTTGTTGTCGTCGTAGAAGCTGCGCGCCATCGGCGACAGACCGGCCGCCTCGAACGGCACCAGCGGCGGCGGGGGCAACCCCAACAGCCCCGCGGCATGGGCGACGACCGCCTCCGGCGCGGACGGCTCGTCGTCGCAGACATTGTAGATCGCGCCGGGGCGCGGCCTCGTGATCGAGGCGATCAGCACGCTCGCCAGATCCTCGACATGGATGCGCGAGAAAACCTGGCCCGGCCTGTCGATCCGCTTTGCGGTGCCGGCGCGCAGCGCGTCGAACGGGCTGCGGCCGGGTCCGTAGATGGCGGCAAGCCGAAAGACGTGCACCGGCACGCCGCGGCGGCGCCACAGATCGAGCCATCCCGCTTCGGCGGCGACCCGGCGCCGCCCGCGCGGGCCGCTCGGGCGCAGTTCCGAGCTTTCGTCGACCCAGCCGCCGTCGCGATCGCCGTAGACCCCGGTGGTCGAGAGATAGCCGAGCCAGGCAAGGCCCGGGATCGCGGCGATGTCGTCGCCATGCCGGTCGAGCACGGGATCGCCCGCCTCGTCCGGCGGGATCGAAATGAGGATATGGCTGACTCCGGCAAACGCCGCCGGCGCGAGCGGATGATCGCGCCCGAAGCGAAGGCAATCAGACTCATTCGGATTGCGGCTGGTGCCGGCGACGCGCCAGCGATCGACACCAAACCGCCCGACCAGCGCTCGCGCCGTGTAGCCGAGCCCAAAGCACAAGATTGTCGGCAAATCAGCCTGCCCAGACGTAGGGCGGATAAGCGAAGCGCAATCCGCCGACGCCAGCCCGGCAGGTTAGCGAGCCGCGGGAAATAAGGGCGGCATCGGCTGCGCGTTGATGTTGGCGGATTGCGCTTCGCTTATCCGCCCTACGTTTGCCGCGCGACAAGCCGCTGGGCGCGATGTCGCCGAGCCGGGTCACCCGCCGCGCTCGGCCGGCGCCGCGGTGGTGGCTGGATTGGCCGGCGCGGGGTGGTCTTCGAGCGCGGCGGCGATCTCTTTGTGCCGTATTCGCGTCAAGAGCCAGAACGCGCAGGACACCAGCGCGCCGATCGCCAGCGGCAGGCGCAGCCCGAGATGCTCGCTCGCCATGCCGATCAGCACCGCCCCGAGCGCCGGCCCGGCCCGGAAGATCATCCCGTAAAGCGCCATCACCCGGCCGCGCATCCGGCTGTCGACCGCGGCCTGGATCAGGGTTTGCGCGCCGGTTCCGGTGATCGTCATCGCCGCGCCGGCGACAAAAACGCAGGGCAAGGCGAGATAGAACCGATCGGTCGCGGTAAACGCCAGGATCGCCAGCGACATCATCAGGGTGTGGCCGAGGACGACCGCGGCGAGGCCGGCGACCGCGGGCCGCAGCACCATCCAGGCGCCGCCGCAGATTGCGCCGAGCCCGACCGTCGAGGTCAGCATCGCCAGGCCCTGGGGCCCGCGCGCAAAAACGCTGTCGGCGAAGCCGGGGAACAGCTCGATAAAGCCGCGGGTGCCGATCGCGGTCATCGCAAACAGCAGCAGCATCGGCCCGATCCCCTTGTGCCGGCTGGCATAGGCGTAGGCCTCGACCGAAGCGCGGATCGCGTTCTGCGGCTCCGCGACCGGGACCGGCGGGAGACCGCGCAGCCGCGCCAGCGAGATCTGGAACGCGAGGTAGCTGACCGCGTTGGCGGCGAACGCCGTGGCGATGCCAACCTCCGCGATCACCACCCCGGCGATTGCCGGCCCGATGAAGCGGGCCAGATTGAAAATCACCGAGTTGATCGCCAGCGCCGAGGCGAGCGACTCGCGATCGATGAGACTGGGGATCAGCGCGAGCCGGGCCGGCTGGGCGATGCCGCTGGCGATCCCGAGCAATAGCACCAGAGTGAACAGCAGCTCGATCGTGATCGTGTCGGTCGCGACGAGGAGGGCGAGGAGGCCTGCCTGGGCACAGCCGCACAGCTGGGTGATCCGGATGATCCAGACCCGGTCGCGCCGGTCGGCCAAGACGCCGGCGAACGGGCTCAAAAACAGCACCGGCAGAAAATCAGCGAGCGAAACGAGGCCGAGCCAGGTTCCCGAATGGGTCAGCGTCCAGGCAAGCCACCCGACCGCAACCCGCTGCAGCCACCAGCCGATCAGCGAGACGCCGTTGCCGCTGGTGTAGATGCGGTAGTTGCGGTGCGCGAAGGCGCGGGAAATGTTCCCGAACCGCCCCCTCCCTAACCCTCCCCTCCCCGGGCCTGACCCGGGGATCACGGGGGAGGGAAGGGTGGGGGCAGCGGCGGGACGGCGCGGCTGGTCAAAAGCCAATGGAACGCGCACCCCGATCAGCGGCTCGCCTCGGGGTATCGTAACCCAAATTGCGGGGGAGTCGAATCGGCCGGGCGAGGCTCGATGCCAGCACAGATTTCGATCGGGCTGATCCGGCGGTGCCGGCCCCTCACCCCAACCCTCTCCCCGCAAGCGGGGAGAG
>CAYMRQ010000311.1:0-4684 GCA_964392845.1 uncultured Rhizobium sp.
AGGCAACCCCGTCGAGCCGCTTGTAGCGCAGCGTCTCCTCGACCATTGCGCGGCTGACCAGCGCGGGATCGTGCACCAGCATGGCCAGCGCTTCCTGCGCCTCGCGGCGCCGCCCGGCGCGGACGAATGCGTCGATGAAGGCGCCGTTGATCTCCAGGCCAAGTCCGGCCGTCGCGATCAGCGTCAGGCTGGCGATCGCATCCGGCCGGCGCGCCGCCAGCGCAATTGCAATCGCCCCGCCCATCGAGTGGCCGACGACATGAACCCGATCGAGCCCCAGTGCGGCGATCGCGTCCGCCACCGCCGCCGCGAACATATCGGCGTCGCCGGCGCCGACTTCCTTGTCCGCGCCGCCATGACCGGGCAGGTCGAGCGCGACCGCTCGGCGCCGCTCGGCGAGCGCCGGCTGGGTGAACATCCAGCTGTTGAGGTCGCCGCCGAAGCCGTGCACGAACACCACGGCGGTCGCCTCTCTGCCGCCGAGATCGAGAACCCGCAGGCGCCGTCCGCCGGCCTCGATGTCGCGCGGCGCCACGGCGCTGTCGTCCGCCGCATCCTGAGCGGCCGGCGCGGGTGCAACGAACCCGGCGACAAACGCGGCGATCTCGCCATCGGGCACGCTTTGCGGCGCCACCACCGCGAGCAGCGCGCCGATCGGCAATGTCGCGCCCGCCGCGGCGACGATGCGGCGCAGGGTGCCGGGCTCGCCGGCCTCGAAGACATTGGTGATCTTGGTGGTCTCGATTTCGAGCAGTTCTTCGCCCGCGCGAAAGCTGTCGCCTTCCCGCTTGAGCCAGCCGAGAACCTTGCCCTCGGTCATCGTCAGGCCCCATTTCGGCATGGTGATCGCGGTGATCTCGCTCATTGTTGGGCAACCTTCGCTGGCATTCGGCCCCTCACCCCAACCCTCTCCCCGCATGCGGGGAGAGGGAGAACTGCGGTGCCGGCCGGCACATCATCTGACATGATTGCCCGGCATCTAAACTGCGTTCCCTCGCCCCGCCTGCGGGGAGAGGGACAGGGTGAGGGGCATTATCGGGCTCACCTCCCGTAGCCGTGGACCTCGCGCACTGCGGCGGCGATCTTTTGCGGGCTCGGTATATAGAGCTTTTCGAGGGAGGGGGTGAACGGCACCGGGGTGTGCGGCGCCGTCACCCGGCGGATCGGCGCCTTCAGCGCGGCGAACGCGCGGTCGGCCACGAGGGCGGCGATGTCGGTGGCGATCGAGCAGCGCGGCGTCGCCTCATCGACGATGACGAGCCGCCCGGTGCGCTCGACACTCTCCAAGATCGTGTCCTCGTCCAAGGGCGAGGTGGTGCGCGGGTCGATCAGCTCGACCTCGATCCCCTCTTTCGCCAGCGCGTCGGCCGCCTCGCCGGCGTAATGCACCATGCGGGCGAGCGCGACAACAGTCACATCATCGCCGTCGCGCACGATGTTGGCTTCGCCGAAGGGGATCGTATAGGGCTCGTCCGGGACCTCGCAGCGCAGATCGTACATCAGCTTGTGTTCGCAGAAGATCACCGGGTCGTCGTCGCGGATCGCCTGAATGAGGAGCCCCTTGGCGTCATAGGCGTTCGACGGCACGACGCATTTGAGGCCCGGGACCGAAGTAAAAATGCCATAGGGGCTCTGCGAGTGCTGCGCCGCCGCGCTCCTGCCGGCGCCGATCATCGTGCGGATGACCAGCGGAGTCGTCGCCTTGCCGCCGAACATGTAGCGGAACTTGGCGGCCTGGTTGAAGATCTGATCAAAGCAGACGCCGAAAAAGTCGCTGAACATCAGTTCGGCCACGGGCCGGAGGCCGGTGACGGCGGCGCCGGCGGCGGCGCCCATGATCGCCGATTCGGTGATTGGCGTGTCGATGACCCGCGCTTCGCCGAACTCGCCGAACAGCCCCTTGGTCACCCCGAGCACCCCGCCATAGGCGTCGCGCTGACCCTCGCTGCCGGCCCCGCCGGCAACATCCTCGCCGATCACGATGACGCGCGGGTCGCGGCGCATTTCCTGGGCGAGCGCCTCGTTCAGCGCCTGGCGGATCGATTTCAACGGCATCGCGGCCCCCTTTTAGCGAGCAGGTTCCCCGGTTAATTCCGGCGCTGCGACTGACGATCAATCGGTCAGAGCGCTTTGATCTTCAATTCTTTCGGCTACTATTTGCTTGAATGGTCCCAAGTTTGCGGGATCCCAAGTCTGGCTAAACGCGGCCGGCGGGTGGCCGCTGACCCGGACAAACACCACGGATCTCCCCGGCAGCAATCTCCGGATAGCAACGTCTATAACCTTAAAGAAGCGATCGTTCCCCAGGTAGATATGGTCGAGCGCCTCGGTCACGCTCAGTAGTCGCCCGGATGAGGTCGGGGCGTGCAGCTCGATCAGAAACGAGCGTGGAACCGGTCTGGCCGCTCTTTCCTCAGCGAGCTCCGCAGCCGCGTTTAAGGCCCGCTGGAATAAGCTGCGAAAGCGGTTTTTGGTCATGGTTGCTGTCCGGCGCTTGCGACAATAACGGGCGGCGTCATTGCGCCATATACTGCCAGTAGTTGCAGCTCTCCGAAAAAGATCGATGGCCCGGCATCCCATCGTCCTGGGTCGTTGAATCGGAAGGCCTGATCGATCACGGATTGCGGCAAGGTCGTTCTCGTGATGGTGCTTCCGGCGTTGATCGGTGCGCCAGCAAAGGCGCGCGCTCCGGCTGCGGTCAAGGCGAAGTATTTCCCGGAGCGGGCGGGGTTTGATCCGTAGTTTTCCATCGCTTGAACGTAAGGCAACTCTGTTGGATCGACCACTCGATAAACAGTAATGCGCGGATCAACGGCGTTGGTTGGTGCGTCGTTCTGCCTGGGCGACGCGTCGCTGGACAACGACAGCAGCGTCAATATGATGCATAGACATCGGTCAACAGCGCGCTTTCGGGCGGCACCGGCGCAGCCTGGGCGGTCGCGACCGCGCGGTCGATCAGCGCCGCGACCTCGGCATCGACCGCATCGAGCTCGGCGGCCTCCAGCAGCGCGGCTTCGCTGACCCGGCGGCGGAAATGCTGGAGGCAATCGCGCTCGTCGCGCAGGCGCTTCACCTCGTCCTTGCCGCGATAGAGCTGCGCGTCGCCGGAATGGTGGCCGTAGAAGCGGCAGGTATCGACCTCGATCGCCGAGGGGCCGCCGCCCGCGCGGGCGCGCTCGACCGCCTCCCACGCCGCCTCGTGCACGGCAAAGAAATCGTCGCCATCGACCTTGACCGCCGGCAGGCCAAAGCCGCGGGCGCGGCCGGCGATGTCGTGGCTGCCGACCGCATAGGCGACCCCGGTGCCCTCGCCGTACTGGTTGTTCTCGAACACGAACACCGCCGGCAGCTTGAGCACCACCGCCATGTTCATCGCCTCGAAGGTGGTGCCCTGGTTTGACGCGCCATCGCCCGAAAAGCATACCGCGACCGTGCCGGTGCCGAGCGTCTTCGCGGTCAGCGCGGCGCCGACCACCAGGGGCGGGCCGCCGCCGACGATGCCGTTGGCGCCGAGCATGCCCGCGTTGAGATCGGCGATGTGCATCGAGCCGCCCTTGCCGCCGCACAGGCCGCCCGCCTTGCCGAACAGCTCCTGCATCATGCCGACGACGTCGCAGCCCTTGGCGATCGAATGACCGTGCCCGCGATGGGTGCTGGCAATGTAGTCCTTGGGGCCGAGATGCATGCACATGCCCACGGCCGAGGCTTCCTCGCCGGCATAGAGATGGACAAAGCCGGGAATCTCGCCCTTCGAGAACTCTTCCTGCACCCGCTCCTCGAAACGGCGGATCGTGACCATGCTGCGATAGGCCCGGATCAGCTCCTCACGGCTCAATTGCATGGCGGCGCTCCCTCAATCAGCGGTCTCGACCTTCGACCAATTGCGCGACGGTCGCGATGCCGGTAACGCGAACTGCCTACCGCGTCGCGATCGCCAGATGATAATGCCGTGTCATGGAGGTCCCGTCGCTGATCTTTGTAATCTCGTCGAAGGGCTCGACATCCATGTCCTTAAAGCCGGCCTCGCGGTGAAGCTCTGTCAGGGCAGCTGCGTCGCGGATGCGAAATCCGAATTCTTCGCGGTAGAACGATCGCGTGGCGGCCGTCGCTGAATCCATGCCGGCGATGACGCTCACCCCACCGGGCCGCAATACCCGGCGGATCTCGGACAATACCCGTACCGGGTCAGACCAGAAATAGACGACATTAATCGCGCAGGCCCGGTCAATGCTCTCATCCGCGCAGGGTATTGTCTCGGCCGAAGCCAGATGCAACTTGGCGCGGCCGGCATCGATCAGCTCCCGGTTGAAGGTGGTAGCTTCCGCGACCATCGTCTCCGCGATGTCGATGCCGATATAGGTCAGCCCGTCCGCTTGCTGCATCAGCAGTGGCACCGTGTGGCCATTGCCGAAGCCGATTTCGAGAACGCTGTGGCCGCGCTGAAGCCTGAGCCGGCGGTACACGGTTTCGATGATCTTGGCATTAGCCTGGTTCATGGCGCCGCCGATAGCGATGCCAAGTTCCCCCTCGGGCCTGCCGAGCAGCCGCGCCCGCTCGGCCGGCGTCAGATCAGATAAGCTCGCCATGGCGCCTCCAAGCATTTTCTTCGCGTGTTCCCCAACGCTGTTATCCCGGCTTGCGCCCATAGGCGCTAAAATAAATGCTTGCACGTTGGAATCTTTCA
>CAYMRQ010000312.1:0-4682 GCA_964392845.1 uncultured Rhizobium sp.
TTGGTGTTTCAGCAACGCGGCCGAAAACGATCGTCGTCGGCGCCGGCGTCATCGGCCTCGGCATCGCCTGGCGGCTGGTCCAGGCCGGCTGCACGGTGACGGTGTACGACCGGGGCGAGGCCGGGCATGGCGCCAGCTGGGCGGCGGCTGGCATGCTCGCGGCCGCGGTCGAGACCGAGCCGGGCGAGGAACCGCTGCTGCCGCTGGCGCTCGAAAGCCAGAGGCTTTGGCCGGATTTTGCCCGCGAGGTGGAGGCCGCCTCGGGCGTTTCCCCCGAATACCGCGACGAGGGAACGATCGTCGTCGCGCTCAACCGCGACGACGCGGCCCAGCTGCGCCATTCCTTCGAGTTCCAGAAGGGGCTCGGCCTCGACCTCACCTGGCTCAATGCGGCCGAGGTGCGCGAGAAGGAGCCGCATCTGAAGCCCGGCATCGCCGCCGCCGTGTGGAGCCCGCGCGACCACCAGGTCGAGAACCGCCAGCTCGGCCGGGCGCTGGCGCTAGCGGCAAGCCGCGCCGGGGTCGAGCTGGTCGAGCACTGCCCGGTCCGCGAAATCACCTGTGCCGGCGGCCGCGCCACCGGAATCCTCACCGAGCGGGGCCGCGATCCGGCCGATATCGTCGTGCTGGCGGCCGGCGCCTGGTCGCGCGAGATCGGCGGGATTCCGCCGGCCTATCTGCCGCCGGTGCGCCCGATCAAGGGCCAGATGATGGCCCTGCAGATGGACCCGGCGGCGCCGCTCATTCGCCATGTGCTGTGGCTGCCGCACGGCTATCTGGTGCCGCGCCTTGACGGCCGTCTCGTGATAGGCGCCACCGTCGAAGAGCGCGGGTTCGATGCGCGCCTCACCGCGGGCGGGCTGTTCGCGCTGATCGACGGTGCCTGGCGCGCGGTCCCGGCGATCGAGGAATTGCCGATCGCCGAGATGTGGGTGGGGTTCCGGCCGGGCTCGCGCGACGACGCGCCGATGCTCGGACCGAGCGGCATCGACCGACTCGTCATCGCCACCGGCCATCATCGTAACGGCATTCTATTGACCCCGGTCAGCGCGGCGGTGGTCAGCACCTATATACTGACCGGAACGCTGCCCGAGATCGCCCGCCCGTTTTCGCCCGAGCGCTTCGCCCCCGAAACCGTCACTGGCGATGCGCGGGTGGCACACCCGGCCAGCGCCGTGGAGGCAGGATGACGCGGCTGCGCATCAACGGCGTTGAGGCCGAGGTGGCGGTGGCGACGATCGCCGAGCTGCTGGCCCTGCGCGGCATCGACCCCAAGGCGCGCTTTCTCGCCGTCGCGGTCAACGGCGCCGTGGTGCGCCGCGCCGAGTGGCCGGTGGCGGCGCTTTCTGCGGGCGACGATATCGAGATCGTCCGCCCACTCCAGGGCGGCTGAAACCTCATAGACCAGGAACACATCGACCAGGAACATGCCTATGACCGACCCGCTGATCATCGCCGGCACCAAGCTCAACTCGCGCCTTATCGCCGGCACCGCCGGCTATCCGAACCAGCAGATCCTGCTCGACTCGCTGGCGGCGAGCGGGGCCGAGCTCGTCACCATGTCGATCCGGCGGATCAGCCTCGATCCCTATGCCGAGAGCCTCGTCGACCTGCTCGGCGGGCGCTATCGCATCCTGCCCAACACGTCGGGCTGCGTCACCGCGCGCGACGCGATCCTGACCGCCGAGCTGGCCCGCGAAGCGCTGGAGACCGATTGGCTCAAGCTGGAGCTGATCGGCGATCGCGAGACCCTCTATCCCGATGTCGAGCAGCTCGTCCATGCCGCGGGCGAGCTGGTGCGCAAGGGCTTCACGGTGCTGCCCTACTGCAACGAGGACCCGGTCGCCTGCCAGAAGCTCGCCGATGTCGGCTGCGCCGCGGTGATGCCGCTGGGCTCCTTGATCGGCTCGGGGATGGGGATCGCCAACCCGGCCGCGATCGAATTGATCTGCGCGCGCAGCCCGGTCCCGGTGGTGCTCGATGCCGGGATCGGCACCGCGTCGGACGCGGCCTACGCGATGGAGCTCGGCTGCGACGCGGTGCTCATCAACACCGCGATCGCCAAATCGCACGACCCGCGCCGGATGGCGGCGGCGATGCGGGCGGCGGTCGAGGGCGGGCGTCTGGCCCGGCTCGCCGGGCGCATCCCGAAGCGCAGCTTTGCCGAGCCGTCGAGCCCGCAGCTCGGCCTCATTGGCTCCTGACCCGCCCGGAAAGTGTCGTCCCGGCGAAAGCCAGGCGAAAGCCGGGACCCATATTCCAACCGTTCCGGATGCGGATCGGTGGGTCCCGGCTTTCGCCTGGCGAAGGCCGGGACGACAAATTAAATTCGGTGGGGTTACAACCGTGATCTTCGCCCTGCCGCTGTACGACGACAACCCGATCGAGCGCCCGCCGGTCGTCACCTACACGCTCATTGGCATGTGCGTCGGCGCCTTTCTGTGGCAGCTCGGCCAGGACCCGCAAATCGTCGCCTATCAATTCGGCATGGTGCCGGCGGTGCTGTTCGGCTATCGCGAGCTGACGCCCAAACTCGCCATCATCCCGCCCTGGGCGACGCTGGTCACCAGCATGTTCCTGCATGCCGGATGGGTGCATCTCGGCGGCAACCTGCTGTTTCTGTGGATTTTCGGCAACAACCTCGAGGATCTGCTCGGGCGGGCGCGCTACCTCGTGCTTTATCTTGCCAGTGGGGTCGCGGCGGCGCTGATCCAGGCCCTTTCGGCCACCCACTCGCCGGTGCCGATGATCGGCGCCAGCGGCGCGATCGCCGGGGTGCTCGGCGCCTATCTGATGACTTATCCGCGCGCCAACGTGCATTGTTTCGTCTGGATCGTGATCTTCTTTCGGATCGTCGCGGTCCCTGCCTGGATCCTGCTCGCCCTGTGGTTCGCGATGCAGCTCTTGAGCGGGCTGGCCGCCGACCCGGCCGCGCCGGGCGTGGCGTTCTGGGCGCATGTCGGCGGTTTCGCCACCGGCATCATCCTGTTCCTGCTGTTGCGGCCGCGCGGCGTTGGGCTGTTGCAGCCGCAGCGGACCCCGGTCTGGGCGACCGCGCCGCCGAGCGCTCTCGCCGCAAGGCAGATTTTTCACCGCGGCAGCGTGCCCGATGCCGGGCGGCATTACACCCGCCCGCCCGGGCCGTGGGATTAGTAGCCTTGGCGCTATGTTCCGGAACAATTCGCGTGGGTGCATCGGGTCTTGCGCGTCTTGCCGGCGATGAAGCTGGCCTGAGCGATCGGCTGATCGCTCGACGAACCGGTCAAGCGGATTTCTAAATCAGCGCACTACCCAGAGAGCGCAAAGCGCCTCAAATGCCATTGCGCCCTTGGCGTTGCCTTTGCGTTAAAGCGCCCTCCTTCTTCGTGTCCTTCTTGTCTTCGTGGTGTATGAAACCCCCGCCACGCGCAGAGGGATGACGGATCATGGACGCGGATTATGTGGTGGTCGGGGCGGGCTCGGCCGGATGCGTCGTCGCCAGCCGCCTCTCCGAAGACGGCGCGCGCGTCGTGCTGCTCGAAGCGGGGCCACCCGACCGCGATCCGATGATCCACATCCCGGCAGGGGTGTTGCGCGTTCTGAACAACCCCAAGATCAACTGGAACTATATGAGCGAGGGCGAGCCGGGCACCGCTGGACGCATGCTGCAATGGCCGCGCGGCAAGACGCTGGGCGGCACCAGCTCGATCAACGGCATGCTCTATGTTCGCGGCAACCCGGCCGATTACGACGGCTGGGCGCAGATGGGCTGCCGCGGCTGGAGCTACGATGAGGTCTTGCCGTTCTTCCGCAAATCCGAGACCTATCGCGGCGGCGGGGACCCGGAATACCGCAGCCAGGGCGGCCCGCTGATCGTCGAGGATTACCGCACGATCCTCCCGCTCACCCACGCTTTCGTCGAGGCGGCAACGCAGGCCGGGTTTCCCCGCACCCCGGACTACAACGGCAAGACCCAGGAAGGCGTCGCCTATTCGCAGATGACGCGGCGCGGGCGGCTGCGCGGCTCGACCGCGCGCACCTTTCTGGCGCAGGCGAAGGGCCGCGCCAACCTCCGGGTCGAGACCGGCGCGATCGCCACCAAGCTCTTGTTCGACGGCAAGCGCTGTACCGGCGTCGCGTTTCGCCAGAACGGGGTCGATCGCCAGGAATTGGCCGGGCGCGAGGTGATCGTTTGCGGCGGCGCGGTCAACTCGCCGCATCTCTTGCAGATTTCCGGCATCGGCCCGGCCAGCCACCTGGCGGCGATCGGGGTTCCGGTCGTGCACGACCTGCCCGGCGTCGGCGCCAACCTCAACGACCATTACGTCGTACGCGTCTCGCATCGGGTGACCGGCGCGGTGACGATCAACCAGCTCGCCCGCGGCCTGCGCCTCGCGCGCGAGGTCGCGCGCTGGGCCACGGTCGGCAACGGCGCGCTGACCTTTGGCGTCACCTCGGCGTTGGTGTTCTGCCGCAGCCGCGAGGGGCTCTCCAGCCCCGATTTACAGCTGCTTTTCACGCCAGCCAGCTACGCCCAGGGCGTCTTCCGCCAGCTGGAGCGCGAGCCCGGCATGACCGTCGCGGTCTGCCCGGTGCGGCCGGAGAGCCGCGGCACGATCATGGCGCAGTCGCCCGATCCGCTGCAATACCCGGCGATCCGCCCGAACTACCTCGCCGAGCCCGAGGATCGCCGGGTCGCCGCC
>CAYMRQ010000313.1:0-4635 GCA_964392845.1 uncultured Rhizobium sp.
TCTCGCCGGCGAGGATTTCGTGCTGTGCGAGATCGGCGGCACGGTCGGCGACATCGAAAGCCTGCCGTTTCTCGAGGCGATTCGTCAGCTCGGCAACGAACTCGGCCGCGAGCGGGTGATGTTCGTCCATCTGACCTTGGTGCCGTGGATCGCCTCGGCCGAAGAGCTGAAGACCAAGCCGACCCAGCACTCGGCGAAGGAATTATTGGGGCTCGGCATCCAGCCCGACATCCTGCTGTGCCGCTGCGACCGGCCGATCCCGGAGGCCGCGCGCAAAAAGATAGCGCTCTTCTGCAACCTGCGCGAATCCCGCGTCATCCCGGCGCTCGACGTCGACACGATCTACGCCGTGCCCGCCGCCTACCACGCCGAGGGGTTCGACCGCGAGGTCTGCGCCCATTTTGGGCTGGCCGCGCCCGAGCCCGATCTCGCCCGCTGGGACGCGATCGTCAACCGCATCCACCGCCCCGAGGGCGAGGTGACGATCGCCATCGTCGGCAAGTACACCCATCTGCGCGACAGCTACAAATCGCTGGCCGAGGCGATGACCCATGGCGGCATCGCCAACAATGTCCGGGTCAGGCTGGATTGGATCGATTCGGAGGTGTTCGAGGCCGAAGCCGAAGCGGTGCGGCAGTTGGAGGGGGTCCACGCCATCCTGGTGCCGGGCGGCTTTGGCGAGCGCGGCTCGGAAGGCAAGATCGAGGCGGCGCGCTTTGCCCGCGAGCGCGAAATCCCCTATTTCGGCATCTGCTTCGGCATGCAGATGGCGGTGATCGAGGCGGCGCGTCACCTGGCGAGGCTCTCCGGCGCCGGATCGACCGAATTCGGCCCGTGCGCGCATCCGGTCATCGGGCTGATGACCGAATGGATGCGCGATAACACGATCGAGCAGCGCGGCGCCGACACTGATCTCGGCGGCACGATGCGGCTGGGCGCCTACGAGGCGGTTCTCGACCCCGAGAGCCGGATCGCCGCGATCTACGGCGCGACCCATATCAGCGAGCGGCACCGCCATCGCTACGAAGTTAACATCGCCTATCGCGATACGCTCGAAGCGGCGGGGCTGCGTTTTTCCGGCATGTCGCCCGACGGCCTCCTGCCGGAGATCGTCGAGTTCCCCGACCACCCCTGGTTCATCGGCGTGCAGTTCCATCCCGAGCTGAAATCGCGGCCGTTCGAGCCGCACCCGCTGTTCACCTCGTTCGTCCGCGCCGCCCTCGATCAGTCGCGCCTGGTGTGACGGGGTCGATAAATTTGTAGGATGGGTTGAGCGAAGCGAAACCCATCGTGGTTTCGCCGGCTGATCATGGTGGTGGGTTTCACTACGCTCAACCCACCCTACGGTTTATGGTTGCGGGCGCTCCTCTCAACGATGTCGTGAGTAGCAACGATGACCCCTCGTCACGTGACCATCGGCGACATCACGCTCGGCAATGATCTGCCCCTCGTGCTGATCGCCGGGCCATGCGCGCTCGAAAACCGGGCGCATGCGCTCGAAATGAGTGCGGCGCTGGTCGAGATCACCGGCAAGCTCGGCATCCGCCTCATTTACAAGACCTCGTTCGATAAGGCGAACCGCACCTCGCTCGCGGGCGCGCGCGGCGTCGGGATCGGCGATGGCTTGCCGATCCTTGCCGAGATCCGCGAGCGGCGTGGCTGCCCGGTGCTGACCGACGTGCATCTGCCCGAGCAATGCGCGCCGACGGCCGAGGCGGTCGATGTCCTACAGATCCCCGCCTATCTGTGCCGGCAGACCGATCTCCTGGTCGCCGCGGCGCAGACCGGACGCGCGGTCAACATCAAGAAAGGCCAGTTCCTCGCGCCGTGGGACATGGTGCATGTCGCGAACAAGATCGTCGCCAGCGGCAACGACCGTGTGCTGCTGTGCGAGCGCGGCGCCAGCTTTGGCTACAACACCCTGGTTTCCGACATGCGCGCATTGCCGGTGCTGGCCGAGACCGGGTTTCCGGTGGTGTTCGACGCGACGCACTCGGTGCAGCAGCCGGGCGGGCAGGACGGCAAGAGCGGCGGCGAGCGCCGCTTTGTCGAGACATTGGCGCGCGCCGCGGTCGCCGTCGGCGTCGCCGCGGTCTTCATGGAGACGCACGAGGATCCCGACCGCGCCCCCTCCGACGGCCCCAACATGGTGCCGCTGCGCGCCCTCCCCGAACTGCTCGAAACCCTGATCGCCTTCGACCGCCTCGCCAAGGCGCGGCCACGAAGCGCGATGTAAAAAATTCCCCCTCTCCTCCACCGGGGGAGAGGGTTGGGGTGAGGGGGTGGGCTTGCAATGCCGAGCCGCCCGAAGCACCCTCACCCGGCCACCGCTGCGCGGCGGCCACCCTCTCCGGCAGTGCGGGAGAGGGCGAATTAGGTCGCCGCTCGGAGATCCCCGATGACCGCCATTGCCGACATCCACGCGCGCGAGATCCTCGACAGCCGCGGCAATCCGACCGTCGAGGTCGATGTGACGCTCGACAGCGGGGCGCTGGGCCGCGCGGCGGTGCCGTCGGGCGCCTCGACCGGCGCCCATGAGGCGGTCGAAAAGCGCGACGGCGGCGCGCGGTTTGGCGGCAGGGGGGTGCAGGGGGCGGTCGGCGCCGTCAATGGCGAGATTTTCGACGCGCTGTCGGGGTTTGACGCGGCCGACCAGCTGGCGATCGACCGCACCCTCGTCGCGCTCGACGGCACGCCGAACAAGGGACGGCTCGCCGCCAACGCGGTGCTCGGGGTCAGCCTCGCTTGCGCCAAGGCATCCGCCGCCGAGCTCGAATTGCCGCTCTACCGCTATGTCGGCGGCGTCTTCGCCCGCACCCTGCCGGTGCCGATGATGAACATCGTCAATGGCGGGGTGCACGCCGACAACCCGATCGACATCCAGGAATTCATGATCGTGCCGGTCGGCGCGCCCAGTGTCACCGAAGCGATCCGCATGGGGTCGGAGATCTTTCACGCGCTGCGCAAGAAGCTCGCCGATGCCGGCCACAACACCAATGTCGGCGACGAGGGCGGGTTCGCCCCGAACCTGGCTTCGGCCGATGCGGCGCTCGGCTTCGTGATGCAGGCGATCGAGGCCGCCGGCTACCGCCCGGGCGATGACGTGCTGCTGGCGCTCGATCCCGCGGCCAGCGAATTCTACCGCGACGGCAAGTACCATCTGGCGGGCGAGGGCAGGGTGCTCGATGCCGCCGGGCTGGTCGCCTACTGGACCGATCTGGTCGACCGCTACCCGATCCTCTCGATCGAGGACGGGATGGCGGAGGACGATTGGGCGGGGTGGGAATTGCTGACCCGCGCGCTCGGCCGGCGCATTCAGCTCGTCGGCGACGACGTGTTTGTGACCAATCCCGCGCGGCTCAGGGAGGGGATCGCGCGCGGCGTCGGCAACGCGCTCCTGGTCAAGGTCAACCAGATCGGCACGCTGTCGGAGACCCTCGACGCGGTCGAGATCGCGTTACGCGCCGGCTATGGCGCGGTCTTCTCGCACCGCTCCGGCGAGACCGAAGATTCGACGATCGCCGATCTCGCGGTCGCCACCAATGCCGGGCAGATCAAGACCGGCTCGCTGTCGCGCTCCGACCGGCTGGCGAAATACAACCAGCTGATCCGGATCGAGGAAGAGCTCGGCGAATCGGCGCTCTATCCGGGCCGCGCCGCGCTCCGGCGCTAGGCCACGCTTTTTCAACTAAATTGTCATCCCGGCGACGGAGCCTGTAAATCTCTCGGCGGCGGCCGGGACCGGCGCTGTGCGTCCTTCGAGACGCCCGCTGCGCGGGCTCCTCAGGATGAGGTTTTTTCTTAATGCCATCATAAACTTATCCTCATCCTGAGGGGGCGCGAAGCGCCGTCTCGAAGGACGCGGGTTCATGGTGCAGCCCGTCTCCTGCCCGCGCGGCGCGATCGATTCACAACCCCGACGTCGGAGATGATGACCGCCGCGCCGACATTGACGGCGGGCGTGACGCATGATGCTCTTTACCGATGATCGTGCTGCGCGAGATGCGCCGGCGGGCGAAGGTTTTGGTGCCTCCCGTGTTGGGGTTGGCCCTGACCGGCTATTTCGCCTACCACCTCGTCGAAGGGGATCGCGGGCTGCGCGTCTGGCTCCGGGTTACCCAAGAGCTGCGCCTGGCCAAGGAGAATTTATCGGCGGTCGCGGCCGAGCGAGCGGCGCTCGACCGCAGGGTCTCCCATATGCGGCCCGACCAGGTCGATCCGGACCTCCTCGACTCGCAGGCGCGCCGGACGCTCGATGTCGTCTCGCCGGACGAGATCGTGATCATCGCGCCCGCGGACAAGCGCTGAGGGCGGCGGAAGGCGGCGGAAGGCGGCGGGAGGCCGCTGTTCCAGCGCCGGAGCGGCGTTTTCCCCAGCTCTGGCGCGGCGCGATTTCCTCTTTGCCACCAAGGAACTGATGCCCGCCCGGTTGCAAACCAGCGGATTTGACCCCATGCTTCGAGGCTAGTCCGGAGGAAGCCAGATGGCAGTCAAGCGCAAGGCCAAGGTGGTCAAGCCCGCGGTTAACCCCGCCGGGCCTGCCGTCTCGACCGCGGCGCTGCTGCGCTATTATCGCGACATGCTGCTGATTCGCCGCTTTGAGGAGCGCGCCGGGCAACTCTATGGCATGGGGCT
>CAYMRQ010000314.1:0-2404 GCA_964392845.1 uncultured Rhizobium sp.
CATCGATCCCGACGCCGCAGCCGGTGCATTACCGGCCGATGTTCGGCGCCTTCGGCCGGGCATTGCAGGCCACGGCGGCGACCTTTCTGCCGAGCGTAGCGATCGTTGGCGGCGTGCCCGAGCGGCTCGGCCTCGAACGCATGATCCTGCCGGCGCGCGGTATCCGCAGGGTCGACAAAAGCCGCATGGTGCACAATGCAGCGACGCCCCATATCGAGGTCGACCCGGAAACCTACGAGGTGCGCGCCGACGGGGTGCATCTGACCTGCGAGCCGGCGACGGTATTGCCCTTGGCCCAGCGGTATTTTCTGTATTGAGGCAGTAGATTCACCACGAAGACACGAAGAGCACGCAGGGCAATTTCAATGTCGGGCCTGCGGCCCGCCAAATCTGTTTACTTCTCCGTGTCCTTCGTGTCTTCGTGGTGACATTCTCTTGAGGGGCTCATGCGGCGGGCGATCACCGTTCACACAAGGGGCCATTGGCCCGACGAAGCGGCGATCGACACCGTGACGCTGCCGTTTCTCGATCGCCATCGGCGCCGCATCCGTCTCGTCGCCGAGTCCGGCACGCCGTTTCTGCTTGATCTGGCGCGCGCTCAGCACCTCACCGAGGGCGACGGGCTGGAGCTCGACAATGGCGGCTATATCCGGGTGCGCTCCGCCGCCGAGCCGGTGATCGAGATCGCCGCCGACAGCCCGCACGATTTGTTGCGCATCGCCTGGCACCTCGGCAACCGGCACCTGCCATTGCAAGCGCTGGAGGAACGGCTGCGGATTCGCGCCGATCATGTCATCGCCGCGATGGTCGAGGGGCTGGGCGGCCATATCACCCGGCTCGATGCGCCGTTCGACCCGGAAATCGGTGCCTATGCCGGGGCCGCGCACAGCCATGACCCCGATCGCTGAGCCCGTTGTTGAGCCGCCAGCCAGCCCCGGTCTCTACCGGTTGCTGGCCTGGTTGTCGCCGAGCTTTCCGACGGGTGCCTTCAGCTATTCGCACGGGCTCGAAAGCGCGGTCGCCAGTGGTGCGGTGCGCGACCGGGCCAGCCTCGAAGGCTGGATCGCGGCGGTCGTGACGCAAGGCAGCGGCCGGATGGACGCCGACATCCTGCGCGACGCCCATCGGGCAGCCCGCGCTGGGGATTGGGCGGCGCTCGACGCCGCCAACCGCCGCGGCCTCGCCTTCCGGGCGACCGCCGAGCTGGCCCTCGAAGCCGCGCAACAGGGCGAAGCGTTTCTCGCCGCCTGCCGCGCCGCCTGGCCCGATGCGTTTCTGGAAAGCTGGGCCGCCCCTCACCCCAACCCTCTCCCCGCAAGCGGGGAGAGGGAGGGACCCGCCGCGAAGCGGTGGGAGGGTGAGGGGCAACAGCGGGGTGTCTGCCACTCCGCCGTCTTCGGCGCGGTGGCGGCGAGCGCCGGGATCGCGCTCGCGGACGCGCTCATCGGCTATTTGCAGGCGCTCGCCGCCAATCTGGTCTCGGCCGGGCTGCGCCTCGGCATCATCGGCCAGACCGACGGCCAGCGCATCCTCTGCGCGCTGGAGCCGGTTGTCGGCCGCGCGGCGGAAGCGGCGCTGACCCGCGACCCGGCCGATTTCGGGGCCGCGACCTTCGCTGTCGACCTCGCCTCGATGATGCACGAGAGCCAATATACCAGGCTGTTCCGCTCATGAGCCCAGGCCCTCGGGCAGAGCGCCAGGCATCGCCGTTGCGGATCGGCATCGGCGGGCCGGTCGGCTCGGGCAAGACCGCGCTGATGGACCGGCTGTGCAAGGCGATGCGCGGCCGCTTCGAGCTGGTCGCGATCACCAACGACATCTATACCCGCGAGGACGCCGAGTTTCTGACCCGCAGCGGCGCGCTGCCACCCGAGCGCATCCGCGGCGTCGAGACCGGCGGCTGCCCGCATACCGCGATCCGCGAGGACGCCTCGATCAATCTGGCCGCAATCGCCGAGCTGACGCGGGCGTTCCCCAATGTCGACATCGTGCTGATCGAGTCGGGCGGCGACAATCTGGCGGCGACCTTTTCGCCCGAATTGGCCGATCTGACGATCTACGTCATCGACGTCGCCGCCGGCGACAAGATCCCGCGCAAGGGCGGGCCGGCGATCACCCGCTCCGACCTCCTGGTCATCAACAAGATCGATCTGGCGCCGCTGGTCGGAGCGAGCCTCGACGTGATGGACCGCGACACCAGGCAGATGCGCGGCGCGCGGCCCTTTGTCTTCACCAATCTGAAAACCGGCGAGGGGGTCGACCGGATCGTCGATTTCATCATCGAAGACGGCGGGCTTTGATCCGGCAATGCCGGTACAATCGGCGGCATGCTGACCCTCCACGCACGCACCGGCGAGGTTCATCAGCCGCCAGCCGATCTCGGCGCCGCGGCGCTGATGCCCGA
>CAYMRQ010000314.1:2465-4593 GCA_964392845.1 uncultured Rhizobium sp.
CCAGCCCGCGCGAAACGGAATTTGTCGAACGCTCGACCGGGCTGCACCTGCCGAGCATTGAGGACCTTTCCGAGATCGAAACCTCGAGCCGGCTACGGGCGCAGAACGGGGTGCTCTATTTGAGCACGCCGCTGGTGCATCGCGCCAATGCCGACGACCCCCGGACAACGCCGGTCGGATTTGTGCTGGGGCCGGAGCTGCTGGTCACGGTGCGGTTCGAGGCGCTGACCGCCTTCACCACCTTCGGCCAGGCGGCGCCGGAAACCGCTTCCGAGGCCTTCGTCGGGCTGGTCGAGGCGATCGTCGACCGCAACGCCGACATCCTCGAAACCATCGCCGCGGAACTCGACACGCTGTCGCATCGGCTGTTCCGCTCCGGACCGTTGGAGGGCGGCAGGCATCGCCCTCCGGCCCGCGAAGCTGCGGATTTGCGCATTATTCTGCGCCGAATCGGGGCCAGCGGCGACCTCGCCTCGAAGATCCGCGACGGCCTGCTCGGCATCGCGCGCATGGTGCCCTATGTCGAAAGCCTGGGCGCGGCCTGGCTTCCCGAGGCGGTGAAGACCCGGCTCGAAACCGTGCGCCACGACCTCCACTCGCTCGGCGATTACGACGTCCATCTCGTCAACAAGGTGCAGCTGCTGCTCGACGCCGCCCTGGGCCTGATAAACATCGAGCAGAGCAACATCATCAAGGTGCTGACGATCGTCTCGGTGGTCGGCGTGCCGCCGACCCTGGTCGCCAGCATGTACGGCATGAACTTTCGCCACATGCCCGAGCTCGATTGGGCCTGGGGCTATCCCTGGGGCCTGGCGCTGATCGTGCTCAGCGCGATCGGGCCGCTCTTATGGTTCCGCTGGCGCGGCTGGTTCTAGGGCGGCACCGGCGGTCGGTTTGTGAGACGGTTGAGGCGCCTGAGGGCAGCGTCTACCGTACCGACGCGATGAGCGCCCAGATCTTCATCAGCTACGCCTCGAAGGACCGCGACCTCGCGCGGACGATCTGCGAGGCGCTGGAAAATCGCGGCTTGAGCTGCTGGATCTCCAGCCGGGACATCGGCCCGGGCGAGAACTTTCAAGTCTCGATCGTCCGCGCCATCCGCGCCGCACGGGTGATGATCCTGGTGTTTTCGGCCAATGCCAACAACTCGGACGAGGTCAAGAAAGAGCTGGTGCTGGCGGGTCAGACCCACCTCGTCGTGATCCCGGTTCGGGTCGAGGACGTTACACCCGACGAAGCCTTCGCCTACGAGTTTGCGACGCGGCAATGGATCGATTTGTATGAAAATTGGGAAGAGTCGATCCAACGCCTGGTTCGGCAGCTCACTGCCGTTGCCGGTGTCACGCCCGAACTGGAACCGGTGCCGCAGGCAGCCTCGCCCAGCAAGATCCCGGCGGAAATCCAGGAACCGCCCAAGGATCTCCCAAGCGATCGGCCGGCGCCGCCGCAGGTGGCGCAAAATCCCGCCTCGCGCTGGATCATCGCGCTGGTAGGTGTCTCCGCCTTGCTGGCTGTGGGCGTCGCGGTTTGGTTTGGCATGCTCGAAAAAAAATCCCCGCCGCCACCCGGCCCTACGGCCGGCTCGTCGCCGCCGACGCTTTCCACGCCGACCCCGACAGCCCCGGCACCCGATGCGGCTCCAGCGCCGAGTGCGACGCCCGCTCCCGCCCCGGTTCTGACCCCCGCTCCGGTCCCTGCTCCGCCACCGGAAATTACGGCGGCCGACGCGATACAAAAGGCCCAGGCAGCCCGAGACCGCAATGACTATGCAGAGGCGCTGCGCTGGTATCGGCTGGCCGCCGATCGGGGCGACGCCCTCGCGCAGAACCAACTCGGGTGGTTTAGTCAAAACGGTTTGGGCGTGGCTCAGGATTATGCCGAGGCGATGCGCTGGTACCGCAAGGCCGCCGACCAGGGAAACGCCTCCGCGCAGGGCAACATCGGGTTTCTGTTCCTGAACGGCCACGGTGTCGCTCAGGATTATGCCGAGGCGATGCGGTGGTATCGTAAGGCGGCCGATCAGGGGAACGCCACGGCGCAGAGCGCTATTGGGATTCTGTACCGGAACGGCCGGGGCGTGGCTCAGGATTATGCCGAGGCGATGCGCTGGTACCGCAAGGCCGCCGAC
>CAYMRQ010000315.1:0-4553 GCA_964392845.1 uncultured Rhizobium sp.
GGGCATATCTCGCTCGCGTTCGGCTGATGACGGCCGACAGACTGTCGCCGTCAATTTCCGCCAGCAATGTGCGAATCGGGATCGCGCTGGACGGCACGCCGTCGCGCAGTAGCTTGACCCAGGCTTCGAAATTTGGCGTGTCGGTGAGAGTCGAGGCCATTTTGATGTCGAGTTCGGCGGCGAGGATTTGCGCATCGCTCGCGCCCACCCGGAAAACGATCAGTGTGCCGATGTTGCCCAGCACGGCATCCCGGAGCGCCTGCGGGAGCTGGGCGAGGAATTGATTGGCGAGCACCAGGTTCAAGCGCCACTTGCGCGCTTCGGAGAGGATCGTGCCAAAGGACAGGCTCGCGTAATTCTGGAATTCGTCGACGTAGAGGGTGAAGTCGCGGCGCTCGCTCTCGGGAATGGTGGTTCTGGTCTCGGCGGCCTGGGCGAAGGCGGAGACGAGCGAAGCACCGATGAGCTGCGCCGGCTTGTCGCCGAGCCGGCCCTTTGCCAAGTTCACGATCAGCACCTTGCCGCTATTCATGATGGCCGGGATATCGATCGTGCTCCGCGACTGGCCGAGCATGGCGCGCAGCATCGGGTCGGCGTTGAACCGGCCGACCTTGTTCAAGGTCGAGCGCATTTCCTCTGCCTGCTGCTTCGGCGCCTTCCCTTCCCAATACCCTTCCCAAAAGGCGCGGATCTCGCGGTCGGCGCAGTATCGCAGCAGCTTGGCGCGGTAGTTCCGGTTGATGAGCAGATGCCGGATGCCGAGCAAGGTGGAGCCGGGCGCATCGAGCAGCAGCCGGACGGCGTTGTAGAGGATGTCGTCGAGGTTCGGCCCCCAACTGTCCGGGTAGATGGCTTTCAGGGTTGAGACGAAATGCTCGGCGGCGAGCGGCCTCGCGCTCTCGGGAACCCGTTGCAATGGGTTGAAGCCGACAACGTGCGTTTCGTCGAGCGGGTCGATGTAGATCGTGTCGGCGATCCGATCGGGCGGTACGGTATCGGCGATCGTCTGTGCCAGATCGCCGTGCGGGTCGATGAGCGCGAAGCCGCGGCCGGCGTCGAGGTCTTGCAGCATGAGATTGAGCAAGAGCGTGCTCTTGCCGGTGCCGGTCTTGCCGGCAAGGTAGATATGGCGGCGTCGCTCGCTCTCCGACAGAGAGAGCGGCGCGCCGACATTGGTCATGTGTCCAAGCGTTACGTCCATCAGTCGGCTGCCGAGCCGTGGCGAGAGGTCGTGCCTTTGACTTCGTTCGGTGGCGGCAGCCGGCTGTTACACGCAAAGGACATCTATCGGACATAGTACAAGGTGCAAGATGTGCACGGCGCCGGCGCTTGGCCTAGGAACGGTCCGCTCACAAGGTTGTCGGTGGCCGAAGGCCACGACCCCAGCCGCTTCCGACGAGCGAATGCGAGGAGGCTTGGTCGTCATCATTTTATGATGCGGCAAGCGGGTGGGGTCGTGGTGTGAGCCCGACAACCTTGTGATGCGGAACCCGTTGAGAATACTGTGGAATTGTCGGGCTGGTACCGACATACGGTACCGACATACTGGATGCACAACCGTATGTCGGTAGTGTATGGGTAGTAGTGTATGGGTAGAAGGCGGAGCGGCTCAGCGTTGCGCCGGCCGCGTGTATTCGCTTCGGGACGGTGTGGCACGAACAGGCCGCTCTCGACCCGGGGCGGATCTCCCTGTCTAGCGGTCCGCCGTCAGCGTCTTCACGATGGCTTGCATGACTGGCGGCGGCACGCCGTTGCCGAGGATTTTGATCCGGTCACGTCGCTGCTTGACGGCGTCCAGCACATAATCGTCGCCAAAACCCATTGCGCGCGTGAGCTCGGACACCTGAAGCATGCGCAGCATCGGGGTCTGGTCCTGCCAGGTCACCAAGCCGAACCTGTCGAGCGTCGTCACGGTCCGGAGGGGCCGGTTCAATGGCTGCCAGCCGCCTGCCCCATCGGACCCGTAATAGACTATGAGAAATGGTTTCCCGGCGCCCAATGTTGCAATCGCGCGTTCGGCTCGCTCGATTGTCGGCGGAGCGCGGTGTTCGCTTCGCAGCGGCTTGGAGGTCCAGGCCCCATCGGGATCAAGAATGCGGCGTGCGGATGGCGCCCTGCCCGGCTTGCGCGGAACGTGGCGCGGCTCGCGCTCTCGGTCGGCGAGGATGAACAGGCGTTTGCGGATTTGAGGCACGCCAAAGCGCGACGCATCGAGAACCTCGATCCGCACCCGATAGCCCTGCTTGCGGAGAGCCTCAAGGAGCGGCTTGTATCCGTGCCAGCCGCGCATATGGATTACGTTCTCGACGACGACCCAGCGCGGCTTGAGCGTGGCCGCGAACGCGAGAACGTAGTTCGCGGTGCGCTTGCTTTCCTCGTCGGGCGGGCGGCTGCCGCGGGCGCAGGTGTGGCTGGTGCATTCGGGCGAGGCCAGGAGCAGGTCTATGGTGCCGATGTCCCCGAGCGCGGACGGGGACGATTTGGCGTCGAGCGTCAGGTTGACGGCCTTATCCTCGCCGAAATTTGCCGCGTAGGCGGCTGTCGCGCAGGGCCAGGCATCAACGCCGCAGATAATTTCCGCCCCCGCCGCGCGCGCGCCGTAGCTGCTGCCGCCTCCGCCGCTGAAGAGGTCGAGGGTCCGCACGCCCATGCGAAGGATTCTACCAGGTGCATCGGTCCTGAGGCCAGGCGCTCGATCTCAGAGCGAAACCGCCGTCCGCTCGGCGACGATTTTCGCGACCCTGCGCAGGCACGCTTTGGCGTTACGGTCGAGCTGATGCTCCCAAAGTCTTACGATTTTCCACCCCTGGGCGCGAAGCAGTCGGAAATTGCGCGTGTCCCGTTTGCGGTTGCCCGCGATCTTCAGCTCCCATGCCGGGGAGAGTTTGTCGCGCCAAACGGCGAATCGATGGCCGTGCCAGAAGTCGCCATCGACGAAGATGACGAGCTTGATCTCGCGCATGACAAAGTCGGGACGGCCCGGAAGATCGCGCGCATGAGACTCGAAGAGGAAGCCAAAAGCGGTGAGCCCGGCCGCAACCACGCGCTCGGGGCCGGTATCCCGTCCGCGAATCCTCGCCATGACGCGGCTGCGCGTCTCTGGGGACATGATGTCGCCGCGGTGGCGTCGCGCCGGAACAGAATTCTGCGCCGCGACGGAAGAGTCTGGGTTCTCGACATCCCGCGCGGGCATTGACTTTCTTCCTCACGGCTAAGCGGGTACGGTGCGGACGCCATCGGAAGGGCTAGGCCGCAATATGCCCGGACAGGATGATATACAACGGCGAATTCAGGCGCGGATAGGCCAGGGCGGGTTCTTGGCCGGGCTGCTGCATGTCGCAGCGCGGCAATCCGGGGCGGTGCAGGAACAGTTCGTCGCGCAGTTGTCGCGCGTCGCCGCGGCTATGCGCGAGTTGATGGGCGCGAGCGGCCTTATCCAACGGCTCCCCTACCGTCCCGGCGAGTTTTGGCCGGGCCTGCGCGGCAAGGCGATCGCCTTCGTCGATGCGGGTGTTGCGAACTTGGAATTGCCGTCTGCCGCCCCCATCGGAATCAGGGTCGGGAGCTACATCGTCAGGCCAGGAGACGAGTCCAAGGCGCGCGAGCAGTTCGATATCCAATTGGCGCTGATCGACGACCTCTACAGCGATCAGGGCGTACTCTACGACGACGATTTTCTCGACATCGCCAAGCTCCGCGACGCGGCGAGAATCGCAAGTGAGACGGCGGTGGCGCGCAAGATCGCCAGCGAGGCCGATTCGCCCGATGTGATCGTGCTGCACGGCCCGCTGATCAATCCGGTTTCGCCCTATGGGCTCGAAGATTTTCCGGCCTATGGGATCGAGGCCTGCCGGACGATGCTGGGCGATCCCGCATGGCAGCCGGATGACGATCCGACCGACAGGAAATTCGTCGCCCTTCACCTGGAACTGCTGAAACGGCTGCGCGCGTCGGGAACGCCGGTGGTGGGCGCCGTCGAGCGGTCGATCGGCAAGGAACCGGTCGTGGTGAACCGCATCCTCGACCGGCTCCAGGATAACGGCTCTCTGAGGGAGCGCGATGCCAAGCAATTCCTCGATGATTTGAGATCCTACGGGCTCAACGACGCGTCGCTATTCGATGTCGTGTTGCAGGAGGGCGAATACGTCACGCCCATCCCCGTGATGCGGCAGGGGCCGGAGAACAAATGGCCGGATTTCTGGAAACGCTGGATACGCTCCTACCCCAACGCGCTGACGACTTATCTCAAGCCGTCGGAGATGGTGATGCCGTTCCGCGTTGAGGCATTTGAGGATATCGCGGATTTCGGGTCCGTGCTGGACCTCATTCTCCACACAAGCCGGCTGCTCCCCACCTACGGTTTTCCCGTCGGTCTCGATATCGTGGATAAGTTCGCCAAGGTGCCGGCATGGATGAGCCGGGGCGTTATGGGCCAGCACCGCATCGTCCTCTTGCAGAAGGCGATGGCCAGCGGGGACCCGCGGGCGCTTTCCTTCGCCAAGCGCGTTTTGGCCGCGCGGGGCCGGGACTGGCTCTTCCGGCCGACGGCGTAG
>CAYMRQ010000316.1:0-1561 GCA_964392845.1 uncultured Rhizobium sp.
GGTCGCGGGCGAGGCCGATTGCGGGGCCGGTGCCGAGGCTCTCGCCGAACACCGCGATCTTCGACCCCGGCGCGGCGGCGCGGAGCCAATCGAAGGCGGCGCGGGCATCGGCGCGAAGTCCGGCCTCGCTCGGTGTCCCGGTCGAGGCGCCATAGCCGCGGTAATCGATCGCCATGACGCCGAACCCGCTCTGCTGCAGATCGGGCAGCCGCCACACCGTGTCGGCCAGCGTTCCCGGCGTGCCGTGCAGAAACAGGACGATACCGCGTCCCGGCTCGGGAGGGGGCGCCCACCAGGCATCGAGCCGCTCGCCGTCCTCGGTCGCGATATCGACTGCGGCAAAGCCGACGAGCCCGACCGATTGCGGGCTCACCCGGGGGGCGCGATTGTCGCCGAACTGGAACCCGTGCTGATGCACGAAAAACCACAGGCACAGCGCGCCATAAGCGGCTGCCGCGAGCGAGAGCGGGATCAGCACCCCGAGCCAGAACCTTGCTCTCCGCCTTGCGGGCCGTCCGGGCAGCAATTCCGCCAGGTCAGGGCTCCTTAGATGTCGTGCACGTCGACGATGCCGGGCAGCGATTTGACGGCGGCGCGAATCTTGGTATCGCCGTGGAAGCCGCGGCTAGGCAATGGGCAGCCGGCGCCTCCGGACCCGATTCCGGTCGACGACAAGAATGCTCCGCGCCAGTTCGCTCTCATCGAGTCCGTCGAGCATCTGCTGCATGCGCGCTCTGACATCGACCTCGCTCCAGTCGCCGCCGCGAAACAGGATCAAGCTTGGTGCGGTTGCTCCGGAGAGCGCAAGCAAGCGCGGATAATCAAGGTCGGCAGTAATCACCGTCCGCGCCTCCTCTGCCGCGCGCGCCATGATGTCGGGATCGGCGGCGCGATCGAGGCCGAGAGCGAAAGCATGTACCGCGTCGTGTCCTTGGCTTTGAAGCCACCGCGCCAACGCCGGCGACAGCGGCATGTCGACCAGGAACTTCACGGGGTCAATTCGAGCGTCTCGTCCTCAGCCAGGTAGGCGGCGTAGTGAAGCGCCTCGTCGATATCTTCGGGCTGCAGATATGGGTAGCTCGCAAGAATCTGCTCGCGGCTCTCGCCCGCCGCAAGCAGCCCGAGCAGGCGCGCTACCGGGAACCTCAGGCCCCGGATGCAAGGCTTTCCGGTGCAGATGGCTGGATCGATCGTTATCCGGGTGAGCTTCATAGCGTCAGCCTATTGGGATGGAATATAATTTCCCAGCTAAAAATTCATTGCAGGGATTGTGGCAGATCCTGATCTTTTTCTCTTCGTCAGCCACGTCAGCGAGGACCGGACGGCGGCGCTGGAGATCGTCAACGAACTGGAGCGCCGCGGCGTCCCCTGCTGGGTCGCGCCGCGCAACGTGCGCCCGGGTCATCCGTTTGACGACGAAATCGTCTACGCGATCGAGGGCAGCCGGGCGATGCTGCTGGTGTTCTCGGACCTCTGCAATGAGAGCGAATACATCCGCCGCGAGGTCACCGTCGCCGGCGAGAGCCACAAAGTCATCATCCCGTTCCGCATCGAGGACGCG
>CAYMRQ010000316.1:1571-4502 GCA_964392845.1 uncultured Rhizobium sp.
CTGCACTGGATCGACGGCTTCGCCGCGCGCGAGCGGGCGATCGACGAGCTGGCACAGCATCTCGCCTCTCAGGAACCGGCGACGCAGCGGCGCCAGCGACCGGGGAGAGATCAGCGTCACCATAAAAGGAAAGGAGAAGAAGACCCGCCGCCAGAACTTCTGCGAAGGAAACGGTCTTTGAAGCCCGTCACCATCGGCCTTGCCGCCGCAGCTTTGGTGGTTCTTGCTATGCTTGGATTGATGCTAAGTGGGGCGCTCCGCAACTCAACCAGAGAAGCCGCCCTAAAACCTGGTGCAGCCGTGCAACCCACGCCGCAGCCCGTCGCTCCGAAACCCGTCGAGCCGTCGCTGCCGCAGCCGGCCTCGGCGGCTCCGCTGCCGACGCCGGTCCCGCAAACGCAGCAGCCGCCCAAATCAACCGCCGTAACTGTACCCGCCTTAACAGAATTGCCACCGCCTTCTTACTATTACGTAAGAGAAATAATCGAGAGTTACATCGATTCAACGACTAAACAGAGATGTGTGAAGGTTTTCGATAATTATCGAATTGGTTATATCAGCGATCCTGATGATAAGTCGAATAGGCCTGGCTATCATTTTTATTGTGAGCGCTCCCCCAATAATTGGTATTTTGTCAGATAAGGGTACGTAGCGGCACAAGGACATTTCAAATATCGTGCACGTCGACAATCCCGGGCAGCGATTTGACGGCGGCGCGGATCCGGGGGTCGACGCGGAAGCCGCCGGGGAGCGCGACCTCGACTTCGCTGCCCGGCAGGTCGAGCACCAGCGTGACCCGGCCGCGCCCGCCGGCCTCGCGCCCGATCAGGCTTTTGAGGCGCGCCAAGGCCTCGACCTCGCCGACAAAGACGCGCAACCCCGCGGCGGCATGGGCGACGACGCTGTCGAGCGGCTCGATCTTCTGCGCGGTGAGGCGCAGGCTCTCCTCCTCGCGGCGGACATCGAGCGTGACGATCAGCGGCTGGCCGCCATCGATGAGGGCGCGGGCCTGAGCCAGCACCTCGGAAAACAGCGTGACCTCGAAGACGCCCGATGTGTCCGACAGCTGGACAAAGGCAAACCGGCTGCCGCGCGTCGAGGTGCGCTCCTTCTTGCCGATGACGATGCCGGCGAGGCGGAACCGGGTCGCGCCGCCCGCGGCCAGCGCCGCCGGCAGGTCGACCCAGCGCAGGATGCCGGCGCGTTCGAGGCTCCGCCCGTAAGGATCGAGCGGGTGGCTCGACAGGTAGAAGCCGATCGCGTCGAACTCGTTCTGCAGGCGCTCCACGGCAGGCCAATCCGGCACGACCGGCAGCGCGGGGCGCGCGGCAAAGCCCGAATTGCCCAAGCCGGCAATCCCGGCGAACAGGCTCACCTGGCCGTCCTGGCGCTCCTCGGCGGCGCGGCTCGCCTGGCGCAGCAACAGTTCGGCCGCGGCAAAGCTCTGCGCCCGGTTCGGGTTGAGGCATTCGAAGGCGCCGGCTTTGACGAGGTTCTCGAACTGGCGGCGGTTGAAGCTCTTGGCATCGAGCCGCAGCGCGAAATCGAACAGATCCTTGAACGGGCCGCCCTTGGTGCGTTCGCCGACCAGATCGCGCATCGCCTGTTCGCCGACCCCCTTGACCGCGGCGAGCGCATAGCGGATCGCCGGCTTGCCCTCCTTGGGGTCGGGCTCGACGGCAAACGCGACATCGGAGCGGTTGATGTCGGGCGGCAGCAGGGCGATGCCGAGCCGCCCCAACTCCTGGCGGAAATGGTTGAGCTTGTCGGTGTTGCCGAGATCCAGGGTCATCGACGCGGCCATGAACTCGACCGGGTAGTTCGCCTTGAGGTACGCGGTCTGGTAGGCGACCAGCGCATAGGCCGCGGCATGCGATTTGTTGAAGCCGTAGCCGGCGAACTTCTCCATCAGGTCGAAGATCAGCTCGGCGCGCGGCCGCTCGACCCCGCGCGCCGCCGCGCCCTCGACGAATTGCTGGCGCTGCGCGTCCATTTCGGCCTGGATCTTCTTGCCCATCGCGCGGCGCAACAGATCGGCACCGCCGAGCGTATAGCCGGCCAGCACCTGGGCGATCTGCATGACCTGCTCCTGGTAGATCATGATGCCGTGGGTTTCCTTGAGGATCCCCTCGAGCCCCGGGTGCAGGTAATCGGGCGCCTCCTCGCCATGCTTGACCGCGATGTAGCGCGGGATGTTCTCCATCGGCCCGGGGCGGTAGAGCGAGACAACCGCGATGATGTCCTCGAAGCGGTCGGGGCGCAGCTTTTTGAGCATGTCGCGCACCCCGGCGCCCTCGACCTGGAACACCCCGACCGTGTCGCCGCGGCTCAGCAGGTCGAAGCTCGCCCGGTCGTCGAGCGGCAGGGTCGAGAGGTCGAGGGTGATGCCGCGCGCGGCGAGGAGGTCCAGGCAGCGGGCCAGCACGGTCAGCGTCTTCAGCCCGAGAAAGTCGAATTTGACAAGGCCGGCCAGTTCGACCCATTTCATGTTGAACTGGGTCGCCGGCATGTCCGAGCGCGGGTCGCGATAAAGCGGCACCAGCTCGGACAATGGCCGGTCGCCGATGACCACCCCGGCGGCATGGGTCGAGGCGTGGCGGTAGAGCCCTTCGAGCTTCAAGGCGATCGTGATCAGCCGCGCGACGGTTTCGTCGCTGTCGCGCAGCTGCTGCAGTTGCGGCTCGCCTGATATCGCCTTGTCGAGCGTCACCGGATGCGCCGGGTTGTTCGGCACCAGCTTGCACAGCCGGTCGACCTGGCCATAGGGCATGCCGAGCACCCGGCCGACATCGCGCAACACCGCGCGCGCCTGCAACTTGCCGAAGGTGATGATCTGGGCGACCCGGTCGCGGCCGTATTTCTGCTGAACGTAGCGGATCACCTCGTCGCGCCGGTCCTGGCAGAAATCGATGTCGAAATCGGGCATCGACA
>CAYMRQ010000317.1:0-1689 GCA_964392845.1 uncultured Rhizobium sp.
GTTGCGCGATCTCGCCAGCGATGAGAAGTTCAATGCCGCGCTCGGTCAATCGGTTGATGCGGCAACGACGGAAGGTGGCCGGGCAAATTTGGGAACCGTCGGCAGCCATCTCCTGAAGCTGCTACCGGATTTCGATGCACGCAACTACGGCTTCGGAAAACTGAGTGATCTCGTAGAAAAAGTTCCTACCTTCAGACTGGTCAGGGAAAAGATGGCCAGCGGTACGCAGGTCATTTATGTCGAGCGGAAGTAACCTACGGCCTCGTTAGAAGACCAGCTATCTGAACTGTCGCCGGCTACCCCTCGAGCCCGAGCAGGCTGCGGGCGTAGGCTCGGGCATCGAACGGGCGGAGATCGTCGATGCCCTCGCCGATGCCGATGGCGTGGATCGGGATGCCGTATTTCTCGGCGAGCGAAACGAGAACGCCGCCCCTCGCGGTGCCGTCGAGCTTGGTCATGACGATGCCGGTGACCCCGACCATCGCGCGGAAGATCTCGGCCTGGGCATGCGCGTTCTGCCCGACCGTCGCGTCGAGCACGAGCAGCACCGCATGCGGCGCCTCGGGATCGATTTTCTTCAGGACGCGCACGATCTTCTGCAATTCGCCCATCAGATCGGCCTTATTTTGCAGGCGACCGGCGGTGTCGATCAGCAGGATATCGGCCCCTTCCTCGCGCGCCTGTATCAGGGCGTCGTAGGCGAGCCCGGCGGCGTCCGATCCGGTCGGGCGGGTCAGCACCGGGCAATCGGCGCGCTCGCCCCAGATCTGCAGCTGCTCGACCGCGGCTGCCCGGAAGGTGTCGCCGGCAGCGAGGATCACCTTCCTGCCCGCATCGCGGTACTGCCTGGCCAGCTTGCCGATCGTCGTCGTCTTGCCGCTGCCGTTGACCCCGACGACGAGGATCGTGAAGGGGCGTTTCGCCGGATCGATGCGCAGCGGTTTCATCACCGGCTCGACCAGCCGGATAACCTCCTCGGCGAGCGCGGCGCGCACCTCCTCGGGCGAGACCTCCTGGTTGAAGCGGGTTCGTCTCAGCGCCTCGACCACCTCGCCGGCGACGCCAACGCCCATGTCGCTGGCGATCAGCAGATCTTCGAGCTCGCCGAGTGCGGCATCGTCGAGCCGGCGGTGCAGGAAGATCGCGTTGATCCCCTCGGTCAGCCGCGCCGAGCTGCGCGTGAGGCCGGTGCGCAGCCGCCCGAGCCAGCCGCGCGGCTGGGCGGCTTCCGGCTGCGGCTCGGGCTCGGCGACCGACACCCCCACCCTGCCCTCTCCCGCGATCCCCGGGTCAAGCCCGGGGAGGGGAGGAATAGGGAGGGGGCGGGGATCGATGTCCGCAGCCGCGGCGGCATCATCGGGGACGCCGCGCCGCCAGAACCTCATGGCGCCGGCACTCCAACCAGATTGCGGCCGCGCGCCGCAATGAACCGCATATCCGTGACGGAGCCGACCGGGTGCCCGCCGTCGCATTCGACCGACGCATAGAATTCGGCGCGCCCGACGCCCGGGCGCTCGATCAGCACCGCGCTCTGGCTGCCGATGCGGGAATTCAGCTCGGCGCCGAGCGCCGCCGCGCCGGTATCGCGTAGACGGGCGGCGCGCTCGCGCACCAGCGCCGGATCGAGCTGCGGCATCCGCGCCGCCGGCGTGCCCGGCCGCGCGCTGTAGGGGAAGACGTGCAGGAAGG
>CAYMRQ010000317.1:1699-4472 GCA_964392845.1 uncultured Rhizobium sp.
CGGTCGGAAAGCCGGCGATCAGATCGGCGCCGATCGCCACCGCCGGGCGCAAGGCGCGGGCGCGCCGCGATGCCGCGATCGCCTGGGCCCGGCTGTGCCGCCGCTTCATCCGCTTCAGGATCAGATCGTCGCCGGCCTGCAGCGAGAAATGCAGATGCGGCATCAGGCGCGGTTCGTCGCCGAGCAATGCCCATAGCGGTTCGTCGATCTCGCTCGGGTCGAGCGAGGAGAGTCGCAGGCGGGTCAGCTCCGGCACCTCGGCGAGCAGATGCCGCACCATCTGCCCGAGGCTCGGGCCGCCCGGCAGATCGGCGCCATAGGCGGTCAGATCGACCCCGGTCAGCACGATCTCGCGGCAGCCGGCCGCAATCATAAGCCGCGCCTCGTCGACAAGCGCGCCAAGCGGCACCGACCGGCTCGGCCCGCGCGCATAGGGGATGATGCAAAACGTGCAGCGATGGTCGCAGCCCTGCTGTACCTGCAGATAAGCGCGGGCGCGGATAGTGGCGCTGCTGGCACCCTCACCCGCCCTCGGGCTTTGCCCTCGGCCACCCTCTGCCGCGGTGCGGGAGAGGGTATCGGGCGCGGCCCGCTCATTTACCCGCTCCCGCACCGCGGGAGGAAGGGGCGCGGCGTCCTTATTTACCCTCTCCCGCACCGCAGGAGAGGGGGGACCGGCCGCGCTGGCGGCCGGTAGGTGAGGGCTGCTTCCGGCAAGCTCGTAGCTCTCGGCCCGCAGCTTGGCTTCGTTGTCGAGCACGAGATCGACCCCGCCGAGCGCGGCGTAGCGCCCGGGCGCCAGGGTCGCGGCGCAGCCGGTGACGATGATCCTGGCGCGGGGGTGCTCGCGCCGCGCCCGGCGGATCGCCTGGCGCGCCTGGCGCTCGGCCTCGGCGGTAACGGCGCAGGTATTGACGATGACCGCGTCTCCGAGCCCGGCACTAGTCGCGGCGCGGCGGATGATGTCGCTCTCGAACGCGTTGAGCCGACACCCGAAGGTGATGATTTCGAGACCCGGCATCGCGTCAGCCGGCAAATAGCGCGGCATCGATGCTGCCCTCGAAGGCGAGCGTCGCCGGCCCGGTCATGATCACATGCCCGCCGCCTGCTTCGCCCTCCGGACGCCACAGGATGTCGAGATCGCCGCCGTCGAGCATGACCGTCGCATGCCGTCCGGTCAGTCCGCGGCGATGGGCGGCAACCAGCGCGGCGCAGGCGCCGCTGCCGCACGCCCGGGTGATCCCGACGCCGCGCTCCCAGACCCGCAGCCGGATCCGCGCGCGGTCGCGCCCGGGATCGACGACCGTGGCGACCCCGATATTGGCGCGCTCGGGGAACAGCGCGTCGTGTTCGAGACGGGGCCCAAGTCCGGCCAGATCGACCGAATCGGCATCGGCGACGAAAAAGGTCGCGTGCGGGTTGCCGATGCTGGTGCAGACCGGGCTCGCCAGCGGCCCGGCGGCGAGATCGACGGCGGATGTATCCATTGCGCGCGCCAGCGGGATGTCGCGCCAGAAGGTGCGCGCCTTCCCCATGTCGACCGCGACCCGCCCATCCGGCAACAGCTCGGCGTCGAGCAGCCCGGCCAGTGTCTCGAGCCGCACCCGCGAGTCGCCGGTTTCCTCGGCGATCAGCCGGGCGATGCAGCGGGTCCCGTTGCCGCACGCCTCTGCCTCGCTGCCATCGGCGTTGAGGATGCGCATGAAGATTTGCGCCGCGGGATGGCGCGGCATCTCGATCAGTATCAGCTGGTCGCAGCCGATCCCGGTGTGGCGGTCGGCCAAGGCCCGCGCCGCCGCGGCATCGACCCTGATGTCGTCACGACGGCGGTCGATCACGACGAAATCGTTGCCGAGCCCGTGCATCTTGCGAAAGGCGATCCGGTGAAAGGAGATTGGGCGCATGGCGCCGCTTATATGGCGGCCGCCCCGGCGTGTCCAACTAGCCGTGCGCCCGGGCGATGCGCTTGCCCTTGCTCGACGCGGCCCGGCTCTTCGCCGTGACGGCCTTGCCGGTGGCGGCTCTGACCTGGGCGTGCGCCGTCCGCGGCCCCGCCGCCTTGCCGCTGCGCGCCGCGCCGGCATGAACCAATTGCCGGTGGGCGGTCGCCTTGCCATGCGCCAGCCGGTAGCCCCCCCTCGCCTTCGCGGCCCGCGCCGCATGGCGGGCACGCGAGCGCGAAGCGGCCGCGACCCTGCTGCGGGACGCCGGAGCGGCGACGATCGGACCGGCTCCGGGTTGGGTTGCCCTTGTGTTGGCGCCGCCCTGGAACGGCCCGCTCTCGTTGCTGAAGTAGTTCGGCACGTCGGCAGGCGGGGTGAAGTTCTTCGACCCCGGCGGCGCCCCGACCGCGTCGACCGGCATGCCCGCCACGGCGATGGCAAGCGCGACGCAGATTGCGAGCGCCAGATGGCGACGGCGCCGGGCGAGGCTCATGGCTTAGCGTCTTTCTCCTCGGCTTTCTCCCCGGCGTTCCACTCGGCGACGCTGATCCGCTCCATCAGAAACAGATCGCTGGTGCGCGCATACCAGCCGCGGCCATGCATGCGGCCAACCAGGCGCATCTTGTCGGTCGCGACATAATAGCGCTCGGGATCGACGAGATCGTCGCGGATGTGGATATGGATGACCCGCCCAACTTCGAGGGTCGAGCGGGCGCCGAGCGACAGCCCGGTGATGCGCCGGCATTCGAAGCTGACCGGCGCCTCGGCGATGCGCGGCGGGCGGACCCCGACCGACGGGACCGGGGTGAGCCCGGCCTTCTCGAGCTCGC
>CAYMRQ010000318.1:0-4412 GCA_964392845.1 uncultured Rhizobium sp.
GCCCGCGTCGCGCCCGGCCGGCGGCATAGGCCGCGTCGTCAAGCAGCCCTGCCGCGCGATAATTCGCGATCAGCGCGTCGATCAGCGCACCCGCCGCGCGCACCGCCGCGTCATCGGTCCCGGCACGGCGCCGTACCCGGCGCTCTAACACATGCCGCAAATTCTCGGCCGAGCTGGCGTAGCGTTCGAGATGGGAAAGTGCCCAGGTTTCGAGCAGCGCGCGATCGATCGGCGCCGCTGCGACGGTTGCCGGCGTCTCGCCGCTAAGCCCGGTACGCTCTGGGGGCGATCGTATATAGCGCACTACACTACCGTTCATGCCCGCGGCCATCCGAGGTGGTCATCCAGCGGGAGGCGCCGGCACCTGCCACTTCAGGCCCGGGAACCGCGCAAAGTCGCGATCATACGTAACCCATTCGCAGCCCCACTCGATCGCGAGCGCGGCGAACCACGCATCGGTGACGCGTGGTCCTCTGGTGTCGGTTTCGATGCAGAGCCGCCTGAAGATGTCCCAATGCCGTTCGCCGGGTTCGACGATCTAGCAATGCGGCTGCTCGATAAGGTCATCGCAAAACCCGAACGCTTCGTCGATCCGGCTCGGAGGCTGGAAAACCCGCGGGTCCGTGGTAATCCGAACCACCGCGTTGAGAGCGAGCGGCGAGAGTCCGAACCGAACGTCCCCGGAAACGACGCCCATCAGCCAGGGGCGGCACACCGCGTGCCGCGGCGAGTCGGGCCGAAACGCATAAATCAGGACATTCACGTCCGGCAAAATCACTTGAAGCGTTTCATCCGCTCGACATAGGCCAGATCGTCCGCTTCCTGGATCGACGAAAATTTGTCGAGATCGACGCCCGGCAACAGCCCGCCCTTGGCCTTGCTGACGCGTGGCATGACGCGCTTCACCGGCTGAGTTGTTTTCTTTTCGGCCGTGACGAGGCGCAGCCCTTCTTCAATCAACGCGGTCAGCGTGCGGCCTTCCGCGGCGGCCTTCCGCCTGGCGCGCGTCAACAGCTCTTCGGGTAGTCGGACCGTGGTTCGCATACTCATCTATCTGACATGCGCACGTGCCGGCGGTATGTCAATATGTCACCGGGTCGGAATGCTCACTTGCGGGCCGACCACGCGACGAGCACCCCGGTCGACGCGGCGACAATGCCGGCGAGGCGAAACATCGTGTGGAACGCGGTGAGAAACGCTTGCGCCTCATCGGCTCCGCCGCCCTGCGCGGCGCTCGCGATGGCCTGGAAGCCGAGCGTCAGCACCGCGGCGCCGGTGACGACGCCGATCGTGCGGGTCAGCATCGACAGGCTGCCGGCGACGCCGTGATCCGCCATGGGCGACGCGGCCAAGACGATCTCCATATAGGCTACCTGGAAGAAGCCGAGGCCGAGCCCGTGCAGCCCGAGCGCCAGGGCCATCACCAAGGGCGCGGTGTCGGGCTGCCAGCTGCCGACCAGAAACAGTCCGGCGCCGGTCGACAGCGCGCCCACCGGGGCAACGCGCTCGGCGGCGAACCGCGCCACCACCGCGCCGGCCAATGGCGAGGCCGCCGCCATCGCGACAAACCCGGTCGCCAGCAGCGCGCCGGCGAGCGGCAATGGCAAGGCGGTATAACGGACCAGGAAATAGGGCGCGAACAAGAGGACCGAGAAGCTCACCAGGGCCATCAGGCTGGCGGCGAGGTTGACGATCGCGAAGGCAGCGCGGCGGAACAGCTCGACCCGGACGATCGGCTGGGATGCCCTGCCCTCCCACCACACGAAGGCAACAAGGCTCGCACTCGCCGCCGGGATCAGGAAGAGGGCGAGATAATCGCCGCTCTGCAGCCGCGCCAGCGCGTTGATCGCGAGCAAGAGGCCGGCGAGGCCCGAGGCAAGCAGCACGGCCCCGAGGATGTCGAAGCGCCGGGCGCGTCCGGCACCGGCACCCTGCGGCAGGCCGCGCAGGAACAACAGGCTGGTCAGCGCGATCGGCGCGCGGAACCAGAACACGCCGGGCCAGCCCCAATGCTCCACCAGCACGCCGCCGAGCAGTGGCCCGGCCGCCGAGCCCAAGGCAAACATCAGCGTGAAGATGCCGAGCGCGTGGCTGCGCCGCGCCTCGGGATAGAGGCTCGTGACCAGCGCCGGCGCGCAGCTGATGATCAGCCCGGCGCCGATCCCCTGCAGAAAGCGGAAGAACAACAGCCAGCCAAAGCTCGGCGCCGCGGCGCACAACAGAAAGGCCGCGACGCTCCACAACAGCCCGGCGCGAAACACCCTTCCGTGGCCCCACATGTCGCCGACCCGCCCGAAAGCGAGCATCAGCCCGGCATGAGTGAGCACATAGCAGATGACGACCCATTGGATCATCGCGATCGGCAGCCCGAAGCTGCCGGTAATGTCCGGGAAGGCGATATTGACCGCGGTGTCGAGCGGCACGACGGAGATGCCGAGCCCGACCAGCATCAGCCGGAGACGCGGCCAGCCGACTGCGGGCGCGGCCGCTTCATTGCCGTTTACCGCGGACGGCATTGCGTCATCGCGTTATCGAGGAGGGCAGATCGAGCCACTCGCGAGCTGCAATCCGTTGTCGGGGCTGACCATATCTCCACCAGGACCCCAGGAAGCGCTACGAGTCAACGGGATGAGATTTGCGTCGCTTCGCTCGCAATGACAGTTTTTGGCTGTCATAGCGAGAACCGCGAGGGACCGAATCGGCGGCTCCGGCGGGCTCGTCGGCCGCGATGGCGAGCCGACGCCGACGTTCAACTGCTCCGGCATGTATCGGGGCTATGTCAAAAGCGATGGGATCGTGTACACGGCGGTCTACAAAGAGGCTTATCGATCGGCATGACCATGCGACCCTATTGGCGACCCGCGCTCTTAGCCGCCATAGCGGCGGCCCTCCTTGCGTTCCCCTGGGACCGGGCCGGCGCGCAACCAGCGCAGAGTACGCCGCGGATCTCGGATGGGGTGGTCAAGATCGGGCTCATCCTCGACATGTCGGGCCCCTATTCCGATACGACGGGCATCGGCAGCGCGACGGCGGCCAAGATGGCGGTCGAGGATTTCGGCGGCCGGGTGCTCGGCGCGCCGATCGAAATCGTCATCGCCGACCACACCAACAGCGGCAATCGCGCGGCGGCAATCGCCCGCGACTGGTTCGACACCCAACAGGTCGATGCGATCATGGATGTCACCGGCTCGTCGGAGGCGCTGAACGTCCAGACGGTTGCCGATACCCGCCACAAGATCGTCACGCTGAACTCGGCGGTAGCGGCGCGGTTGAGCAACGAGGCCTGCACCGCGACCTCGGTGCATTACGTTTTCAATACCCGCGCGATCTCGCATACGGTCGGCGCCGCGCTTGTCGCGCGCGGCGAGAAGACCTGGTTCTTCATCACGGTCGATTACAGCTTTGGCTACGACCTCGAACGCGATACCACCGCGGTGGTGACGCAGCGCGGCGGCGAGGTGCTGGGCCGTGCCCGCTATCCGCTCGATTCGCGCGATTTCGGGTCGTATCTGGCGCGGGCGCGGGAATCGCAGGCAAAAGTCATCGGGCTGGCCAATGGCGGCGCCGATATGGTGGAGACAATCAAGCAGGCCGCCCGGCTCGGGATGATCCCCGGGCCTCAGACCTTGGCCGCGCTCGCCTTGCGGATCAACACAGTCCACGCGCTCGGCCTCGACACGTCGCAAGGAATGATGCTGAGCGAGGCCTTTTATTGGGACATGAACGAGGCGACCCGGCTCTGGTCGAAGCGCTTTTTCGAACGGGTCCAGAAGATGCCGAACAGCGTGCAGGCCGGGGTCTATTCGTCGACGATGCACTATCTGCAGGCCGTCGCCGCCGCCGGGACCGACGAGACCGACGCGGTGATGAAGCTGATGCGAGCCACGCCGATCGACGATGTATTTGCGCATTACGGCCGGATCCGCGCCGACGGGGTCATGGTGCACGATTTGTACGTGTTTCAGGTCAAAGCGCCGTCCGAATCGCGTTACCCCTGGGATTATTACAAGCTGATCGCGACGGTCCCGGGGGATGATGCCTTCGGTCCGCTGGCGCAATCGAAATGCCCGCTGGCGAAGCAGTGATGGTTGCCGATAGACTCCCCGGTCATCTTCTCCGAGCTGGGCCTATGGCGCTTGATTTCGCGCGGAAAATCGTTCTCGTGACCGGAATAGACCATGAGCAGCAGAAGGCCGAGCACGACCACGGCCAGCACGATGACGATGATCTGGGTGGCGATCGAGAGGTGCAGCCCGATCACCTGCGCGAGGAACAGCACCACCACGCCCTCGAACAACGCGGTGCCGTTCATGCACATCGTCGAGCCAAGGGGCAGGACGAATCCCGCCACCGTGGGCGACACCTTCAGCTCCTGCTCGGCCACGGCGAGCGCGGTGGGGAGCGTGGCGTTC
>CAYMRQ010000319.1:0-4408 GCA_964392845.1 uncultured Rhizobium sp.
GGCGGGGTGAGGGGGAAAAACACACCCAGTGAAGCGGCGCACATGAAATTGTGAGGCGGCGCACTTGGTTTTGTAACAGATCGGGGCATGGTTTACGCCCCGTTTTTAGCCCGCTTAAAGGGGGATTTAAAGGGTGGTGAAGCGCCGGCGGACGGCAGCACCGCACGGCGAACGGCGAGCCTACCGGCCCTTGACAAGCGGCTCGATGGAATTGAACAGGAAGGCGAACTCGGGCTCGGCCAATGAACCCTCGGTGGTCAAGCTGAGCTCCAAGAAATGGTCCGGTACGCCGGCGGCGGGCAGGAAGGTTCCCGACAGCCTTACCTTCTGCCCGATATCGAGCGTTGAAAGCACCGCAAATAACGGCACGGCGGCGTCGATCTCCACGTTGTCGATTGTCCTGATGGAGGCCCGGCACGGCAAGTCAATCGTGAGCCGGCCCGCACCTTGTGTCGATCGTCCGACCCCGCTCACCGTCCCGACCCACGCCTCGACCTCACCGCCGCCGAGTGGCCCCGCCAGGATGGCTTTAAACGCAGCCCGCCGTTCGGGCCGGGCCGATGCGAGCACTGGTTCCCGACGAATATAATTCTTGTCGGCGATCGCCTTCTTTAATGCCGCGCGGCCGGCTTCGACGGCGTCGCAGAACGCCTTTTCCTTTGCCGGCATCTCGACAGCGCCGCCGGCCCCATCGCAAGCGGAGAGCGCCAGCGCGGCAACAAGGAACGCGGTAGGACGGATCATCGTCGTTTCATCCATTGATTGCGGGTACGGGCATAGTCCGAGCCATGCGCCTCAACCTTGGACGCCCGATCGCGGACGAGGAAGGCGAGGCGATCGAGCACCTCCGTCCACTCGTCCATGTCGTTGCGCGTGGCTGCGACTGCATCGCCACCGACCACCAAGGAAAGCACCGAATAGCGGCCCACCTGCGTCCACGGCCGGTTCGCGAGCTCGCCATAATTGACGGCGATGATGATGTCGAGCTGCGGGTGCCGCCAATAGAGCGAACAGTCAGGATCGCCGCCCCAAAATACGAAGCCGTCGGGCATCGAGACATCGAGCCCGACGGCGCCTGGATCGATCTCGGTACGGTCTTCCATCCTTCGATTGTCCGTTGGTTGTGCAACAACCATGGGTATAACGAACGGCTGCTAACGGGTCAAGGCAGCCGCGTTGTGCCACGTCATTGGTTGGTGGGCAGTAAATGAGGCGTGAAAAAGGGTGGCGGGGAAGCTCGCGCACCGTTGGCAAGCCCGCTTACGCGGGCAGAACGTGTGGCGACCGCGAAGCCGCGACCGCCAGAAGCCATCAACTCAGCGTGAATTCCTTCTGATTTGCTGGCTGGGCGCCGGGCGCAGGAGCAACGTGATTGCGTAAGCTCAAGCCAACGGAGCCACTGTGATGAAGCCGCATATTTTGACGCATGACCGGACGACCAAGTTTCCGCGGCCGTGGAACACCGCGTGACGGGCCGGCCATGATTTACTCTTCCGACGTAGGACCACGCCCCGGCGCGGTCCCTTTGCTCTGGGAGCCAGAACCGGGCGCGCCCGAGGAAGTGTTCTGTCTGGTCGACGGCACCGACGCCGACGAAGCGGCGATCGTCGCCGAGTTCCGCGCCATCGCGCCCGCATGTGCTTCGATCACCATCGAGCGCCGCCCCAGCGTGTGGCGCTTGCTGATCGCCGGCGACGCCGAAGACTGACCCGCCGCGCCTTCGGGCGATCCCCAATACCTGAAGCCCTGCACCGCACGGAAGTGGCCGCCATAGCCGGCCTGCGGCCCACGCTTGCCCGCGCGCATCGCCCAGTGCGCGATCGTCGCGGCGCTGCGCGCCTTCCGGCCGCCGTGGAGCGAGGCACTGACCTGCGCCCAATTCGGACTCCTTCTCAGCGCCGCCGCCAAGCCCGGGTGCGAGGTGTGGAAGAGCATCGGCATCGGCTTCCCGAATCGATTGAGGCCGTGGCGCCATCGCTCGCACACCGCGTCGAGGAAGCGCACGCCGATACCCGCCCCTTGCCACTCGGGCATGACGACCAGGCGACACGCACGTCCCTCGATCAATCCCGGCCGCGTCGAAACGGCAACGTGGGCGACGGGCTCTCCGGCGACGGTTGCAACGTAGTTGGTGGCGGCAATCATTTTGGGCAGCTTCAAATAGTGATGCGGCTCAAATAGCGGCCAGTACCGCCAATCCGTTTCCCACAGATCGACGATGATCGGCGGTCGCCTTCGCCACCTCCGTGAAAAACGCCCGGTGCCGGTGTCGAAGACCCAGTCGGGTTCGAGCCAGCGGACGATATCGTAGTGACATGACAGCAGCACGCATTGGCCGGGGGCGCGCCGCCACGCTTTCTGAAACGCAAGCGCACCCACTCGCGCAATTTGGCGATCGACGACCGAAGTGAACTCGTCGACCACGATGTGGCGCGGCGCCTCGGCGATGATCCGCGCCAGTTCGGCCCGGAACCGCTCGCCGGTCGAAAGCACCCGGTAGGGCCGAAGCCAAGACGGCACTGAACCCAGGCCGACGGCCGCCAGCGCCGACGTGACGGCATCGAAGCGGCCGCCGGGTGCGATTGCATCTATGATCGGCGCGTTTTTCGGCCAGCAACCGCCGCGCCATAGTACGCGCGGCCCCCAAATTCGGGCGCCCAAGCTCGACTTGCCCGAGCCGCTGGGGCCGACGACGAGCCCGATTTTCCAGTCCCAGCCTTCGATCGGCAGCTCGGCGTCGAGGACAAACGTGTTTCCCGCATCGACGTTGAACAGGCTTTTCACGCGCGCGGCGCGATATGAGTCGGAATCGACGCATGCATGCCGGATGGCGATCTTCACGTGACCACCACCTTGCAGGCGTAGCCAAGGCTACGCAGCGTGTCATAAACACGCGACTGATGCGCTTCGTCATTGCAGATGACGATGACGCCGTATTGCTCGCGGTAGCGTGCGTTGGAAACGGCCGGATCAGGACGGCGGAGGATTGTCTTTCGTCGGGGGTTGCCCATGCGCGTCGCTTTGCGACGCTCGCGGGCGTTCGGAGGAAGGGCTCGCGGCCCTCAGATGATTGAGCGTGCCGCAACGGCGGCACTTGATCTCGATCACTCCGCTTATAGCTCGGGGGCCGGCCCGCAGCAACAGGGCGCGGCATCGGCCGCAGCGAACAGACTCCATGCACGACTCGCATTACGATGGCCCCGCCCGTGCGCACGGGTGGCGGGGTGGCCGTGAATAGGCCGGTTGCGGTCATGCGAGGTAATCCCTCGCGGTTTCGGGCGTTTGCGCGCCCGAGCCCCCGTCCGGCCAGAACTGAACCGATGGGGTCGCCAAATGAAGATCAAAGAAGTGATCGGGCCATACAGCCAACTGGATCACGTTTTGGAGCGGCTGGAGGCCGTCGAGGGAATTGTTTTTGAACTCGCCAAACAGCACGCAAAAAGTGATGTCTTCATCAGCCTTTGGCGCATAAGCGCTCGCAGCGCCACGCCGACGAAAGGCGCGACACTTAGCGCGGCGGGGAACGTCGCGGGACAAATCAGAACGAACGTGCAGCGTCTGAGGGCCGCAGAGCGATCGAAGGGCGGGTGAGGCGAGGGAATATACCGGCGCTCGGCCGTTAAGGCGTACTTCCCTGCGGCGAAGTTTTATCACCCGACACCCCACGCCAGTACCGTGCCGAGCCAGGCGCCGAAGGCCGCTTCGCCGAGTCCGGTTTGCGCGAAGGCGGGATTGCGCGAGGGCACGCGCCAGGCCACCCAATAGATCGCCGGCATCGCGACGCCGGCGGGCGCCCATGCGAAGCCGTGGCCGGTGATCGCGAGGTCGAGCCCCGCTGGCAACGTGACCAAGAGCCCGCGCAGCGCGAGTCCGATCGCGTCGTATTTTTCCGAGCCGACAGGCGGTGATCCGAGCAGCTTCGCCAGCCACGCCGTAACCGGCCGCACCGACTCATCATCATTCGCCGGCCCTCGGCCGAGGTCTTGATAGCTGCCCCAGCCGAGCGCCAGTCCCGCCCACGCTTCGAGGACCCGCCACGCCCGCGGCCGGTCTTCCGGTCGGCGCCACCGCCGGCGGCGAGGACGCGGCGCGGCTTGCGCGCGACTTGTCTTCCGCCGGCGCCAATCTCGCGCGCGACGTCAAGGACCCGCCCGCTTTTGGCGGCCGCCTCGTCGATCTTGTCGCCGGGGCGCGGCCGGCCTCGCCCGCGCCCGGCGAGGTCGTGGGCCGCGACGAGCGCAGCGGTGGGGTCGCCGCGTTGAGCGGCTCGCCGCGGGCCGCGAGCGCGAGCCTTCGCCAGCTCCAGCGCTTCGGCGAGGGCCTGCCGCCGCTCGCCCTCACCACGCCGAGCCGGATCGCCGAAGCGGACAATCGCGCGGCGATCGTTGCGCTGGTGCGCCGCGCCGCG
>CAYMRQ010000320.1:0-1813 GCA_964392845.1 uncultured Rhizobium sp.
CTGGCGTAGCCAACTACGGGTACTACAATGTAGTGGATGGCCAAGGGACAACCCCTCTCGATTCGGTTGACCGACGAGACGGCGCTCCTCGTCGGCGAAGAGGCTCGCCGAAGTTTGCAACAGGAAGACGATTTCGACCCTGGCGGTGCCGAGGAGCTTGGCCTGATACTCGACATCCTCGTCCTTCGGCGGCGAGAACGGTGTCTTGTTGGCGCTGCTGGTCGCCACGCGCGCGTAATGCGCCTGCCATTCCGGCGGCACCAGGCGGCTGTATTCGCTCTCGGCGGTGGTGTTGGTCGACGGCAGCAGGACGCCGAAATGGCGGGTCATGACACGGCCTTTCGCTGGCGGCGGGGCGGGCGGAAAGTAATGTTGCACGAAACCGCTCGCGCGCCAGGGAAATGTGGAAACCCCGATCGATCCACGACCTTGCAATGCTGACCGGCGGTTCACCGGCGGCGGGTTTTCTCCAGCCGCCAGGGTCGGAAAACGAAAGAATGCACCAAACCGCTCCGCGGTCGTTTTAGTGGTGGCCTCGTCAGAGTAGCGAAGAGACTGAACCAAGCAGCGCTGCGCCGGCGATCAGGATGATCGGATGGACGCCTTTGCGCTCCGCGCCGAACACCGCTATGGCGCCCAACAGCAGGACCGGATGGAGATCGATCAACGGGCGAGCAAGCGCGAGCAGGGTGACGCCGAGTAGCCCGATCGCCGCCGCCGCGGCGCAGCGTCCGAATGCCTGAAACCAGCCCGCTTCCTTGAATTTGTCGACGATTTGCGCAGCGAAGCCGGCAACCAGTACCGGCACGGCGAAAACCGCCGCCGTAGCCGCCAAAGCTCCCGGAAACGCCGCGACATGGTAGCCGATAAAGGCGGCAAGGATCAGCACCGGTCCTGGCGTTGCAAAGGACAGGGCGACCCCGGTTGCGAATTGCCCGGGTGTAAGCCAGCCCGTATCGGCGACGGCCAGTCGTTCCACAATTGGAAGCGCCGCCATCCCGCCGCCGAACGCGAGCGAGCCGATCATCAGAAAGCGACCGAAAAGCTCAAGCACGGGCCTTGATCCGGTTTAGCGCTACCCCGAGAACGCCTGCGGCAACAACGACCACTGCAGCATTTACAAAAAACCCCGCGGCGAACCCCGCCAGCACCAAAACCCTCAACAATCCCGAAGTTGCTTCGCTGCGAACCAGCCGCCAGCATGCACCCGCGAGGATTCCAACGACGGCAACTTGCAGACCCGTGAGCCCGCCTCGTACCCATGGGGCATCAGGTAGAGCGAGCACCGCGGCTGCTGCGAGCGTCATGATCGCGAATGCGGGCAGGAGGAACGCTACCGTCGCGAGGATCGCGCCGGGCCAACCACCCATCCGCCATCCGAGAAAGGTCACCACCTGGACGCCGGTCGAACCGGGCAACGGCTTGGTAAATGCGAGTGCGGCAGCGACATCGCCCGATTGCAGCCAGCCGCGCGCCTTGACCAGATCGCGCTCCAGCAGCGAGAGCGTTACGCCGAGACCGCCGAACGCAACGGTGCCGATCCGGAGCAGCGCCCAGCTCAGCGAGATCAAAGCCGGACGAGCGGGCAAAGTGGCGGACATCAACGGAACCCGCAGCCAAGTTGTGGAGATCGCCAGGGAAGGGAATATGCTTCAGCACAGCTATATTCCCTCCCGGCTGCCAGATCGAGAGGCTGAGCATGAGGCGGCGCGAGTTCGGCAAGCTGGCTGGCGGCGCGGCGGTCGCATGGCCGCTGGCGGCGTGGGCGCAGCCCGGCCGGGTTTGACCCATACCTCGTCGCCTTCGCAGCGGA
>CAYMRQ010000320.1:1823-4345 GCA_964392845.1 uncultured Rhizobium sp.
GCCGGTGATCGGCCACCTCGGCGGCGGGTCGCCCGGGCCGAGTGCCCCGTATCTGGCCGCATTCCGCCAGGGGTTGTACGAAACCGGCTATGTCGAGGGACAAAATGTGACGATCGAATACCGCTGGGCGGAGGGTCGCTATGATCGGCTGCCGGCATTGGCGGCAAACCTCGTCGGCCGCAAGGTCGATTTGATCGCGGCGTTGGGCGGCGCGCCGTCGGCACTGGCGGCGAAAAGCGCGACCTCGACGATCCCGATCGTCTTCTTGAGCGGCACCGACCCGGTCACCGCCGGCCTGGTCGCCAGTCTCGCCCGACCGGGTGGCAACCTCACGGGCTTCAGCATCATCACCGTCGAGCTGATGCCGAAGCGGCTCGAGCTGCTTGCCGAGTTGGTTCCCCAGGCCGGGGTGATCGCCCTGCTGGTCAACTCGAACAATGCGATTACCGAGCACATCATACGAGACGTGCAGGACGCGGCGCGTGCGAAGGGGATGCAGCTCACTGTCCTGAAGGCCGGCACCGAAAGCGAGATCGACGCCGCCTTCGCAACCCTCGTCCAACGGCAAGCCGGCGCGCTCGTCGTCAGCACCGATCAGTTTTTCGGCAGCCGGCGCGAGCAGATCGTGGCGCTGGCATCACGCCATGCGGTTCCTGCGATGTATGAGGGGCGCGGCTATGTCGATAACGGCGGCCTGATCAGCTATGGAGCGAGCTTCACGGCGGCGTATCGCCAGTCCGGCATTTACGCCGGAAGGATCCTCAAGGGCGCCAAGCCGGCCGATCTGCCGGTCCAGCAGCCGACCAAGTTCGAGCTGGTGATCAACCTCAAGACCGCCAAGGCGCTCGGCCTCACCGTGCCGCAATCGATCTTCGCCCGCGCCGACGAGGTCATTGAATGACGGCTGATGCTCGCCAGGGAATGGCGCGCCGGGCGCCGAGCCGGTAGCATAGGGCATCCTATCCGCAGCCGGGAGACGCCGAGATGACCACGCCTTCGATGCCGCTGACCGGGTTCACGGTCATTGACCTGACCGCCCATCGCGCCGGCCCGACCGCGGTGCGCCAGCTCGCCGATTGGGGCGCCGACGTGATCAAGGTCGAGGCGCCGGGCGAGCACACCGATGCCACCGGCAGCCGCCGCGACGGCCCCGATTTCCAGAATCTGCACCGCAACAAGCGCTCGATCACGCTCGATCTGAAGACCCCGCAAGGCAAGATAATCTTTTTCCAGCTGGCCGATCAGGCCGATGTCGTCGTCGAGAATTTCCGCTCGACCGTCAAGCACCGGCTCGGCGTCGATTACGAGGCGGTCAAAAAAGTCAACCCGCGCATCGTCTACGGCAGCATCTCGGGCTTCGGTCAGGACGGCCCCTATGAAGGCCGCCCCGGGGTCGACCAGATCGCCCAGGGCATGCGCGGCCTGATGTAGATCACCGGCCTGCCGGGGCCCGAACGACCTCCGGTCGAGCTTCCCGCCACGCGGGAGGCTCGCGTCGAGTCAGGGACCGATTGGCGGGAGATCGCGCGCCGGGGAGTGGACACGATCGTCATCGGCATCGCGATCAACGACACCGCCGCGGGCATCTTATTGGCGAACGGGATCGTGCTGGCGCTTTTGGAGCGCGAACGCTCGGGCGAAGGGCAATGGGTGCACACCTCCCTCATCGAGGCGCAGCTCTTCATGCTCGATTTCCAGGCGGCGCGCTGGCTGATGAAAGGCGAAATCGCCGGCCAGGAGGGCAATTTCCACCCGACCTCGCCGGGGACGGGCATGTTCCAGACCGCCGACGGCTACATCAACATCGCCGCCTCGGGCGACAATCTGTGGCAGCGGTTTTGCGAGACGGCCGGTGCGACGGACCTGCTGACCAACCCCGATTTCGCGACCGTGCCGCTGCGCGCCAAGAACCGCCCGGCGCTGATCGCCCACCTCAACGACATTGTGCGCTCGAAGCCGAGCGCCTATTGGGTCGAGGCCTTGAACAAGGCGGGCGTGCCGTGCGGCCCGATCAACACGATCGACCAGGCGTGGGAGGACCCGCAAATCAAGCATCTCGGCATGGCGCGGCGGGTTGAGCACCCCAATCTCGGCGCCTATCAGGTGGTCGGTCAGCCGATCCATATGAGCCGCTATCCGCAGCCCGAAACGCTGCGCCCGACCCCCGACCAGGGCCAGCACACCGACGAGGTGCTGCGCGAACTGGGTTACGATGCGGCGGCCATCAACGATTTGCGCGGGCGCGGGGTGGTTTAGGGATCACCACGAAGACACGAAGTAGAACAAAATTTTAACGCCGAGGACGCAGAGCGAACGCAAAGGTCGCAATGGAACTTACGGGCGCGCGGAGCGGGCCCAAAATCCTTAACTTGTCGTCCCGCGGGCCTTCAGCCCACGGACTTGTTCCGTGGGGAAGGCCGGGACCCACTCCTCAGCCGCTCGTGCGGCAGAACGATGGATACCGGCTGAGGCATGTGCACGTGCGTCCGGTGACGCAATCTGTGGTGGCGGCAGGTGCGGCG
>CAYMRQ010000321.1:0-4334 GCA_964392845.1 uncultured Rhizobium sp.
ACCATGGCGGACGCCAGCTCGACCAGGCGCCGGCCTCGCTCGACGTGTTGCCGGCAGTGAAGGCCGCGGTCGGCGACCGGATGACGGTGATGCTCGACAGCGGCGTCAGGCGCGGCGCCGATATATTGATCGCGTTGTGCCTTGGCGCGCAGTTCTGCTTCTTCGGCCGGCCCACCCTCTACGGCGCGGTGGCGGGTGGCCTGCCCGGGGTCAAGAAGGCGGTCGACATCTTCCGCGGCGAGATCGATCTGGTGATGGGCCAGATCGGCTGTCCGAGCCTCGATCAGCTCGGCCCCGATTTCCTGTGGATCGACAACTGGCCGCGCAACGCCTGAGTTTGCCGACGCCCGCCCGCGATCGCTTACCCCACCGTGGTCAGCTCGCGCGCCGATAGCCTCTCCAGCTGGCGCAGCCGGTCGAGCAGAAGCTCGGGCGCGATCCGCGCGTGGCCGGCATCGAGGCAGGTGCGGAATTTGTCGAACAGCTCGGATTCACCAAGCGGCCGGTCGGCATGGCCGCGGGCGCGCCGCACCTGCTCGCTCTCAAGCCGCTCGCCATTGACCAGATCGATCGTGACCTGGTCCCAAACCGACGCGCCGCTCACCACGGGGTCATAGTTTTCGTTGGTGACGACGCCGACCCGGCGCATCAATTCCTGCACCTCGGGGCGGCGCACGAATTCGTCGGTGTATTCGCCAAGGCTGGCGCGCCGGGAAATCACCGCCGCAGCCATCGCGAACTCCATGCTGAACTTGGCTTCGAGCCCGGTCTGCGGCGTGTGGTTGCGCAAGATCAGCGAATGCGTGTCGCTGATCGACACCGTGATGCGGGCGATCTCGGCCGGCTTGAAGGGGCGCCGGGCGAGCAGGTCGAGCATCGCGTCGAGCGCCCGGTGGGTGCAGTAGCAGGCCGGGTATTTCTTGATGCTGAGGCCCTGTTTCACGATTTGCCAGTCCTCGCCGAGGCGCGGGGTCGGGCTGTCGCGGTCGGCCTTGCCCTCCGGCGACACCGCGGAGAGAAAGCCTTGGCTGTGCTCGAGCGCGTCGGGCGCGGCGGTGAAGCCGAGCTCGGCCAGGCGCGCTGAGACGAGGCCGGCATGGGAAGCGCGGCCGGCATGGAACGGCTTTGTCATCGTGCCGAAATTGGCCATGATGCCGCCGGCCTGTGAGGCTGCCAGCGCGATCGCCATGGTCGCCTGCGCGGGGTTGAGCCGGCGCAGCGTCGCGCAGGCGGCGCCGGCGCCGATCGTCCCGAAGATCCCGGTTGGGTGCCAGCCTTTCTTGTGATGGTGCCCGGGATCGCGGCGCGCCAGCTCGGCCCAGGTTTCGTAGCCGGCGACATAGGCGGCGAACATCTCGCGGCCGCCCAACCCAAGCGTTTCGGCTTCGGCGAGGATCGCGGGCACCAGCACGGTCGAGACATGCCCGCGGCAGCCGACATCGTCGTAATCGAGGGCGTGGCCGGCGGTGCCGTTGATCCACGCCGCTTCCGGTGCGGCACAAGTCTCGCCCGAGAAATAGAGGCTGGCGCGGCCGGGCGCGGGGTCGAGCCCCCGGCACAGCAGCTGCGGCGCCGGATCGTGCGCCCCGGCGATCATCGTCGCGACCGTGTCGATAAAGCCGGTGCGGGCGATCTCGACCGCCTGGGCCGGCAGGTTTTCGAAGGTAAGGCCGGCGGCAAACCGGCCGAGCTCCTGGGTCAGCGGCATGACGATCCTCCTGGTTCCTCAATTAACCTACCCGCGCAGCGCATCGAGGCGGCCGCCCATCTTGACCGAGCCGGGGAGCGGATGGCCGACGATGTCCTCGGCGAGCCGCGCCGCCTCGATCAGCCCTGCGAGATCGACCCCGGTCGCGATCCCCATCTCCTCGCACATGAAGACGAGATCCTCGGTGCAGACATTGCCGGCCGCGCCCTTATGCGCGGCAAACGGGCAGCCGCCGAGCCCGGCGACCGCCGAGTCGAAGATGCTGACCCCCATTTCGAGCCCGGCATAGGCGTTGGCGATGCCCATGCCGCGCGTGTCGTGCAGATGCAGTGCGATGTCCAAGAGCGGGAAGCGTTGGCGCACCGCGCCAACCACCCGCTTGATCGACAGCGGCGTCGCCCAGGCCATCGTATCGGCGAGCGAGATCACCTCGAGGGTGATGTCGTGCTCCTCGGCGATCTCGATGATCTGCCGCGCGGTGTCGAGCACGGTGTCGACCGCGATGTCGCCGGCGAAATTGCAGCCGAACGCCGCCATGATCGAGCCCCGCTCGACCGGCACGCCGTGCGCCTTGTAGATGCGCATCATATTGTGCTGCATCGCGATGTTGTCGGTGAGGGTGCGGTTCTGGTTGCGCTGCAGGAATTTCTCCGACGCGGTCAATGAGATCGTACCGGTCAGGTCGAGCCGGCCGCACGCGATCGCGCGCTCCAGACCCTTCTCGTTGAGCCACAGCCCGCTATAGGCAATCCCCGGCTTGCGCTCGAAGCGGGCGGCGACCTCCTCGGCATCGGCCATGCCCGGCACCAGCCGCGGATTGACGAAGGAGACGGTCTGGATATGGTTGAGCCCGGTCTCGGACAGCGCGTCGATCAGTTCGACCTTGCGCTCGGTCGCGATCGGACCCTTTTCGAACTGAAAGCCCTCGCGCGGGCCTTCCTCGTTGATCTGCACGGATTGGGGAAGATCGGACATCGCTGCCTCTCCACAAACGGTGCCGGATTATGCAGCAAATCGCCCGACGCTTCTATCCGCGCCCGGCCTGTGCCGCAAATTCTTGTCACCCGGCCGATCTTGCGCGATGAAGGTCCATGGGGATCAACCCGTCGACTAGAGGTCTTGGCCTGCGCGCCCTGGTGACCCGGCCGCGCGCCGAGGCGGAGAGCCTCGCCGAAGCGCTCGCCGCGCGCGGCATCGCGGCGATCATCGAGCCGTTGCTCGAGATTCATTACCGCTGCGAGCCGGCCCCCGACCTCGCCGGGGTGCAGGCCATTCTGTGCACCAGCGCCAACGGGGTCCGCGCGCTGGCAAGGCTCACCGACGAGCGTGCCGTGCCGCTCCTCGCGGTCGGCGAAGCGAGTGCGGCGCGGGCGCGCGATGAAGGATTTGCCCGGGTCGAGAGCGCCGGCGGGTCGCTCGCCCAGCTTGCCTGCCTGGCGCGCGAGCGGCTGCGCCCCACGGCGGGGCGCCTCCTCCATGTCGCCGGCAGCATGGTTGCCGGCGATCTGGCCGGCGCGTTGCGCGCCGATGGTTTTGCCGTCGAGCGCGCGGTGCTCTACGAGGCGCGCCCGGCCGCGGGGCTCAGCGCCGAGACGGTACGGGCCCTGGCTGCCGGGATCGTCGATTTCGCGCTGTTCTTCTCGCCGCGCACCGCCCTGATCTTTGCACATCTCGCCGATCGCGCCGGTGTCGCCGAGGTATTGGGCTCGGTCACCGCGATCTCGATCAGCGGCGCTGCCGCCGCGGCGCTGGGCGGACACAAGTTCCGCGAGCGGCATGTCGCCGAGCGGCCGGACCAGCCGAGCCTCTTGATGGCGCTCGACCGGGTGCTCGCCGAACGGCGCGGCGCATGAGTGAGCCCCACGACGCCCCCGCCGCCGCGGCCGGGAGCAGCGCGGCCGAGCCGGAACAGACCGCGGCGCCGGGTGATCGCACCCCCATCCTGACCCTTCCCCGTGATCCCCGGGTCAAGCCCGGGGCGGGGAGGGCAGGGTGGGGGCCGGTCGCGATCGGGCTCGCCGGCGGATTGCTGCTGGTCATCGCGCTGGTCGCGACGGGGCCGCTTTGGGCGCCGCTGTTGCCCTGGGGCGCCAGCCCAACTGGGAATGACGCGGCGGTTGGTGCCCGTATCGACCGCGTCGAAGCGCTGCAAGAACAGCCTGACCAGCAGAGCCAACAGGCGGAAGCAAAGACGAATGCATCATTGCGGCTCCTCGACCAACGGGTCGGCACGCTCGAAGCCAGGCCCACCGCGCCGATGAGCGATATCGCCGAGATCCGCCAGCTTGTGGCAAGGCTGGCGGGTACCGCCGCCGATCTGGCGGTTCGGGTCGAGGCGATCGATATGGCCGTCCGCAGCCAGAATGCTGTGGATCCGACCGACATTGCGCTGGTTCTCGCGCTGTTACAGATCCGCGACGCGGTCGAGGCAGGCCGGCCATTTGCGGCGGCCTACGAGGCCCTGGCCGCGCTGGCCCGGGCCCGCCCCGAGATCGCGGCGGCGGCCGCTCCCCTGGCCGAGCCGGCGCAGACCGGGCTGGCCGGCCGCCCGGTCCTTGTGAACCGGCTGCGCGAGCTGGCCGGCGCGATTGCCGCGGCGAACGCGCCGCCGGTCAACGTCCCGGAA
>CAYMRQ010000322.1:0-4303 GCA_964392845.1 uncultured Rhizobium sp.
CGCGATTTGATCGCCGCCTTTGTCGCCGGCAACGAGGCGATGATCCGCATCGGCCGCGCCACCGGGCACACCAACGAGGCGCGCGGCTTCCACGCGCCGGGCACAACCGGGCCGTTTGGCGCCGCGGTGGCGTGCGGCCATCTGCTCGGGCTCGATGCGGGCAGGATGGCGAACGCGCTCGGCCTCGCCGGATCGCTCGCCGGCGGGCTCCTCGAATTCGCCAAGGGCGATGGCGGCATGGTCAAGCGGCTGCATCTCGGGCGCGCCTCGGAAGCCGGAGTGCTCGCCGCCAGCCTGGCTGAGGCCGGCTTCACCGGCCCGCGCACCGTGTTGGAGGGCGAGTTCGGCTTTCTGCGGGTGTTCTGCACCGAATTTGACGAAGCGGCGCTGACCCGCAATCTCGGCCATGAGTACGTCACGCTGAGCACGGTCTTGAAGCGCTATCCGGTCCATGCGACCGCCCATGCCGCGGTCCGCGCGGTGCGCGACTTGCAGGCCGAGCACCGGTTTGCCGGCGCCGATGTCGAGGCGGTCACGGTGACCGGCAATCGGCGCATGGTCGAGCGCCACGCCATCGCCGAGCCGGCCGATCTCATGCTGGCGCAGTATTCGATCCCGTTCTGCGTCGCGCTGGCGCTCTTCCGCGAAGCGCGCGACCCGGAATCCTATGACGAGAGCGCCCTCGCCGACCCGCAGATCCGCGCCCTGACCCGGCGGGTGCGCGTCGTTCCGGAGCAGGGAAGCGGACATGGCGCGATGGGCAGCACGGTCACGGTCGCGCTCGCCGATGGCCGTCGCCTGGAGCGCCACGTCGACAGTGGCCTCTTGGAAGCCGGCGAACTGGCCGACAAATTCGCCCGGCTGACCCGCGCCGTGCTCGGCGACCGCTCTGCCACGCTCTACAAGCGGCTGCAGCGCCTCGAAACCGAACCGAGCCTCGACTGGCTCGGTGCGCTGTAGTTAAAACAACGCTTTACCGCAGAGGACGCGGAGGGTTCGCAGAGGACGCGAAGGCTATCTCACGGGCGCGAAGCGCCCAATAACCGCGGTCGGCTGCGGCGCAGGCAAGGTAATGGCGCTGTGCGCAAAGGGCCGATGCGCCATCGCGTCCTCCGCGTGTCCTTCGCGTCCTCTGCGTTGAAGTGTTATAGTTTTTATCCCGGCCCGAAACGGAGAAATGCCATGTGGTCGTTGCGCAAGAAGCTGGAGATTCCCGCTCCCGAACAATGCCTGCCCGGCCGGGCGATCAAGATGCGGGTGCCCGACCAGCATTTCGTCAATGGCCGCCCGCTCGCCGGTCCCTATCCCGCGGGGCTCGAAGAGGCGGTGTTCGGCATGGGCTGCTTCTGGGGCGCCGAGCGCAAATTCTGGGAGGCGCCCGGGGTATGGACCACCGCGGTCGGCTATGCCGGCGGCTCGACCCTGAACCCGGGCTATGAAGAGGTGTGCAGCGGCCAGACCGGCCATACCGAGGCCGTGCTGGTGGTCTACGACCCGAAAGTGACGAGCTACGAGGCGCTGTTGACGATCTTCTGGGAAAGCCACGACCCGACCCACGGCATGCGCCAGGGCAACGATGTCGGCACGCAGTACCGCTCGGCGATCTACACCACTTCGCCGGAGCAGCGCCGCGCCGCCGAGGCCTCGCGCGACGCCTACCAGGCGCGGCTGACCGCGGCGCGGTACGGCGCGATCACCACCGAGATCCGCGACGCCCCGCCGTTTTATTTCGCCGAGGATTATCACCAGCAATATCTGGCGAAGAACCCGGCCGGCTATTGCGGCCTTGGCGGCACCGGGGTTTCCTGCCCGACCGGCGCCGCGGTGACCGCCTGACCGAGATCTACGTCGATGGCGACGCCTGCCCGGTGCGCGAGGAGGTCTATCGGGTCGCGACCCGGCTCGGGCTGATGGTTTTCGTTGTCTCCAACGGCTCGCGCCCGATCCGACCGCCCGGCTTGTCGAACGTCCGGATGGTGCTGGTCGGCGATGGGTCCGATGCGGCGGACGACTGGATCGCCGAGCATATCGCGCCGGGCGATTTGTGCGTCACGTCGGATGTGCCGCTCGCCGCGCGCTGTCTCGCCAAAGGCGCTCGCGCGCTCGGCCCGAACGGGAGGATCTGGACGCAAGCGAATATCGGCGGCGCGCTGGCCGGCCGCGAGCTGTCGCGCCATCTGCGCGAGCTCGGGGTCGCGACGCGCGGCCCGGCAGCGCTGACCAAGGCCGACCGCTCACGATTCCTCAGCGCGCTCGATACCGCGGTGCAGCAGGCCTTGCGCGATACCGCCTCGTAGCGCGGCATAGACGACGCCCGCGGGCAATTTTAAGATACCGCGATCGCCGTCAAGCATCGGGCGATTTCCCTCGCGAAAGGACACCGACATGCCGAACCTCGAACACCACGGCGCGCAGATCTACTACGAGGAATTCGGCCGGGGGTTCCCGATCCTCACCTTCGCGCCGGCCGGGCTGGCGTCGGTGATCGGTGTCTGGAGCGAGGCCTCCGCGCCGATCAACCCGACCACCGAGTTCGCGGCTGATTTTCGCGTGATCGCGATGGATCAGCGCAACGCCGGCGGCAAGTCGCGCGCCCCGATCACCGCCCGGGACGGCTGGGACGCCTACACCGCCGACCACATCGCGCTGCTCGACCATTTGCGGGTCGACAAGTGCCATCTCTACGGACAGTGCATCGGCGGGTCGTTCATTCTGAACATGCTCAAGCATCACCCCGAGCGCGTCGCCTCGGCCGTGCTGGCGCAGCCGATCGGACGGGTTGGCGCCCTGGCGCCCGGCCGCCCCGCCCGGTTCAACGCCTGGGCGGAATCCTTGAAGGATCACCCGGAGGCCACCCAGCCGGTGCTCGATGCGTTCTGCCACAACCTCTACGCCGCCGGCTTTGTCTACTGCGTCGACCGCGCCTTCGTGTCGACGGTCAAGACGCCGTGCCTGGTGCTGGCAGGCAACGACGAGGCGCACCCGGGCCCGATCTCCGACGAGCTCAATCAGCTGCTGCCGAACTGCGAGTTCATCCGGGAGTGGAAGACCGGCGCGGCGCTCGAGGCGGCGAGACCCCGCATCAAGGCGTTCCTGGCGAAGCACACGCCAGCCCGCTAGCAGCGATCCGAAGGTCCCCCTCACCCTCCCCTCTCCCCCAGTGGGGGAGAGGGGAGGGTGAGGGGGTGCGGTGACTGCTACTATTCGGCGCCCACCTCGGGAGGCAAACCATGCGCCACAGCTCCGACCGCATCCTGACCAGCCATGTCGGGAGCCTGCCGCGCCCGGACGAGCTGATCGAGGCGAACCGCGCTCGCGACGGGGGCGAGAAGAAGGATGGGGGCGAGACGCGGGACGAGGCGGGGTTTCAGCAGATGTTGCGGGTCGCCGTGGCGGATGTGGTCCGCCGGCAGCGCGATCTCGGCATCGATGTGCCGAACGACGGCGAGTTCGGCAAATCGGTCACCCACCGGGTTCACTATGGCGCGTGGTGGAGTTATGCCTTCCAGCGCTGGGGCGGGATCGAGTTCGGCGCGGCGGGCCCTTACGGCCGGACGCCGCGGCGTTCGCGCCCCGGCGAGATCGCGCTGACCAGCCAGGACGACCGCCGCGACCGGCAGCTGTTCGCCGCCGCTTATGGCGATCCCGAATCGGGGGTGTCGATGGGGCCGCGGCCCGCCACCGGGCCGGTCTGCGTCGCGCCGCTCACCTACACCGGCCACACCGCGCTCCAGGCCGACGTCGCCAATCTCAAGGCGGCGCTGAGCGCAGCCGGGGTCGAGGAGGGTTTCATCACCTCGGTCGCCCCGGGCAGCGCCTACCGCATCGGCAACAGCTATTACCAGAGCGACGAGGAGTTCCTCTATGCCTGCGCCGAGATCATGCGCGAGGAATACAAGGCGATCGTCGATGCCGGGCTGATTCTCCAGCTCGACGACCCGGCGACTGCGACCGGCTGGGACATGATCAACCCCGCGCCGGATCTCGACGACTACAAAAAGTTCATCATGGTGCGGATCGAGGCGCTCAACCACGCGCTGCGCGGCCTGCCGCCGGAACGGATCCGCTTTCACCTGTGCTGGGGCAGCTGGCACGGCCCGCACACAACCGATATTCCGATGCGCGACATCATCGATGTCATGCTCGCGGTCAACGCGGGCGGCTATTCCTTCGAGGCCGGCAATGTGCGCCACGAGCACGAATGGAAGGTGTGGCAGGACGTCAAACTGCCCGACGGCAAGGTGATCCTGCCGGGCGTCGTCAGCCACGCCACCAATGTCGTCGAGCATCCCGAGCTGGTCGC
>CAYMRQ010000323.1:0-4295 GCA_964392845.1 uncultured Rhizobium sp.
CACCCAATGACCGGCGCCCTCGACCGACACCACGCGGGCATTCTGGAAGTGCCGCAGGCGGCCGTCGCTCTCGGGGTTGGCGGCCCAGCTTTCCTTGCCGTAGACGAGCAGCGTCGGGCAGCTGATCCGCCCCCACAGCTGCTCGATCTCGGCCTGGGTCATGCCGTAAGGCGAATCGGCGCGCACGTCATTGTCGAACTCCCAGCTATAGGTACCGTCTTCGTTTTGATTGACGCCGTACTGGGTCAGGTGGCGCGCCTGCTCGGGCGAGAGGTGGCCGTTCGCCTCCTGCATCCGTTTCAGCGCATCCTCGATCGAGGCATAGCGGCGCGGCAATCGCCCGGACAGCGCGCGCTGCTCCTCGACCCATTTCTGCATGCGCTCGGCGATCGGGATCGCGGAACGCGCGGCCATCCGCTTGGGCGACGGCCCCAAACCTTCGACCGCGACGAGGCGGCGCACCTTGTCCGGATAGACCCCGGCATGGCGGATCGCGATATTGCCGCCGAGCGAATGCGCGACGATCGTTACCGGCGCCAGCTCCTGCTGGTGGATCAGCTGGGCCAAATCGTAGACATAGGCTGCCGTCGAGTAGTTGCCGTCGGGCGACCATTGGCTGTCGCCGTGGCCGCGCAAATCGGGCGCCAGGACATGCCAATCCCGGCGCAGCGCAGAGGCGACCCAATCCCAGTTGCGGCAATGGTCGCGCCCGCCATGCAGCAGCAGCAGCGGCGGCGCGGTCGGGTTGCCCCAATCGACGTAATGCAGCCGCAGCCGCTGCGAGAAATAGACCCGCGAGGTCGGGCCGGAATTGTCGAGATCGATGGCCATGCGATGCCTGAGGCGAGGAGGGACAGCAAAGACCCCCGCACGCCGTGGCATTCAGCCGGCGGCGTCTGGCGGGGGTCGATTTTGCGAAGCCGAACTTCGCGCTCGGACCAAAGGCCGAGCTATCTCTTGGACTTTTCCCTTGGTTGCCGATGCCAAGGAGTCGGCAACTGGGAACTGCCGGGTGGTGTCATGCTTGCTATACACCCTCCTGTCTGGGTTGACGACATCATAAATCTGGCACTCCGTTCGGGACGGTTCAAGGGGAAAGCAGTGCCCGGAATGTGCAAATATTTTCCCGAGAATTACAACTATGAGGCGATCTTCCGCGTTGGCCGCACTCGTCGCTGATTGACCTGCGTCACCGGCATAGCCCGGGGTCGCCGCGGTGCCGTAATCCTGCCACAGGCAGCGCACGATCTCGATCGCGGCGAGTCGCGTGCTTGTCGCGGTAGGGCTTTGGTTGCAGACCTGCGCGGCCCGCCCTAACCTGCGCGGCGGGTTGCGGGCGGGTGGCATCGTGAGTATCCGATCGGCGGTACCAGGCCGAATTTCGACTCCCGCCTTGGCGGCTCTCTGGCTATTCCTGGTGGCCCTATGCGCCGCCAACGCACCGGCTGCTGCGGCGCAACCCCACACCTTCTACGATTTCGCCTTTGAGGATGGCTCGGTCCTGCCCGATCTGCGCATCGGCTACGACACGCACGGGACGCTCTCGCCGGCACGCGACAACGCGATCCTCTTGATGCCCGGGGCGATCACCGACCGCCATTCCTTCGACCCGCTGATCGGGCCGGGCAAGATGTTCGATACCGACCGCTATTTCGTCATCACCATCGACCCGCTCGGCGGGGGTGAATCATCCGCGCCGGCGGATGGGCTTGGGCAGGATTTTCCCCGCTATACGATCCGCGACATGATGGAGGCGCAGCACGCGCTGGTGTCGCGCGGCCTGGGAATCGCGCGGTTGCGGGCGCTCGCCGGTGTTTCGATGGGGTCGTTCGTCGCTCTCGAATGGGGCATCCATCATCCCCAATCGGTCGCGAGCCTCATTCTGCTCGCGCCGAGCCCGAAGGCCAATGCCGGTTTCCGGCTGACCGTCGACCTGATCACCGCGACGATCGCGCTCGATCCCGAATGGCAGGGCGGCCGCTATGCGCGCAATCCGGTCGAAGGGCTGCGCCATGCGGGCATGCTGTTTTATCCCTGGGCGGTGTCGACCGAATATCTCGAGCGCATCGCGCGGCGCGATCTGGCCAAAGACCTCGATGCGGCGGCACGCGCGTTTGCCAAATGGGACGCGAACGGCCTGGTCCTGAGGTTTGCCGCCTACCGCGCGCATGACGTTGCGGCCCGCTATGAGGGCGACATGATCGCCGCGCTGGCGCGGGTCACCGCGCCCACGCTGCTGTTGGCGAGCACCAGCGACCGCCTGGTCGGCGTCAACGGTGCGCGGCGCATCCGCGACGGCATCGCGCAGGCCACCTACGCCGAGATCCCCTCCGATCTCGGCCATCGCGCGGTCCGCGCGCTTCCCGGCACCCCGCAGGGCGATTTCATCGATCGCCAGGTTCGCGGATTTCTCGCGACCCTGACCAATGGTATCGGAAACTAAATTTAGCGGGCCAGGCTCCGGGTCCCGCCGAGCCGCGACAGGATCGGCCGCGGCGCCTCGCTGATCGCCGTGACCCCGATTTCGGACAGCTTAGCCGAGCCTTCGATCATCGCATCGACCGCGCGCCGGGCCACCCTGGCATGGATTTCGACGGCTTCGGAGAAGGTCCTGGCCCCGAGCAGGGCGACCGCGGCATCCGCCGCGGCCGCGAGGCCCGACCGGGTCATTCCCGTCACCTCGACGGCGATCTCCTCGAAGCCGCGGCCGAGCACGGCCTGCGCTTCGGTAAAGAGCGTCCAGGAATCGTCGGCCGAATCGGTCAGCGGCTTCGCCGACGCCGACACGGCCTCCGGCGCGGGTTCGGCAACCGCCGCCGGCGGAGCCGAAACGACCTCCGCCGCGGTCGGGGCCTCGGGACCAGTTGCCGGGACGACCGCGCTCGGCACCGCGTCGTCCGGAGAAATTTTGCTCAGTCCTGAGTCGCGCGCGGTGCGCTTTGGCTTCCCATCGCTCATCGTCGTCCCCGTCCGGCAGTCGCCGCATTAGTGCAGCGCACAATTCGGCAACAGGCGTGAAAGGGTGCCTATTCAAGCATTTCTTGTGCGCCGCATAAAGATGAGGTTCAGGTACCTGCCCGGCTGGCGGGAGCGCCCAAGACGGTGCGTCGTTCGCCGGTTTGGTCGATTGCGGCAGTACTCATCAGCCCAATTCCGCGCGCGGTGAAGCGCAAGAAAGCTCGATCGGGGGACGATAACGCCTCGATCCGTCGACTCTTTTTGCGGCACCCCCAGGTTGGCTCTTTGACACCTCTTCAACTTTTTTTTACCCTGATCGCGATGAATACGGAGCGGCGCGGCTGCTCCGCGCTCATCGGGGGTGGGGATTTAGCTTTAGTGGGCGAGTGCTGATGTCGAAGCAGCAGGGGGGCCGCCGTGCCTGGGCGCCGAATGTGCGGTTCCTCGGCAGGATGGCGGCATGCGTCATCGCCGCGATGGGGTTGCTCGGATCATTGCCGGCGGCGGCCCGCCCCGGGCATGGCGCGACCGGGCCGGCCGCTGAAAACGGGCCGGTCTTCGAGTGGATCCTGCTCGATGCCGAGACCGGCCAGGTGCTGAGCGAGCGAAACGCCGACGTGCTGACCTTTCCGGCCTCGCTCACCAAAATGATGACGCTCTATCTGACGTTCGAGATGCTCAACCAGGGCAAGATCCGGCTCGACCAGTCGTTCCATGTTTCGCAGGAGGCGGCAGGCCGCTCGCCAAGCAAGCTCGCCCTGATCCCGGGCGATTCCGTGCCGCTGCGCGATCTGATCCTCGGGATCGTCACCAAATCGGCCAATGACGCCGCCTCGGTCGTGGCCGAGGGGCTGGCCGGGAGCGAGGCCAACTTTGTCCAATACATGAATTCGAAAGCGCGCCAGCTCGGCATGCAGCATACCTGGTATCGCAACGCCTCCGGGCTGCCCGATCCGGATCAGCGCACGACCGCGCGCGATGTCGCCCGGCTGGCGCTCGCGCTGTATCACCAGTTTCCCCGCGAATATCGTTACTTTTCCACCCGCGAGTTCGATTTTCGCGGCGAACTCGTGCGCAGTCACAACCACATGCTCGATTGGTATCAGGGGGTCGACGGCATCAAGACCGGCTATGTCAACGCCTCCGGCTTCAACCTCGCGGCCTCGGCGGTGCGCGACGGGCGCCGGCTGATCGGGGTGATCATGGGCGGGCGCACGTGGCGCAGCCGCGACCAGCAGATGGCCTCGCTACTCGACCAGGGCTTCGCCGTTCTCGCCGCCGGGCGGCCCGCGCCGACTCGGTACGCGCCGCTGGTCGTTGCCGCTTCGCCGCCGGCG
>CAYMRQ010000324.1:0-4270 GCA_964392845.1 uncultured Rhizobium sp.
CGGATATCGCCACTTCTGAGCTCCCGAAATGCCAGCCCCCACCCCAACCCTCCCCCGCTTGCGGGGGAGGGAGCAGCAGGCTCCGGCGCACCCCCCCTCCCCCGCTTGCGGGGGAGGGGGGGTGCGGGCTCAGCCTCGCGGATTTTGTGATCGTGGGTAGCCGCCGCACCGTCCTGATGCTCGCCCTGTGCCAGGCGCTGGCGATGACCGGCGCCAGCATCGTCGCGACGACCGCCTCGATCGTCGGCAGCATGCTGGCGCCCGACCGGGCGCTCTCGACCTTGCCGATCGCGGTGCAGATGACCGGTACGATGATTGCGACGATACCGGCCGCACTGTTGATGGCGCGGATCGGCCGGCGCCCGGGGTTCTGGATCGGCGCGGCGCTCGGCGCCACCGGTGCCGCGATTGCTACGATCGCCGTGTTGCACGCCGATTTTGCGCTGTTTTGCGTCGGCACCTTTCTGCTCGGCACCTATAACGGGGTGGCCCAGCAATATCGCTTCGCCGCCTCGGAGATCGCCGACGAGGCGTTCCGCCCGAAGGCGATCTCGCTGGTGCTGGCGGGCGGGGTCGTCTCGGCGGTGTTCGGGCCGGAGACGGCGAAATGGTCGAGCGAGCTGTTCGCGCCCATCCTGTTTGCCGGGTGTTACGTCGTGATCATCGGTCTGTGCTTTGCCGCGGCGGTGTTGCTGTGCTTTATCGATTTGCCGAAGCCGCTGCCGTTGGTGTTGCGGCGCGCCATAGGGCAAGTTGGGGGGCGGCCGCTCACCGAGATCGCCATGCAGCCGACCTTTATCGCCGCCGCGATCGCCGGCATGGTCGGCTATGGCGTCATGTCGCTGGTGATGACGGCGACGCCGATCGCGATGCTCGATTGCGGCCTTGCGTTCAGCGATGCCGCGTTCGTCATCCAATGGCATGCGCTCGGCATGTTCGCGCCGAGCTTTGTCACCGGGCACCTGATCGCGCGCTTTGGCGTGACCCGGATCCTGTTGACCGGCGCGGCGCTATTGCTCCTGTGCTGTGCGATCAACCTCGGCGGGCTCGCCGTCGCCAATTTCTGGGCGGCCAATGTGGTGCTCGGGATCGGCTGGAATTTCCTGTTCATCGGCGCGACCACGCTCCTGACCCGCACCTACGCGGCGGAAGAAAAGGGCAAGGTACAGGCGCTCAACGATTTTCTGATCTTCGGCACGGTGGCGATGTCGTCGTTCGCGTCGGGCGCGCTGCTCTCCGGCGTCGGCTGGGGCATGGTGCAGATCGCCATCATGCCGTTTGTCGTCATCGCGGCGGGCGCCGTGCTGTGGTGGCGCCAGCGCGCGCTCGCGGCCGAGCCGCGCTATGCCGGACCGTAGGCGCTTTGGTCACGCCGGCACCGCCGGCGGCGCCGAACCACCGTCCGGCCTCGGCCACCGCAGCACGATCCCGATCGCGGCCAAACCGGCAAAACTGGCGCCGGCGGTGAATGTCGCCCCCGGCCCGGAGACAGTCCAAAGCGCTCCGGCCAGGACGCTGGCGACGAGCAGTGTCGCGCCGGTAATCAAGCTGTAGAGGCCAAAGGCGGTGCCGCGCAGGTTGCTGGGCACGGCATCGGCGACAAGTGCCGACAGGAGCCCCTGGGTTGCCCCCATATGCAGACCCCATATTGCCGCCCCGGCAATGACCTGCGGCAGGTTGCCGGCCATCGCCAGCACGAGGTCGGCAGCGATCAGGAAAATGATCCCAAGCAGAAGCAAACCGCGCCGGCTGACGCGGTCCGCGAGCCGGCCGAACGGGTAAGCGGATGCCGCATAGACGAGGTTCATCGTCACCAGAATGACAGGGATAAGCGCCACCGCCATGCCCGCATCTTGTGCCGCAAGAAGCAGGAAGGCCTCGCTGAAGCGCGCCAGGGTCAGCACGCTCGCGATCCCGACGAACCACCAGAAATCGGCGTTCAACCGCGCCAGTTCGGCGCGCTGGATCGGGAACCGCCGGATTTCGCCGCCGCTCGGCGCCGCCGGCTCTTGCACGCCGTACACGACCAGAAGGACGGCGATCGCGGCCGGGATCACCGCGACCCAGAACACGATCCGGAAATTATCGTTGCTGACCGCCCCCAGCAGCATCGCGAGCAGCGGGCCGAGGAACGCACCCACCGTATCCATCGCTTGGCGCAGGCCGAAGGCGGTGCCGCGCAACGCTACCGGGGTCACATCGGCGATCAGCGCGTCGCGCGGCGCGCCGCGAATCCCCTTACCGATGCGGTCGATGAAGCGGGCGGCAAGGACCGCCCCGACGCCCTCCGCGAGCGGAAACAGCGGCTTGGACAGCGCCGCGAGACCGTAGCCAAGCAGGACCAACAGCTTGCGCTTGCCGAGCCAGTCGCTGATCGCGCCGGAGAAGACCTTCGCGATCGAATTCGTCGCCTCGGCGATGCCCTCGATCAGACCAACCGAGAGCGCGCTCGCGCCGAGCACGGTCACCAGGAAGACCGGCAGCAGGCTGTGGATGATCTCGGACGAGGTATCCATCGACAGGGACACCAACCCGAGCGCGACGACGGTGCGCGGCACAGCGCGCAGGCCCGCCAGGGTCGGTGGCTCGGCATCTCGCTCGGCGGGCGCTGTCATCGCGATCGGCCATCGACAGAAGGTTTCGAGGCTGTCAAGTCAGAGGTCACTGATAACATAACGGGGCTTGGGATCGCACTGTGGTGGCGCAAGCGTGCGCCGGCGGCAGGGCCACGCTATGCCGGACCGTAGGGTGTGCGGCTGATCGGATAGTTGCCTGAAAAGGCGGCATCTGGCATGGTGCCGATGCCTTGACCTGCCCCGCCGCGCAGGGCGCGCGGTTACGGGCGGGTCTTTCTTTTGCAACCGCTGCGAAGGAACTTGACAGATGGCGCCGGCATACATTTTCGTCATTGTCTGCGGTTTGCTGGCGCTGGTTTATGGCTTGCTGACGAGTCGCAGCGTGCTGGCGGCGAACGCCGGAAACGCGCGGATGCAGGAGATCTCGGGCGCGATCCAGCTCGGCGCCAGCGCCTATCTGAACCGGCAATACCGGACGATCGCCATCGTCGGGGTGGTGATCCTGATCATCCTGGCGATCACCCTCGGGTGGCGCGTCGCGGTCGGCTATCTGATCGGGTCGGTGCTGTCCGGGGCGGCCGGGTATCTCGGCATGAACGTGTCGGTGCGCGCCAATGTGCGTACCGCGCAGGCCGCGCGCGGCGGCCTCGCCGCCGGGCTCGACATCGCCTTCAGGGCCGGCGCGGTCACCGGCATGCTGGTGGTCGGGCTCGGGCTTCTCGGCGCGGGTTGCTATTATTTCATCCTGCGCGCGATCACCCCGCCGGAGGAGTTGCGCTCGGTGCTCGAGGCGATGGTCGCGCTCGGCTTCGGCGCCTCGCTGATCTCGATCTTCGCCCGGCTCGGTGGCGGCATCTTCACCAAGGGCGCCGATGTCGGGGCCGACCTCGTCGGCAAGGTCGAGGCCGGTATCCCCGAAGACGACCCGCGCAATCCGGCGGTCATCGCTGACAATGTCGGCGACAATGTCGGCGATTGTGCCGGCATGGCGGCCGATCTGTTCGAAACCTATGTCGTGACGATTGTCGCGACGATGCTGCTCGCGGCGATCTTTTTCGCTCAGCCGCTGCTCGACCGGGTCCTCTTATTGCCGCTGGCGATCGGCGGGGTGTGCATCGTCACCTCGGTCATCGGCACCTTCTTTGTCCGGCTCGGCCCCGAAAACGGGATCATGCGGGCGCTCTATAAGGGGCTGATCGCGACCGGGATCCTGTCGGTCGCGGCGATCGCGTTCGTCATCTATGCATTGGTTGGTCTCGGCACGGCGTGGCCGATGATCGGCGGAGGCTCGGTGAGCGGCTGGGGCCTCTTGGGATGCGCGATCGTCGGCCTGGCGGTCACCGGGTTCATCGTCTGGATCACCGAGTATTACACCGCGACCGAATACCGGCCGGTGCGCAGCATCGCGCTGTCCTCGACCACCGGCCACGGCACCAACGTGATCCAGGGGCTGGCGGTATCGATGGAGGCGACGGCGCTGCCGGTCATCGTCATCTGCATCGGCATCGTCTTGTCCTATATGCTGGCGGGTCTCTTCGGCATCGCGACCGCGGCGACGACGATGCTCGCGCTCGCCGGCATGATCGTCGCGCTCGATGCCTATGGCCCGGTCACCGACAATGCCGGCGGCATCGCCGAGATGGCCGATCTGCCGCCCGAGGTACGGCGCACCACCGATGAGCTCGACGCCGTCG
>CAYMRQ010000325.1:0-4266 GCA_964392845.1 uncultured Rhizobium sp.
CGTGGGGCACCGACAACCAAACCGAGCGCGGCGAGCGCCAGGAGATCCCGGCGGCTCAGGCCGGAAGCAACCGCTTCGGCCCCGGGCTTCGTGCCCGGCAATGACATTCCCATGACGTTCTCCTCCCAGCTGCCCGTCGCTGCGGGTCTTGTATCCAATCTAGCCGACAGTCGACGCCAGTGTCAGTGGCCTTGTTCCGCCGCACGCCCGCTCGGGCGAGGACGGCGGCCGTTGCGCGCTTGCTACTCTATCGATCCCAACGGTTGTTTGGGTCTGGCGACCTTTTCGAGGAACATCCTTCAGCCCTCAAGGTGAAACGTTCGTTGCAAGCACGACATTGGTTACACGCCTTTTATGGTGAGATCCTCGAAGGGCGCCGTATAGGGGAAGCCGGCGATCTTTCCGAGTCCCGATTCGCCGACCCGCGGACCGACCCCGTTGAGAAAGGCGAGTTCCCAGATCGGCGCGCTGATCGCCTTCTCGTGGACGAGACGCTGCATCTTTTCGAGGATCGCCGCCCGCTTTTTCGGGTCGAGTTCCTTGGCCTGCAGCGGGTAGAGCTCGTCGATGTCGGGATAGCTGCCGTAGACGTTGGAGCCGCCCTTGACGACAAACGCGGCGAGCCGCGTCGCGGTGTTGCCGAACGCACCGCTCGCGCCGCGCAATATTCCACGGGTGTATTTCTTGCCGGCGTAAGCAGCGGCAAAGCCGGCGCGCTCGATCGGTTGCAGCTTGGTGCGAATCCCGACCTCCTGGAGATAGTTCGCCGCCACTTCGCCGATATTGGAGTATGCGCTGTCCGTGTAAAACGGGCCGGCGTCGAAGCCGTTGGGGAAGCCGGCCTCGGCCATCAGTTTTTTGGCTTTTTCGGCATTGTAGACAGCCGGCGGCGGCTGCCAGTAATGCTCAAAGGCGTCGGGAATGATGCTGTTGTTGATCTTGCAGCCGCCGAGAAACAGCGCCTTGTTCATCGCATCGCGATCGAGTGCGAGATTGGCGGCCTGCCGCACCCGCAGATCGTGCCACGGCGATTTCGGGTCCCATTGCTCGGGGAAGTAAATCCAGTTCGTCGCCTGCAGTACGACCGAACTCAGGCTGAGCCCGGGCGTGGTTTGCAGCTCCTCGGCAAGTTCGCCGCGGATCGAATAGGCGATATCGATCTCGCCGCGCTTCAACGCGGCGAGCCGCGTCGACTCGTCGGGGATCGACTTCATCACCACCCGTTTGACGGACGGAGTCTTGCGCCAATACCCATCGAAGGCTTCGAGCACCAGCTCGACCCCCGGCGTGAACGACACGAATTTGTAGGGGCCGGCGCCGATTGGCGCCTTTTTGAAGCCGTCGTCGCCGACTTTCTCGAGGTATTTTTTCGGCACGATCCAGCCGGCGCCGCTGGCGCTCGAATAGAACGTCAGGAAGTCGGGCCACGGCTCGTTGAGCCGGAAGCGCACATGCCGGGGATCGGGTGTTTCGATCGCCGCCACCTGTTGCTTGATCAGCGCTTGATTGGCGCCGCGATAGCGCTCGAACGAGAATTTGACGTCCTCGGCGGTCACCGGCTCGCCATTGTGGAACTTGACCCCGTTGCGAATGGTGAAGTCCCAGGTAAGCCCGTCCTCGGACATCGACCACGCCTCGGCGAGGCACGGCGCCTGCACGTTGCCCGGCATCGGCTTCACCATCGCGTCGTGCAGCGCGTAGAGCACCATGAACGGGGAGATCACCGCTGTCGTCTCGGCCGGATCGAACCAGGTCGGCGGGAGCGAGATGTGGAGGGCCCAGGTCAGCTGACCCTGCGGCGCGGCAGCGCGGGCGATCCCAGGGGCGATCCCAGGGGCGATCTCGGCGGCGCCGGCGACAAGGCCGAGCGCGGCGAGCGCGAGGACATTCCGGCGGCTGATGCCCGAAGCGTCCCGATCAGGCGTGGCTTCGACGCGGTCGAGAAGTGAGCCCATGACCACTCCATCCCAGCGGCCCCATCCGGTAGGGCCTCACGGCTAATCTAGACGACGGCGCGCACCGATGTCTTCGCCGTTATTGCGGCGAGCTGACGCGCCCGGTGATGGACGTGCTGGCGGCGGGGCGTGGCGGCCGCAATCGCGGCGTCTATGTTCCCTTGATCGTAATGTCCTCGTAGGGCGCGGTATAGGGGAAGCCCGGGATCAGCCCAAACCCCGACTCCCCGACGCGCGATCCGACACCATTGATAAAGGCGAGCTGCCAGATCGGCGCATAGATGACCCGCTCGATCATGATCTGCTGGATCTTCTGCAAGATCGCTGCCCGCTTCGGCCGGTCCAGTTCGACCGCCTGCTGCTGATAGAGCGCGTCGATATCCGGGTAGCCGCCATAGGCGAAGACGCCGCCCGTAAGGAGGTAAGCCTCGATGCGGGTCGCCGCGTTGCCGAAAGCCCCCTGCCCCGACTGGAGCAGATTTTTAAACTTCTTTTCGCTGTATCCCTTGATGTAGGCGGCCCGCTCGATCGGCCGCAGCTTGCTGCGGATGCCGACGGCGAGCAGGTTGTCGACGATCGTCTCGCCGATGTTGGCGTAGGAGGCGTCGCAGTTATAGTCGCCGGCGTCGAACCCGTTGGGATGCCCGGCCTCGGCGAGCAGCTTCCTGGCAGCTCCCGGATCGTAGACCGGGGCTGGCGGCTGCCAGAAGAATTCGTAATGAGCCGGGACGATCGGGTTGCCGGTGATCAACGAATGGCCGAGGGTCAGCGCCTCGTTGCTGGTCTTGCGGTTGATCGCGAGGCTGGCCGCCCGCCGCACCCGCTCGTCGTGCCAGGGCGATTTGGGGTCCCACTGCTCCGGGAAATACAGGGCGAACCCGCCCTGGACGACCGCCGGCTTCAACGTGAGGCCCGGGGTGCGGCGAAGCTCCTCGGCAAGTTCGCCGCGGATCGAGTAAACGATGTCGATCTCGCCGACCTTCAGTGCCGCGAGGCGCGTCGCCTCATCGGGTATGACCTTGAAGATCAGCCGCTTGACGGAGGGGGCCTTGCGCCAATACGGCGCGAACGCCTCGAGGACCAGCTCGAGGCCCGGCTTGAACGAGACGAACTTGTACGGGCCGGCGCCGACCGGTGCCTTCTTGAAGGCTTCTTCGCCGACCTTCTCGATATGGTTTTTCGGTACGATCCAGCCCGCTCCGGTCGTGGTGGCATAGAATGTCAGGAAATCGGGCCACGGTTCCTTTAGCTGAAACCGGACATGCCGTGGGTCGGCGATCTCGACGGCGGCGACGCGGTCCTTCATCAGCTGGTGCGCGGTGCCGCGGTAGCGGTCGAACGTGAATTTGACGTCCGCGGCGGTCACCGGGTCTCCATTGTGGAATTTGCAGCCTTGGCGCAGCACGAAATCGTAGCTGCGCCCGTCCTCGCTCACCGACCAGGATTCGGCAAGGCTCGGCGCCAGCGCCCGGCCTGGCATCGGCTTCACCATCGCGTCGTGCAGCGCGTACAGCACCAGGAACGGAGTGATGATCCCGGACGCCTCCGCCGGGTCGAACCAACTCGGCGCCAGCGAGATATGGACGCCCCAGGTAAGTTCGCCTTTCGCCTCCGCCGCAATGGCCAGGCCGGGTGCCCCGGCAGCGAGACCGAGCGCGGCGAGCGCAAGGAGCTCGCGGCGGCTGACACCGGACGCGTCCCGATCAAGCGCGGGTCCGGTGCGATGGAGATGTGAGCGCATGATGCCTCCGTCCCGGCGGCCCGTTACGATGGGGCCTGCGCCCAATCTAGACAAGGCGCCGACGGATGTCTTCGCCGTTGTTACGGCGAGTTCGCACTCCCGCTGATCGACCTGCCGGAATCGGCGCGGTCGGCTTCAAGCGCGGCTTTTATCCGCTCTTGATCGTGATGTCCTCGTACGGCCCGGTATAGGCGAAAGCCGGGATCAACCCGAACCCCGATTCTCCGACCCGGGGCCCGACGCCGCTGATGAAACCCAGCTGCCAGATCGGCGCGGCGATCGTCCGCTCGTAAACCAGCTGCTGGATCTTGTGCAAAAGCGCCTCGCGCCGCTTGGGGTCCAGCTCGGTCGCCTGCTGCTGGAACAGATCATCGATGTCGGGGTAGTTGCCATGGGCATAAGTGCCCCCCTTGACTACAAAAACCTCGAGGCGGGTCGCGGCATTGCCAAGCGTGCCGCTGCCGCTCTGGATGATGTTCTTGAAGGTCTTCTCGGCGAACCCCTTGGCGAAGGCCGCCCGCTCGATTGGCTGGAGCTTCGCGCGGATGCCCACCCCCCGGAGGTTGTCGA
>CAYMRQ010000326.1:0-4252 GCA_964392845.1 uncultured Rhizobium sp.
GCGCGCGCACGACGAATTCGTCGATCCGCGGACAGGTTGGCTCTTCACGCCGGGACGGTCAGTCTCGCCATGTCAAAATTGCACACCCGGGCGGTGTTGCCGGCGGCGATCTTGGCCTGTTCGTTGGCCGGCACCCCGGCCAGGATCTCCGCCAGGATCTTGCGCGATTGCGGAAACGTCGACTCGCTGTGCGGATAGTCCGAGCCCCACATCATGTTGTCGACGCCGATGGCGTCTCGCAGGCGAATGCCGATGGCATCCTCCTGGAAGCTCAAGACGACGTTGCGGCGGAAGAAGTCGCTCGGCAGCATGCCGTCCTTGAACCGGTAGAACGCCTCGCCGTGGCGCTCGCGGTAGGTGTAGTCCATCGTGGAGCAGGTGGGGCGCCCACGCCAGCTCGAACTCGACGATGGCGAGGGTGAGGCGGGGATGCCGCTCGAAGACGCCGGAGAAGATCAGATCGCACAGCGACAGCGCCGGATAGAACGCTTTGGTCGCGCGGCTGCTCGCGTCGCGCAGCGTCTTGTCGCCGGCCCCGCGGATCCTGCCCTGCCGCCGCGTCGCCGTGTGCAGGCTCAGTGGCATGTCGAGCGCCGCGGCGGCGGCCCAGAACTTCTCGTACTCGGATTGGTCGTAGCGCCGGTCTTCGAGCGGATACTCGGTGATCATCGCGCCGCAGAGGCCGAGGCGGGCGGTGCGCTCCAGCTCCCTGATCGCGTCCGGAACGTCGTCCAGGTTGATCATCGCGATGCCCTTCAAGCGGGCGGGATCGGTGCGGCAGAACTCGGCGAGCCAGTCGTTGTACGCGCGAAAGATCGCGGACATCAGCGGTGGGTCCGCCACCTTGAAGTAAAACAGCCCTTGCGAGGGATAGAGGACTTCACCGGCCACCCCATCGAGCGCCATGTCCTTGAGGTGCTGCTCGGGGTCGTACCCCCCGCGGTGCACGTCTTCAAAGCGCCCCTGGGCGGAGATCGTCTCGGGGGAATCGAACCGCGCGCCGGCGTTCGAGATGAGGCCGATCCCGGAGAGGATCTGATCCGCCTCGACCACGATCTGGTCGGCGCCGCCAATCCGCTCGATCCGCGGCGCACGATCCCGGAACGCCGCATCGATGCGGGTCTGCCACAGATCGGGCGGTTCGAACACGTGAGAGTCAGACGAGAGAATCAGCGGCAGCATCGGCATCTCCTTTCTCAACCGCCCCAGAATTGTCTCGTGGCCAGCCTAGCGCCCTCGGCCATCGCTGCCAGCTTGGCCCACACCACGTCGGGATCGACCGCGGCTTGGCCGACCCAGGTGCCAAAGCCGCAATCGCTGCCGGCGATGACGTTGTCGCGGCCGACGAGGTTCGCGTAGCGGGCGATGCGCTGTGCGACCAGCTCCGGATGCTCGATGAAGTTCGATTTCGACTCGATGACCCCGGGAATGATCGTCTTGCCTTCCGGCAGCTTGACCCGCTCGAACAGGGTCCATTCGTGCGCGTGGCGCGGGTTGGCAGCCTCGAACGAGATCGTTGCCGGCCGTGCCGTGAACACGACATCGATGATTTCGGCGAGCGGCACGTCGTGATGGTGCGGCCCCTCGTAGTTGCCCCAGCACAGATGCATCCGCACGCGCTCCGGCGGAACCCCGGCCAGCGCATGGTTCAGCGCCTCGATATGGAGCCGCGCCCGCTTGCGGAATTCCTCGACCGACAGGTCCGCATATTGGTTCGCGCGGTCGAATTAAGCGCTCCGACCTCACGTCTGCCAAGAACCCACTCGTAGTGCCGGTCGGATGATCTGCCTATGCCCGGTATCGGCGCCATTGAGCCATCTGGGTGCGGTGGCCTGAGCGTGTGCTGATGCCCCCATTGCCGTTGTTGCCCGACGCCCCCCGATCGGCGCAGGGATAGGTGCGCCCGTATCGCGCTCGGGCGGCGGCTCTGCCGGAGGCCTCTAGTCACGTTCCATGCATTGCCCCGCGTCCGGCAACCCTTGCGCCAGGTTCCCGCAGAGAGAACAATGAGCAGTGGAGCAACAAAATCGCGGTCACTCCGACAAGGGAGAGAATGCCATGGACCTCGGATTAGAAGGCAAGCATGCGATCGTGACTGGCGGTAGCCGGGGCATTGGCAAAGCCATCGCGCGGGAATTGGCTCGCGAAGGGGCCGATGTGGCGATCGTGGCGCGCAGCAAGGCGGATCTGGAGGCGACGGCGCGGGAGTTGGCTGCCGAGACGAACCGTCGCATCGTTCCCCTCGCAGCCGATGTCACCAGCAAGGAGCAGGTGGACCGCATGGTCGCCGCGGCGGCACAGCAACTGGGCGGGCTGCACATCCTGGTCAACAGCGGGTCGGCGCCAGGGGGCTCGGCCACCGCGACCGGCCCGATCGAAACCGTCATCGACGAGGATTTGATCGAGGATTTCAACGTGAAGTATGTCGGAGCGCTGCGCTGTGCCCGCGCTGTCATCCCGTTCATGAAGACGGCGGGCTGGGGCCGCATCATCAACATCAGCGGCGGCAACGCCCGCAACGCCGGCAATCTCAGCGGCGGCGCCCGCAATGCCGGCCTAGTGCACATGACAAAGACGCTGGCAGTCCAACTGGGCCGTCATGGGATCACGGTCAATTGCATCCACCCCGGCACGACCCGCACCGAGCGCACGCCAAGCCTGCTCGCTGCCCGCGCCACCCAGCTGGGCGTATCCCCGGAAGAGGCGGAGCAGCAGGACTTCGCTCCGGATTCGCCGCGGGGCAATTCCATCTGCCGCATGGTGGACGCTTCGGAGGTCGCGTTCGTTGCGGTATTCCTGGCCTCGGAAAAGGCCTGGGCGGTCTCCGGCGAGCTGGTCGCGGCAGGCGGCGGGGCCGGGCGGTCGGTATATTACTGAGCAGACCAAGCAGGCCGACGGTCGGGTGGTGTCTACGCGATAAACCGGATTATCACGTAGAGGCCACTCTAGAATGCGGTCAGGGATGAACATCGCTGGCGACTTCTTAACCGGTTCGTATTCTCGGTCAACAATGATCACGCCCCTAAGGACGCGGACATCGACAGTCTTTATAGTCCTTCACCCCGACTACTATCACCGGCAAGAACGGAGGCCAGGCAGGGCTTTTAGTGCGCGGCGCCGACGGGGGCGAGATGCTCATCACGGCGCACGTTGCGGTGCGGTGGGGCAAAGGCCGGCCGGATTGGTGCGGAGGCCGTGATCAATGACACTCGTAGTCGGTATCGTCGGGCGGGAGTCGACGTGGCTTGTTGCTGACCGGCGACTTTCGGTCAATGGACGACCGGTCGCCGAGAACGCCCGCAAGATCATGTTCCTCGATACATCCGACGGGGTTGGAATACTCGGCTACGCGGGACTCGGAGCGACTGCTCTTGGTACTGAGCCCGCTGACTGGATGAGTCGAGTGCTTCGGGGACGCCCGCTGCCGCTTGAAAAATCGCTAGGCGCGATCGTTGATGCGATGCGACGGCAGTTTCCTCCACATATGAGGAGGATGCCGCGGACGGGCGCTGCCCACTACGTCGTCGCGACAGCGTTCTTAGACGGCAAGCCTGTCATCTATAACATCGGCTTGATCTTATCACCCGACCGAAAGAACCTCGGTTTCGGCTATGCCCGGATGGTCGCACCGCTGAATGCGCCGCTCACCTGGAACCCGCGCATTTCTACAGCCGGCTCAGGGTCTACTCTACTGGCGAAGGACCAGCAGTGGGTGCGGGATGTGCTGCGCCTCGTCAAAGCGCACGATAGCGGAAGGATCTCGGCGCCCGCCGTCGCTGAACGCCTCGCGGCCCTGAACTTCGGGATTCACCGCAAAGATCCATCGGTAGGGGCGAATTGCATCGTTGCATGGCGCTTCCGCAAAGGCGGCGGGGCTCACATGCCGTATGAGGGGGTGACGCAGGGGTCCAGTGTGATGATTCCGACGGTCGCGAGCGGAATGGATGTGAATGCGATCGCCCGTGTCATGATGCCGATCGCGCAGAGACAACTCGAAGCGATGAGGACTACGGGTAGAGTGCCGGAAATTGACGCGGCCGCAATCGAAGCTGCGCTGGCGGGGGTGCATGTTAAGACCGACGAAAATTTGCGGTAATTAGGGCGAACGTGACGCGCTTCGGAGCTTGTCCACAAATAATAGAGTTCCGGCTCATCCTCCGCCAAATTTCCCCAACCCACAGTGTATCATAAAGGACGTCCCGCTTACCATCGAGCCTCAGCCAATTTGAGGAGGCGGTAGGGCATTGGCGGG
>CAYMRQ010000327.1:0-4225 GCA_964392845.1 uncultured Rhizobium sp.
CCCCTGGGCTGGTCGCCGCTGATGACCGTGCGCGACAAGGACAAGACCGCGGTGACCGGGATGTTGGCGAAGGCGAGGCGCTGTCCGCCGCTGCCGTCGCGGACCTCCTGCCAATCGCTGGGCGCGATCTGGCGATTGAGCCAGCTCTGGACGAACCGGCTGGCCGCGGTAACCAGGCGAGCCAGCAATGCGTCATCGGTATCCGGAAAAGCGTCCTGTCCGGTCTGCAGCCAGGCCTTGACATCGGCTAGCGTAGCAAGGTCGCCAAACGCCATTTTGCCGAGCTCCGAATCAATGGAAAAGGGAAGAAACGCCTTACCGCGGAGGATGCGCTAAGGACGCGATGGCGGCTCAGCGGCTGCGCTGCCTTCGCGTCCTCCGCGAAACCTCTGCGTCCTCTGCGTTGACGTGTTTCTTTTTAGCCGTTGCCGATATTGCTGATGACTCCCATCGCGAACGGCGCGTAGACTGCCAGCACCTCTTCGGCATAGACACCGGCCTGGCGCTGGCGTGTCACCACCGGCCAGTCGATCTGGTAGTAGTCTTGTCGGGTCTTGACCTCGGCGACGTTGGGCACCTCATTCGACTGGTACTGCACCGGCAGGTGCTCGGCCCAGCCGATGATCGTGCCGGGCGGCACCCGCGGGTGAATGCGGATCGGAATGCGCAGACCGCCATTCAAGGTGAACGGATTGAAGTAGAACGACACCGCGCCCGCCGCCGCCAGATCGTAGGCGTTGCCGTCGCCGCTGACCTCGTAGCGCAACAGTGGCCCGGAGGCGTTGGACAGCACCTTGCTGGTGATATTCTTGAGCTCCTGAACATTGACGTAGAGCACGGTCGGCGACACCTGGTAGAGGTTCCACATCTGCTGGAACATCGTGTCGATCTCGACGACCGAGCCACGGCCCGACGCGGTCAGCGGCGTGCCGGTGCCGGCGCTGCCGGTCGGCAGGACGCTGACATAGGCGTTCGAGCCCGATTTCAACGCGGTGGTGAGGAGCCCGTCATAGGCATAGCTCGGATTGGCCGAATTGTCGGCGGTGATCGCCGACACCGCCTGCTGGCCGCCGGTCAGCGGCGCTGCGAAGCTGGCGCTGTTGATCGTGGTGATCGCCTGCAGCGTCTCGGCGCTGGCGGCACCGACAAACCAGGCATAGGCGACCGCGCCCTGGAGCGCGGTAACGCTGGCGAACAGCGTCTGGCCCAAGGTTACCGCCTGGGTCGCGTTCGCGCTCTTGTTGGACGAGCCGCCCGACAACACGAAGGTCTTGCCGTCGGCGCCGTTGATGGTTTTGGTCGTGGCGATGCCGGTTGAAAGGCTCGAGTTCTGGTAGCCCTCGAGCGTCAACCCGACGACGATGACCGAATAGGTCAAGGTTGGCAGCGTCGCCCCCGAGCCCGAGGCCGACAAGGACGGGGTCGCCGGGGTACCCAGTTGCAGCGAGGCGTTGCCGGCGAGGATTGCCATCTCCTCCTTCAGCATCAGTTTCTGCAACAGGCGGAAGGTCATGCGCGCCTGGATGTCCTCGAAATGGCGGCCGGCGCTGATTGCCTCGTAGGTCGCCGCGTCTTCCTCGCCGATCGTCACATAGGCCGCCGATTTGGAGGCGGTCGAATACGACATCTGGCCGGAGCGCTGGCCTTCCGGAACCCAGCCCATCGAGTCGAAGCCGGAGCCGGTCAGCGCGGTCACCTGGCGCCAGTTGGTCGCGGTTCCTGTGCCGCCGCCGACCCGCGGTATTCCGTTGCGGATCGGCGTCACGACGGGATAGAGGTTTTTCGCCGGCGCCTGCAGATCGAAGGCAACAAGGCCGGTGCCGCTGGTAATCGATTTGGTGATCCGGTCGTCGGGCGTGCGCAACGCGCCCTTTACCAGATCGAGGGTGTCCTGGATCGGGTTCATCGGTGTGTCCTTCCGCTCGGGCATCAAAAAATCCGGCGCCCCTCCCTTCCCTCCCCCGCACGCGGGAGAGGGAAGGGGTGGGGGCTAGGTTTGGGTTAGGGGTTCAGGCCGCGAACGCTAGCGCGTCGCGAATCCTGCGGGCCGGCCAAGAGGAGCTATCGGGTTGGCGTGGGCGGCCTTGATCAAGGTCAGGGTGCGCTCCTCGTCGCTCATTCGCGCGAGCGCGGCGACGACGTCCTCGACGGCCGTGATCGTGCCGCCGGCATCTTCCCGCTTCGAGATCCCCGCGAACCCGCGCGCGATGGTCTGCGGCGGCAGCGGCGTGCGGGCAATCTCGTCGACTCGTTTTTGCAATGCATCAAGGCGCGGCACGATCTCGCCGGCGAGCTTGGCAAGGCCGCTGGCGAGGGGCGCGAAATCCGGCCGGCGCGCCTTGCGCAGATTGCCGGCGATGGCCAACGCGGCAAGGTCGGCCTGGGCCGGTCCGTCGCTGCCATCCGCCAGCCCGGCGCTTTCCTCGGCGACACGCGTTTGGAGGAAGTCACACAATTCGGCAATGATCCCTTGCAGCCGTTGCGCCAGATGTGGGTCGTCCGCTGCCACCGCCGCCTCGATCGCGATGCGGTCGCTCAGCTCTTCGAGATCGAGGATGATTTGCGCCAGACCGCCGACCTCAGCGAGGCTATTGCGCGCCCTGTCGGCCGCACGACCGTGCTCGATCGCGATCGCCGGCGGCCCGTCGCGATCGATCTCCGCCTGCCAGGCGGTGACGATCCGCGCCTTGATGCGCTCGAGCTGCCCCGCCGTGTAGCGGCGCGCGTTGCCGGGCTGGTGAATAAAGGCCCAGGCGGCGCGGATATGGTGCTCGGTATCGATCGGGTAGCGCTTGCGGCCGTCCGGGCGATAGCCGAGATCGGCGTAATCGACGTCGCCATAGGGATCGTCGCTACCGCTCCCGGCCGCGTTCTCATTATGGTCGCTTGAAGCTGTCGCAGCGGCGGCGGGCTCATGCCCGTCGAGGCAGCGCACCGCCTCCGCCTTCGCGCGATGGCGGTGACCGGCAACTCCGCAATCCCAGATCTGCACGGGTGCGCCGGTTGTCGCCGCAATAGTGGCCATGCTGCCTCCGGTTGCCAGGCCGGTGGAAAGTTTCCAGCAATCGAATACCGCCTCGGGGTTGGCCGGGCGGTCGACTACCGAGATTTCGGTCAGGCGAAGAGCGGTGATCAGCCGCCGGTCGGCGGGATCACGCGCGGTCACCCTGCCGCCGATCGAGAAACCCTTGTAGACGCCCGCGACCACCTTCTGCCAGGCATCGCTGTCGACGATCTTGGCGCCGAGATAGAGGCCCTTATCGTCGATTGCGGCTTCCGTGGCGACGCCGACCGCCGACGGCTGGTGCATTTCGCGGATATTGGCGAAGCGCATGTAGTCGTCGAGCGCCGCAGTCAACGCGTCGCGCGTGACGGTCTCCCCCTGGTCGTCCTCGGCCTCGGTCGAGGCATAGCCCCACACCATCCGCTGCTCGGCATCGACCTTGGCGATCGGCCAGTAAAAGCGCATCGGGAAAATCTCCTCGGTTCGTGCTGTCCTCGGTTAGGCGCCCCGTCTCACAGTTCCAGGGCGCTGATCGATAGGTTCTTGATCGTCGCGGCCGAGCGCGGTTCGTGTTGGCGACCGCCATCAGTTCAATTCACCCGGACGCACGAGAACGTCGAGCCCTGCAGAACCGTCGTCGCGGTGCCGAACGAGGCGTTCTGCGCGGCCTGCACGTTGATCGTGCGGTCATGGGTGCAGGCGATCGTCGCCGTCGCTCTCGTTGTCGACGACTATCAGGCGGTATTGCGCTGTCGTCCTGGCGTTCAGGCACACGCCAGCGCTGGTCCCGACGGTGCAGGCGCAGGTCCCGGTGGCGATCGTCGGGCAGGTCTCGGCATAGGCCGGCTGGCAGGCGAGCATGCCGTTCAGCAGCAGTGCGGCGAGCCCGGCGAATTTGCCCATGACGGGCTTCATCAGGTGGCGACGGCGGTTCGGGCGCGCGGCCATCATGTTCCCCCTCGGAAGAAACTCGGTCTCCGGTTCATTCAGATCGTCCCCAGGCCGAACGGCATCAGCGGGGTGTGGATGATCGTGGCGCCGCCGGGGGTGTAGGTGATCGAAATCACCCCGGCCGCGCCGAGCGCGTCGCCGGTGACCCCGCTGCCGCCGCCGCCGCCGCCGTAAAGACCGCCGGAGCCGCCGAACGAGTTGCGTCCGCCGCCGCCGCCGCCGCCGCCGGCGCCATGCGATCCGTCGAACGCGGTATCGGTGCCGCCGGCC
>CAYMRQ010000328.1:0-4169 GCA_964392845.1 uncultured Rhizobium sp.
CCAACTTCTTCGCAAACTCAGGTTATGCGCGGGCCTGAGCGGATTCCGCTCTAGGTTGCTGGTCACGCCTGTGTAGAGGACGGTATTCCAGTCATTCGTCAGAATATAAACGCAATACCGAACTTCTATGCCAAGAGGCGTCATTGCGAGAAGCGCAGCGACGAAGCAATCCCCCGGAGCGAGGGAAAAGCCGTCGGCGGGATATTGCTTCGCTTCGCTCGCAATGACAATGAGTCGGAATGGGTCAGGTCGACTGCCGAGCAAGGGTTTCCGGAAGCTAGACTGGCTCACAGGAGGATCAGCCGCATGGACAGCACCCCCCGACCCCGCGGCGTGGTCACCGGCGCCTCCGCCGGCATCGGCGCCGCGCTGGCGCGCGAGCTGGCGCGGCACGGCCATGACCTCGTTCTCGCGGCGCGCAGCGTCGCGCCGATGGAGGCGCTGGCCGCCGAGCTGCGCGAGGGCGGCGCTGCCGCGACGGTGATCGCGGCCGATCTCAGTAAGCCGGGCGCGGCCGCGACCCTCGCCTCCGAGATCGCGAGACGCGGCCTGGCGATCGACATCCTCGTCAACAATGCCGGGCTCGGCGTGGCCGGGCGCTTCGACCGGTGCGACCCGGCGCGGGTCAGCGAGATTCTGCAGGTCAACATCGTCGCCCTGACCGAGCTGACGCGGCTCCTGCTGCCCGGCATGATCGCGCGCGGGCATGGCCGGGTGATGCTGGTCGCCTCGGTCGCCGGGTTTCAGCCGGGCCCGCGCATGGCCGCGTACTTCGCCAGCAAGGCCTATGTGCTGAGCCTCGGCGAAGCCTTGGCCTATGAGCTGCGCGGCACCGGGGTCAGTGTGACGACGCTGTGCCCGGGCGCGACCGCGACCAATTTCTTCACCGTCGCCGGAGCCGACAATTCATTGATGGCGCGGCGGCTGCGCCGGATGATGCGCGCTGAGGATGTGGCGCGGCTCGGCTACCGGGGCCTCGCCGCGCGGCGCCGAATCGTGATCACCGGGGCGATGAACCGCCTGTTGGCGCTGACCGGCCGCTATGCGCCGCACCGTATCACCCTACCTGTAACGGATTTGCTGATGTCGGGGGACTGACTCGTCCTGCCGGTCGGCCGTTTTCGCGCCGGCCCGGGATTGGCGGTGACCGCGCGGGTCAAGGCATAAGCGCCGAGCCGCGCCCCATCCATCGGCTCGGCGAACAGAAAGCCTTGGCCAAAGCCGCAGCCGCTGGCGTGCAGGAAGTCGCGTTGCGCGGCAGTCTCGATACCTTCGGCGATGATCGCGGCATCATGCGCGCGGGCGATCTCGAGCAACCCCCGGGCCAGCTTCTCTCCGTCGGCGGTGCCTATCCGGCTGATGAACTCGGCATCGATCTTGATCGTGTCGACCGGGTAATGCCGCAGGCTGTTGAGCGAGGAATATCCGGTGCCGAAATCGTCGATGGCGATTTGGATGCCCAGCGCGTCGAGCTCGGCGAGAACCGCGCCGGTGTTTTCCAGGTTGCGCATGAAGGCGGTCTCGGTGATCTCGAGCTTCAGACGGTGCACCGAGAAGCCGCCCTCATAGATCTCGCGCAAGGTCGCCAGCAGCGCCGAGGGGTCGTCGAACTGCCGCGCCGAGAGGTTGACGCTGACCCAGTCGATGATGTCCCGGCCGTAAAGCAGGCGCCAGGATTCGACCTGGCGGACCGCCTCGCGCATGACCCAACAGCCAACCTCCACGATCAAGCCGGTTTGCTCGAGCAGCGGGAGGAAAGCCGCGGAGGCAACCAACCCCTCGCTCGGATGGTTCCAGCGCAAGAGTGCTTCCGCGCCGACCATCCGGTTGTCGCTAAGCTGCAGGACCGGCTGGTAGTGCAGCAGCAATTCGCCGTTGTCGACCGCCCGCCGCAACTGCTCGGCAAGCGAACAGCGCCGGATCGCCACCCTGGTCAGCTCAGGTTCCCAGGCGATCACCTTGCCCGGTCCGAGCGCCTTTGCCTGCCGCAAGGCGAGGTCGAGATCGCGCAACGCGTCGTCCGCTTCGCGATGCGCCCGGGTTGTGGTGATGGTTCCGATGCCGGCGGTCAACCGAAGCCACTGATCGGCGATGGCGATCGGCGACTGGACAATGCACGAGAGCCGAGCAGCGAAGGCTGCCACCTCTGCCGGTGAGAGCGCCGGGGAGCTGCAAATGATGCCGAATTCATCAGCTCCCAGCCGGGCAACCATGTCCCTGCCGTGCGCGCCCGTACTCTGCTCGCTCAAATGTCTCGATCGAGTGCCCGAAACCAGCCGTTCTGCGATGATACTAAGCACCTGGTCGCCGAACGCGAAACCATGGAGGGTGTTGAGGTTGCGGAAGCTGTCGAGATTGATCGCAAAGACGATGACGGCGCGGCGTTCCGGATCCGGATCGGACAGAGCCTCGCCCAGGCGCCGGGCAAATTCATGGCGATCGGCGAGCCCGGTCAGCGGATCCGTCACCGACTGCACCCCATCCCTGACGCCCGTCACAGGGTCTTTTCGCAGCCCCACGATCACCCCGGCGATGCTGCCGACGGGGTCGCGATGCGGTCGCGCGTTGAGGATTGCCGGCCACGGCCTTAGTTCCGCATCATCGTCAACGAGATGGTAGTCCTCGACGGTTTCGCCGACCAAGGCGTGGCGCTGCACCTCTTCCAGCGCCTCCCGGCCGGTCTTGCAAAGCTCCTCGTGGCGCCGGCCGGCAAGCGGTGCACGACCCAGCCCGAAAGCGCCGATCCACCGCTTACTCGCCGCTACATAGCGCAGATCCCGGTCGAACAATGCAACAGCGGCCGGGATCTCGCTGACGAACCGGACCGTCCAATCAAAAGACCTGTCGAGTTCTGGGTTCATGCCTGATCTGCCGGCTCCCGAGGCCTTTCGGTACAATATGATCACCGCGATTCCACACGATGGTCGTTAATCGGGCATTAACCGGCAGGCAATCACTAAGGAATTTTTGTTCAAATGTTGCGCGTTTTATTTAAGAATGCTCGTAATGCTTTGATCCCGGGGGATTGTGGCGACGCGCCGAACGCCGAATCGACCTATGGCCACCGGGTTGCAAGGCCGCGCGCGCCGATCGTCACCCTCGCGGCGGCCGCATCGGCCCCGCGGCGCATCAAGCCCCTACCCTCCCCTCCCCGGGCTTGATCCGGGGATCACGGGGGAGGGTCGGGGTGGGGGCGCTTCGGGTTAAAGCTTCTCCAGCATCGCCTCGGCGCTGGAGACCGCGTATTCGCCCGGCTTCTCGACATTGAGCGCCTTGACGATGCCGTTTTCGACCAGCATCGCGTAACGCTGCGAGCGGATGCCCATGCCCTCCTTGACGCGGTCGAGCTCGAGGCCGATTGCTTTGACAAAATCGGCATTGCCGTCGCCGAGCATCATGATTTTGTCGGCCTGATGCTCCTTGCCCCAGGCGTTCATCACAAAGGCGTCATTGACCGCTACGCAGGCAATCGTATCGACGCCCTTGGCCGAGAGCGCGGCGGCGTTTCCGACATAACTGGGCAGATGGCGCTGCGAGCAGGTGCGGGTATAGGCCCCGGGCACCGCGAACAGCACGACCTTCTTGCCGCCGAACAATTCGTCCGAGGTGATCTCCTTCGGCCCTTCCGGCGTCAGATGCCGCAGCGTGACCGACGGAACCTTGTCGCCAACCTTGATCGTCATGGTCCTCTCCTCTCTCATTGCTGGTCGATGTGAAAAACCGCCTTGCCCGGGATCTGCCGGTCGCGCAACTGCGGTCCGATCCGGGCGATGTCGCGCCAGCCATGCTCGGCGATGCGCGGCCTGAGCGACCCGTCCGCGACCAGCCCGGCGAGCAGCGCGAGATCGGGGGCGAAGCGCTCCTCGGCCTCCGAGGTAAAGTAGTGGAAGGCCTGGATCCGGGCATTCTGGTGCTCGCCAAAGTCGCGGAAATTGATCGCCGCCGGCTCGCCCGAGGAATTGCCGAAAATGACGACCGTGCCGCGGTGCTCGACCCGCTCGATCGCGGCCGTCAGCGACGCCCCGCCGGCGGCTTCGAGAATGAGGGCGAAGCGGCCCTGCGCATCCTCGATTCCGGTGACGATCTCGGCGGCGCCGAGCCCGTCGACAACGCGGCCGCGCTCGGCATTGCCGACGATTGCGGTGACCCGCGCGCCGGAGCGGGCGGCG
>CAYMRQ010000329.1:0-4157 GCA_964392845.1 uncultured Rhizobium sp.
GTGGATGCCGTCGCGCCCGGTCTTGGCCCCCACATAGATCACGAGGTTTCCCGGGCCGGCGGCGGCGGAATAGAAGATGCGGTCGGCGCGCGCCAGACCGACGCACATCGCGTTGACCAGGATGTTGCCGTTATAGGCGGCATGGAACTGGCACTCGCCGCCGACCGTCGGCACCCCGACGCAATTGCCGTAGCCGCCGATCCCGCCGACGACCCCCGACACGAGGTGCCGCGTCAGCGGATGGTCGGGGCTGCCGAAGCGCAGCGAATTTAAGAGGGCGATCGGCCGCGCGCCCATCGTGAACACGTCGCGCAAGATGCCGCCGACCCCGGTCGCCGCGCCCTGATAGGGCTCGATGAACGAGGGGTGGTTGTGGCTCTCGATCTTGAAGACGATCGCGTCGCCATCGCCGATATCGACAACTCCGGCATTCTCGCCCGGGCCGCAGATCACCCGCTCGCCGGTGGTCGGCAGCGTCTTCAGCCAGATCTTCGACGATTTGTACGAGCAATGCTCGCTCCACATCGCGGCGAAGATGCCTGTTTCGGTTAGGTTCGGGGTGCGGCCGAGGATCACGCAAGCGCGCGCAAATTCTGCCGCGCTGAGCCCGTGCTCGGCGGCAAGCTCGGCGGTGACGTTGCTGCCGATCACGTCAGATGCACTTTTCGCGGCATCTGCATGGGCGCCTTGCGTCCTTCGAGACGCGCCCCTCTGGGGCGCTCCTCAGGATGAGGAAGATTTGTCTGTGGCATTAAACACTTACCTCATCCTGAGGAAGCCGCGAAGCGGCTGTCTCGAAGGACGCACGATCGCTGTCCGAGGCCGCATTATTACTGCAGCGCGCTAACCAGGCCGTCGAAAAACGCGCGGCCATCGGTCCCCCCCAACAGCGGATCGGTCGCGTTCTCGGGGTGCGGCATCAGGCCGAGGATCGTGCGGCTGTCGCTGAAGACTCCGGCGATGGCGCGGGTCGAGCGGTTGACATTGTCGCTGTCGGTCAGCTCGCCCGAGGGGCTGCAATAGCGGAAGGCGACAAGGCCGCGATCTTCCAGGCGGTCGAGGGTCGCCGGGTCGGCGGTATAGCTGCCATCATGATGCGCCACCGGAACGCGGATCGTCTGGCCGGCCGAATAGCCGCAGGTGAAGATCGTCTGGTTGTTCTCGACGCGCAGATGCACATCGCGACAGATGAATCGCAACGTCCGGTTCGGCAACAGCGCGCCCGGCAGCATGCCGGCTTCGGTCAGGATCTGAAACCCGTTGCAGATGCCTAAGACCGGGGTGCCGCGCTCGGCGCGGGCCTTGACCTCGCGCATGATCGGCGCATGCGCCGCCATCGCGCCGCAGCGCAGATAGTCGCCATGGGCAAAGCCGCCGGGCAGGATAATCAGGTCGGTGTCGGGCAGGGTCGCATCGCGGTGCCAGATGCGCGCGGGCTCGTGGCCGGTGGCGAGCTTCCACGCGAGGCACACATCGTGCTCGCGGTTGGAGCCGGGGAACATGATGACGACTGCGTTCATCGGGCGTTCATCGGGCGCGGGATGCGATGGCGCGGATGACCGTCACATACGCCGCGCCGATCGGGCATTCAAGCCAGGCCGGCGATCCTTCGCGACCGGTGCGCGGCCAGGGGTGCTCGTCAGGTTTGCGGCTGGGACCAGACGATCGCGGTCGCGGTGCCGAGAAACACCAGAGCCTGGGCGCCGAGCGAGGGCTGGTGAAAGCTGAAATACGTACAAAACACTCCCAGGCTTCCGAACATCGTCGAGAACGCCGACAGCGCGATTTGCAGCATCGTTGCTTCAAGCATCACGCCATATCCCTGTATGCTTCTGCGACGCGGCACTTGGCCACGAATGCGGCGACTGGTTCCATAAAATTGTTGGTTAATTTAACCAAAAGAAAAACAAAACACCCGCCCGCCTCAGGAGATCGCGCAGCTCGCCTGGTCGTCGTGACCGGTCGGAGCGGTGTCGGGCGCTTCGAACGGGGTTCCCTCGCCGGGATCGCCGCCGACGATGCTGACCCCGGAGAGGGTCGGCGCCACTTCCGGATCGGTACCCGACAGGATCGCGCCGCCGGAAACGGTCTCGCCGCGCTCCGGCCACACCATGCGGAACTCTTCGAGCCGCCGCCCGGCCCCGCCGGTGACGTAAACCGCTGCCGAGAGGCGAAAGCTGCGGCCGGCGATCGACGCGCCGACGGGTTCGCCGCTCTCCGCCCAGATCGCGTCGTCGCCGCGGAACCAGGCATTCAGCGCAGCGCTGTCGTCATGCTTGCCGTCGCCCCACAGGACGATGTCGGCACGCACGCAGCGCTGCGGCTCGGCCGCGAGACTCCGTGGCAACGCCAGAGCACTGATGATAATGCAGAGGATTGCAAGAGATCTTGTCATTTGCGAGGAGCCCCCGGGTCGGCGCTCCGCGCCGCCCGAGGACAGGCTCCGCGACGACGCTATCTCGATCAGGCGAGCACGACTGGCACGAGATTGCTTCGCTTCGCTCGCAATGACAACGGGGTTTTCGGCGATCGGGCTCGACCTCAGCCGATCTCGATCGCGTAATTCTCGATCACCGGGTTGGCCAGCAATTGCCGGCACATCTCTTCGACCCGCGCACGCGCCGCTGCCGGATCGGTCTCCACCAGATCGAGCTCGATCAGCTTGCCTTGGCGAACGTCGCCGACCCCGGCGAAGCCCAGGCCCTTCAGCGCGTTGCCGATCGCCTGGCCCTGCGGATCGAGCACCCCGGGTTTGAGGCTGATATGGACGCGCACCTTCATCGCCACCGCCCCTATTGCATCGTCTTCGGCGCCTTGAAATCGCCCGGCCCGCCCTCCGGCACGATGCCGAGCCGGCGCGCCACCTCCTGATAGCCCTCCTCGACCCGGCCGAGATCCTCGCGGAAGCGATCCATGTCCAGCTTCTCGTTGGTGCGCGAATCCCACAACCGGCAACTATCCGGGCTGATCTCGTCGGCGATCACGATGCGCACCTCGTCATCGCTATAGACGCGGCCGAATTCCAACCTGAAATCGACCAGCCTGATGTTGATCCCGAGAAAAAGACCGGTCAGGAAATCGTTGACCCTGAGGGCGATGTGCCCGATCTCGTCGAGATCGCGGATGCTGGCCCAGCCGAAGGCGGTGATGTGCTCTTCGGAGACCGGCGGATCACCGAGTTCGTCCTTCTTGTAATAATATTCGATGATCGAGCGCGGCAATACCGTGCCTTCAGCGATGCCGAGGCGGCGCGACATAGTCCCGGCCGCCACATTGCGCACGGCGACCCTGATCGGGATCATCTCGACCTCGCGCACCAGCTGCTCGCGCATGTTGAGCCGGCGCACCAGATGCGTCGGGATGCCGATCTCGGCGAGCTTCAGCATCAGGAACTCGCTGATGTGGTTGTTGAGGACGCCCTTGCCGACGATGATGCCGCGCTTCTGATTATGGAAGACGCTCGCGTCGTCATTGAAATGCTGGACGAGAGTGCCCCGTTCGGGACCCTCGAACAGCACCTTGGACCTGCCTTCATAAATCCGCCGGCGTCGCGGCATCTGGGTTCCGCTAAAATTGCGAGAGCGGCTGATATGGTTATCGCGGAGAGCGGGAGCAAGATCACTTAGATCACGTTGACGTTGTGCCAGGGCGAGGGCTCGGGCAGCCAGCCGGCAAAACGGAATATTGCCGGCCGCTCGGGCGACGGCGCGGCCGGCAGCGCGATCAGCGCGCTCGACACCGTGGCAAAACCGCGCGCCGTGCGGAACCGCAAGGCTGCCTCTGCCGGTGCGCCGGGCGGCGCGGTGTCGTCGCCCAGCAAATCCTGCCAGGCGGTCCACTCATCGCGGTCGGGATCGGGCGCCGGCGCGGCGCGAAAGCGCGGCCCGGCGAGGGCGAGGCGAGGCGTCCGCGTCTCGTCAAAATCGCCGGCGGCGATCAGCGACAGCCCCTCGCCAAGCGGCCGCGCCGCGATCCGGCCGGTGCCGCTGTGCCGCAGCCAAAACGCATCGCGGTTATCGGCGATGATCAGGTTGAAGCTACGATAGGCGGCGGGGTCGAGATGCGACAGCGCCGCCGCGGCGGCGACCGCATCGGCGTGGTCGAGCGCCTCGAGGACAAGCTCGCCGCGCGAGCGCAGACCCGCGGCCGGGCCGAGC
>CAYMRQ010000330.1:0-697 GCA_964392845.1 uncultured Rhizobium sp.
GTTGCAAGGACCAGAACCGCGTCGGCGCGTTCCCGCACGATGGCCGAAAAGGCGCTGTCAAACTCCGTCGCGCTGCGTATCGCCACCGGTTGAAACTGAAGCCCCAGTGCCGGGCCGGCGGCCTCGACCGCCTTCAAGATCGGTCCATGCGACGGCGTGGCGGGGTCGAAGATGACCGCAACGCGCGCGCGCCCGGGAACGGCCTGCGTGAACAGCTCCAGGCTTTTGACGGTTGTCTCGGTCAACATGACGGAGAACCCGGTGATGTTGCCGCCCGGCCGCGCGAGGCTGGACACGTGGCCGGTAGCGACCGGGTCCGCGTGGCCCAGGAAGACGATGGGGATCGTCGAGGTCGCCCGTTTGGCCGCCTCGGTGTAGATGGAACCTGCTGTGATGATGACATCGACCTTGAGCCGAACAAGTTCCTCCGCCAATTCGCGCATCCGTTCTGGCTTCCCCTCCGCCCACCGGTACTCGATGGTGATGTTCCGACCCTCCAAATATCCCAGGTCGCGAAGCCCTTGGCGAAAAGCTTCGGTGCGTACCGCAAACGCCGCGGGACTGTCCCCCAGAAAACCGATGCGGTAGACCTTCCCTGCCTGCTGCGCATGCGCGGCGAGCGGCCAAGCCGCGGCGCCACCGAGTACTGCAATGAACTCGCGCCGTCTCATTCGCGAAAGGCGAAGCGGTAGGCCGG
>CAYMRQ010000330.1:707-4145 GCA_964392845.1 uncultured Rhizobium sp.
GCGGCGATCTCCTCGGCGAGGAGCTGGCCGTGCTGGACGCCGCGGTCATACGGCTCGCCCTCGATGTGCAGCACGATCCAGCCGGCTTGCGGATAGCGGTAGGCCGGGCCGTGGCGCTTGATGTGACCGGCCGTCGGGTCCGGGAAATGCGCCGGCATGATCAGCGTGGCGCTGTCGGCGTGTTCCTCGACCAGCCGCTTGCGGCTGACCCGGGAGGCGTCGGGGTCGGTGCAGGCCATCGTCGACCATTCCGGCTTCAGGCATTGCAACGGATGGTGCAGCACATCGCCGATGAAGATCCCGCGCTCGCCGCCCGAGCGGGCGTGGATCACGACATTGCCCGGGGTGTGGCCGGGATAGGGTTCGAACCACAGCCCGTCGTCGAGCGCGTAATCATCGCCGACCAACAGCGCCTGCCCGGTCTTGACGACGGGCAGGATGCTGTCGCCAAAGGCGCGCGAATGCGGCGAGTCGACGCCGCTGGCGTGAAAATCCTGCCAGTGGTCGTACTCGCGCCTGGCCATCACGTATTTGGCGTTGGGGAAGGTGGGGACCCAGCTGCCGTCAACCAGGCGCGTGTTCCAGCCGACATGATCCCAGTGCAGATGCGTGCACATGACAAAGTCGATCTCCTCCGGCCTGACCCCGAGTGCGGCGAGGTCGCCGATGAACGAGCTGCGCAGGCGGTGGAATTGCGGCCGCGTCGGGCGTTCCTTGTCGTTGCCGATGCACGAATCTATGAGGATCGTGTGATGCCCGGTGCGCACCACGAAGCTGTGAAAGCTGAAAATCAATTTGCCGGTCGCCGGATCGAGCAGGCGCGGCCCCAACAGCTCCGCGTTGGCGCGCACCACTTCGGGGTCGAAATCGGGAAAGAAATCGGGCGGGTCGAAAAACGGACCCTGGTAATCGGCGATGCGGCTGATCTCGAAATTGCCGATGCGGATGGGCTGCATCTGTCCTCGCTGGTTCGGTGTTGAGGATGGTGTTCCCCTGGCCTCGACTGTAGCGCCGCACCGCCCGCGATTCCTAGTGCGATTGGAGCGCGGAATCATTGCTCCGCCGGCACAGGTCCGATACGCTCGCGAAGCGCCGCCACCAGCGGGGATGCGATGTTGCGCGCCGTTCTTGTCGTGAGCCTTGTCGCCTTGCTCTGCCCAGCGGCCGCGATGGCGCAAACCGCGCCGGCGGCGGCACCGGCCGGCAATGCGGCGACCAGAGGCGGCGACATCACGAAAGACCAATATATCGAGCCCGCAGTGGCGCGCGCGAAGCGGGCCGCCGCCGCGCGGTTCGACCGGATGGATGCAAACCATGACGGCGTTCTGAGCGCCGGGGAGCGTCGCGCAGCCCGCACCGAGCGCGCGCAACGGCGCGCCGCGCCGTCGCAGTAATCGGCCGCAATGAGGGAAGGAGCCAAGCCATGCCTGATGATGCAACTCTCGCCACACGCGCCGCCTCGCCCGGCCAATCCGCGCCGCTTGTCATGGGCCTCGACCACGTCGTCTTGCGGGTCGCCGATATCGACCGCGCGATCGCCTTCTACGAAGCGGTGCTGGGCCTCCATGTCGAGCGCCGCCTCGCGGAGATCGGCCTCGTGCAACTGCGCGCCGGCACCGCGCTGATCGACTTGGTGCCGCGAACCGAAGACGAGGACGACGGCCGCAACATGGACCATTTCGCGGTGCGCATCGCGGAGATGGACGTCCCCGCGCTGACCGCGCACCTGAAGCGGCACGGCATCGATGCCGGCGAGGTCAGGCGGCGCTATGGCGCGGAGGGCTACGGCTCGTCGATCTACATCACCGATCCCGACGGCAACACCGTCGAGCTGAAGGGGCCGCCCGAAACGGCCGCGTAACCCGCCCCGATGGCGGAATTCTTTCCCGGCTTCGAGCGCCGGCGGATCGAGGCCTCGGGCGCCGCGATCAACCTGGTGACCGGCGGCAGCGGGCCGCCGCTGCTGCTGTTGCACGGCTACCCGCAGACCCATGTGTTGTGGCGCAAGGTGGCGCCGCGCCTGGCGCAGGACTTCACCCTGGTCATTCCCGATCTGCGCGGCTATGGCGACAGCGCGAAGCCACCGGGCGGGCCCGACCACGCCGCCTACTCGAAACGCGCGCTCGCCCAGGACCAGGTCGAGACGATGGCGGCGCTCGGCTTCGAGCGGTTTCGCGTCGCCGGGCATGACCGCGGCGCCCGGGTCACCCACGGTGACGCCCGGGTCACCCACCGTGACGCCTCGCGATGACCACCCCGGGCGGATCGAGCGCGCCGCCCTCCTCGACATCGTGCCGACGCTCTACCGGTTCGAGACGATCGACCAGAAGGCCGCGACCGGCAGCTACCACTGGTTCTTCCTGATCCAGCCGGCCCCGTTCCCTGAGCGGCTGATCGGCGCCGAAGCCGAGTACTATTTGCGCCACTCGCTCGGCCTCGACCGCAACCCATCGGCACTGGAGCCGGAAATCTTCGCCGAATACCTGCGCTGCTTCAGCAACCCCGAAACGATCCGGGCGACCTGCGACGAGTACCGCGCCGGCGCAGGAATCGACCTCGAACACGACCGTGCCGATCGCGGCCGCAAGATCGCCATGCCGCTCCTGGTGCTGTGGGGCCAGCGCAGCGGGCAGGGCAGCGGCTACGACATGCTGGCGGTATGGCGCGAGCACGCCGACAACGTCACCGGCCAGGCGATCGCCAGCGGCCATTTCCTCCCCGAGGAAGCGCCGGACGACACCTATCGGGCATTGCGCGCGTTTTTTGCCTAGGCGAAGCCCGGGCGGATCGCGCGCGAATTCCCTGAGAACAGGGAAATTTCTCCCTCGGTATGATCAGGCCGGAAGCGCGAACCAGGCTGATGCCCGACAATACGGTTGACGATCCCCGGCAAATTATTGCCGATCTCCAGCGCCAGCTTGCTCAGTACAGAACTGAACGGGACGAGGCGCTCGCCCAGCAGACCGCGACCGCCGAGGTGTTGCAGGTGATCAATTCGTCGCCTGGCAACCTCGCGCCGGTGTTCGATGCGATCCTGGAAAAGGCCATACACCTTTGCGGGGCAGCGTTTGGCACCTTGTGGACCTACGACGGCGAGGTCTTCCGACCGGTCGCGCTGCATCGCGTACCCGCCGCCTTTGCCGAAATCTTGTCGCAAGCGCCGTATCGACCGGAGCCTGGGAGCATGCACGAACGCTTGTTGCGCGGGGCGGCTTTCGCGCAGGTCGAGGATATTGCGGCGGAACCGCGCATCGGCCCCGTGCGCAAGGCTTTGGTCGAAGTTGGTGGTGGCCGCACCTTTATTATGGTCCCGTTGCGCAAAGACGAGACGTTGGTCGGGGCTATCACCGCCTACCGCCAGGAGGTCCGTCCTTTCTCCGATAAGCAGATCGCGCTGTTGCAGAATTTCGCGGCGCAGGCGGTGATCGCGATGGAGAA
>CAYMRQ010000331.1:0-275 GCA_964392845.1 uncultured Rhizobium sp.
CGGGCGTCCCGCCCGCATGCGCCCACGGATCAAGTCCGTGGGCTGAAGGCCCACGAGACGGAAGCGGTCCGAGCACCGCCGCTAGCCGCAGCCGATTCGAAAATTTGCTGATGGGTCCATAGCAGCGACGAGAATGGGAGAGGATGTCATGCAAGCCGCCACCGTTCCGCAGAAACCGACGGTCCTCAGCCTCGCCGAGGATCTGGCGGCCGGGCGTACCTCCAGCCGGGCGCTGATCGAGGCGGCATTGGCGAGCATCACCGATCCGGCGGGCG